>JBDIBK010000201.1:0-5646 GCA_039812845.1 Bryobacterales bacterium
CTGGTGGCCGTGCCGCTGAACGTCCTGTTCGGCCTGATGGCCGCCTGGGCCATCGCGCGCTTTTCGTTTCGCGGCAAGAGCCTGCTGCTCACGCTGATTGACCTTCCGTTTAGCATCTCGCCCGTCGTTGCGGGCCTGATGCTGGTGCTGCTCTTTGGCATGCAGGGGCTGCTTGGCCCGGCGCTGCGCGGCATGGACCTCGAAGTGATCTTCGCCGTCCCCGGCATTCTGCTCGCCACGCTCTTCGTGACCTTTCCGTTCGTGGCCCGGGAATTGATTCCGCTGATGCAGCAGCAGGGCGCGGAGGAAGAGGAGGCCGCGGTCCTGCTCGGCGCGAACCGCTGGCAATTGTTCCTGCGGATCACCCTTCCGAATATCCGCTGGGGTTTGCTCTACGGAGTGGTTCTCTCCACGGCCCGCGCTCTGGGCGAATTCGGCGCGGTAAGCGTCGTTTCCGGCCACATCCGCGGCCGCACCAACACCATTCCGCTTCACGTGGAGATTCTCTATAACGAGTACAACTTCTCCGCCGCCTTCGCGGTAGCCAGCCTGCTCACCCTCTCCGCGCTCTTGACGATTCTGCTGAAGAGCTGGCTCGAATGGCGCATGCGCCGCGAACTGGGCCCAGCGATTGAGGAGGCAAAACCGTGAGCATCGAGGTGCGCCACGTCCGCAAGAGTTTTCAGAACTTCACCGCCCTCGACGATGTTTCCGTCAGCATCGGGAGCGGGGAACTGGTGGCGCTTCTCGGGCCTTCCGGTTCCGGCAAGACGACGCTGCTCCGCGTGATCGCCGGCCTTGAGATTCCGGATCCGCACCCCGATTCCGCCGTGCTCGTCAACGGGGACGACATCCTCGGGGGCGATCTGCGCCAGCGCCGCGTGGGTTTCGTTTTTCAGCACTACGCGCTCTTCCGCCACATGACGGTGTACGACAACATCGCGTTCGGGCTCAGCGTCCGGCCCCGCGCGGAGCGCCCGCCCAAGGAAGAGATCCGCGAGCGGGTCACCCGGCTGCTTCAGTTGATCCAACTCGAGGGTCTCGCCAATCGCTTCCCCAGCCAGCTATCCGGCGGGCAGCGGCAGCGCGTCGCCCTCGCCCGGGCGCTTGCGATCGAACCCAAGGTGCTCCTGCTCGATGAACCCTTCGGCGCGCTGGATGCGAAAGTGCGCCAGGATCTCCGGCGCTGGCTCCGCCGCTTGCACGACGAGCTCCACGTCACCACCATTCTCGTGACGCATGACCAGGAAGAAGCCCTCGAAGTGTCGGACCGCATCGTTCTGATGAATCACTCCCGCATCGTGCAGGTCGGCACCCCGGAAGACGTCTTTCATCGCCCCGCATCCCAGTTTGTGATGGATTTTCTGGGTCACGTGAACCTCTTCCACGGCCGCATCGACGGGGACCAGTTTGTGGTGGATGCCGGCTCCGGCGACGAGGGCGAACGCGTCTATGCCAGGCCGTTTCAATTGGACATTCACCGCACGGCCGCCGCGCGCACCACCACCAAAGCGAAGGTGCGCAGGATCCTTGCCGCCGGGCCGATTGTGAAGGTGGAGCTCAGCGGGGAATCCGGCGACCCCATTCTCGCCGAGATGACGCACGAGCGCCTTCGCGAGCTCAAGCTCGCCGTGAATGAAGATGTCTACGTCACGCTAAAAGAAGCGCAGGTCTTCCAGGAAGATTATTCGATCTGAGAGGGCGATCTTGACGCCCGAATTAGTAGTGCCCGTGTGAGCCTTCCTTGGCGTGCGCTTGCGTACCCGCCGCCATTCCCAGGCGGCGCTTGGCATCTTCGAGGATCGCGACCGTCTGCGTGGCGCCGCAGCGCGTCGCGCCCAGAGCGCGCACTTCGAGCAGCCGGTCCAGCGTGCGGATCCCGCCCGCCGCCTTCAACTGCACTCTCGCCGGGGAGTGCTTTCGCATCAGGATCAGATCCGCATCCTTCGCCCCGTCGCTGCCGTAGCCGGTGGAGGTCTTCACCCAATCCACCCCGATCTCCCCGCAGATCTCGCACAGGGTCACCTTCTGCTGATCGTTGAGATAGCAGTTCTCGAAGATCACTTTCACCTTCGCGCCGCGGGCATGAACGGCGTGAGAGACGTGGTGGATGTCGTGGCGCACGTACGCCCAATCCCCGCTCAGCGCCTTGCTGATGTTAATCATGAAATCGAGTTCTTCGCCGCCGTCGTCGATCGCGGCCATGGCCTCCGCCAGTTTGACCCCGGTCGTGTGGCCCCCGTGAGGGAACCCAACGGTGGTGCCCGGCTTCACACCGCTTCCCGCGAGGATCTCGGCGCAATGCTTCAGCGCGTAAGGCATGATGCACACGCTGGCCACCCGATACTCCCGCGCGGTATGGCACCCTCGCTCCAGATCGGCCCACGTGAGCGTGGGGTTCAGCAGCGAGTGATCGATCGTCTTCGCTATGTCGTCGTAGGTGAAGTCCACGGGGGTCCTTTCTGAAGCGTCCCCGTCTATGGGACGAACTGCTTGAGGTAGTTGTGGCTCTGCCGCAGCGAATTCTTGCGGTTTTCGAGCGAGCCTTCAAACGCGCGGTCCTCCACCTCCACGCAGACCGCGCCGTTGTAGCCGGTTTCGGTCAGCGTCGAGAAGAACCTGCCCCAGTTCACATCGCCCATGCCGGGCAGCTTCGGCGTGTGATATTGGGACGGGTACGCGAGAATGCCCACTTCGTCCAGACGCTCGCGGTCCACGCGCACGTCCTTCGCATGGACATGGTGGATGCGGGGGGCGAATTCGCGCATCGCTTTCGTGTAGTCCATCTGCTGAAAGATAAAGTGCGAGGGGTCGAAGTTCAAGCCGAAATTCTCGCTGGGGATGTCGTTGAACATCCGTCTCCAGATGGCCGGGGAGTACGCGAGGTTCTTCCCTCCAGGCCATTCATCGCGCGTAAAACTCATCGGGCAATTTTCAATTCCGATTTTGATGCCGTGGTCGTCCGCGTAGGCGATCAGCGGCCGCCAGACTTCGAGGAAACGCGGCCAGTTTTCATCCACGCTCTTCACCGGATCCCTGCCGATAAAGCTGTTCACCACCGGCACGCCCAGCAGCTTTGCCGCCTCAATCAGCTTGCGGAGGTGGTCAATGTAGACCTTCGCTTCGTTGTGGTCCGCCACCAGCGGATTGGGGTAATAGCCGAGCCCGCTGATCGTCACGCCCGCCGCGCCCACGGTATCCCGCACCCGCTTCACGTCGTCCTTGCCAAATTCGGCCACATTGATGTGCGTCACGCCCGCATAGCGCCGTTCGGCCTTGCCCGGAGGCCAGCACATCACTTCGAGCGCCGCGTACCCGCACTCTTTCGCAAAGGCAGCCACTTCGGCCAGAGACAGGTCGGGAAGGATTGCGGTGACAAATCCAAGATGAAGCACGAAACCTCCAGGGAGAACCAATCGCTCACCATCGTACTTCAGGAGGGCGGGGAAGGGATAGCGGGATAGCACCGTCCGCGTCTGGCATCCCGTGTTCGCGGCCAACTTTCCCCGTTTCGGCTCTGCGCGCGTGGTAGTCTGATCGTTTGTCGGCCCCATCGCTTGCGCGCAGACTGGCATTTGACGTCCTCCTGCTGGTGGAGCGCGGGGGCTATGCGGCCGACCTGCTCTACCGCAGGGCGGGGAAGCTGCTCCCCTCCGATGCCGCTCTGGCGCAGGAACTCGTATTCGGAGTGCTGCGCCGCCGGGCGCAACTCGACTTCCTGCTTCTCCCGCACCTCGCAAGGCCCCTCGCGAAACTCGATATCGAGATCCTGACCGCGCTGCGCATGGGCGTCTACCAGCTGCAGTTTCTGGAGCGGGTGCCCCCGCACGCGGCCGTTTCGGAAAGCGTCTCCCTGGCGCGGGTGGCCCGCAAGTCCTCCGCGGCAGGCATGGTGAACGCGGTATTGCGGAAGATGATGGCCGCCGGGCCACTCCCCGCTTGGCCGGACCGCGCGACGGCACTCTCCATGCCCGAGTGGATCCTGCGCCGCTGGGAAGTGGCGTTCGGTGCCGAGCGGGCCGCCGGGCTTGGCGAGGCATTCCTTCAGAAACCCGACGTCTACACGCGCCTCCCCAGAGGCAAATCGCTCTCGGACTACCCGGAATTGGAACTCGCCGAAACGGAGGTGCCGGGCTGCCTGCGGGTGCTCAGGGGGAACCCGCGCGCGGCCGGGCTGCGCCAGAGCGACATCGGTTCCCAATGGGTGGGCGCGCTGCTCGGCGCGCGCCCCGGCGACGAGGTGCTCGACCTGTGCGCCGCGCCCGGCAACAAGACGGCGGTGGTGGCCGAAACGGGCCGGATCGCCGCCGCGTGCGATGCCAGCTTCCAGCGATTGCTTGCGATGCCCGACGAAGCCTTTCCCCGCGTCCAGTTGGATGCCACCCAGCCGCTCCCCTTCCGCCGCGCGTTCTCCCGCATCCTGCTCGACGCCCCCTGCTCCGGCACCGGCACTCTTGGACGTAACCCGGAGATCCGCTGGCGCATCACTCCCGAGAAGTTGCGGGAATTCCCGCCAATCCAGCGGGCGATGCTGCGGAATGCGCTTGACCTGCTGGCCCCGGAGGGGGTACTTGTTTACTCCACCTGTTCTTTGGAAATCGAAGAAAATGAGAACATTGTGGACGTTGTGTGTCATGATTATGAGGTCGAGACGGCCCGGCGGATGCCGGGGGTGTCTCCCGGTGACGGTTTTTTCGCCGCGGTGATCCGGAAGATTTCCAGACCCCGGTAGAAATCGGGATCTTTATGGGTCTATGCGCCATTGGGATGGCGCCTGGATCGAACGGCATGCCGGTAGAGGACTGGTACTGGTAGAGGAATGGTGCGATGGCCCTGGTGTTGCCCTCAATCCTCTCGGCCGACTTCGCGAGGCTGGGTGAGGAAATCGGACGGATGGAATCGAATGGAGCCAAGATGCTTCATCTCGACGTCATGGACGGCCATTTTGTCCCCAACCTGACGATTGGCCCGCCGGTGGTGGCTTCCATCCGCAAGGCGACACGGCTCACGCTGGATGTTCACCTCATGATCACCAACCCGGACGACCACATCTTGTCGTTCCTCGAAGCCGGGGCCGACCAGATCTCAGTACACCAGGAAGTGACGCCGCATCTGGACCGCACGGTGCGGGCGATTCAAAGCGAGGGCGCGCGCGCGGGAGTGGTGATTAACCCCGCAACCCCCGTTTCGCTGCTGGAAGAAATTGTAGAGATCGCGGACTACGTGCTGGTAATGAGTGTAAATCCTGGGTTCGGGGGCCAGCGGTTTATTCCACGCAGCCTTGAGAAGATTCGTATGCTAAGGGAATGGCGTCAAGCGCGAGGGCTTGGCTTCCAGATTGAAGTAGATGGCGGCGTTTCCACCGCCAACATCGGAGCGCTCGTGAACGCGGGCTGCGACTGGCTGGTGGCGGGTTCCGCGATTTTTCATGCCGCGGACCCTGGGGCCACCTTTGCCGCCATGCAGCGCGAGGCGGAGGCGGCCTCGCTCACGCGCGTTTAGGGGCACGGAATCCCCAAGGGATTCCGCGGCTTATGCCGGTTCGTATGGATGTGGACGAGAGAGCGGGAAGAAAGACGATAGGGTAAGAACACGCATGGTTCTGTTGAAAGCATTCCGAATGAAGGATACTCTTCCGAAGTGGAG
>JBDIBK010000202.1:0-5533 GCA_039812845.1 Bryobacterales bacterium
GACGGAGGTGCGCTTTCCGAAGAGCGCGCCCGCTTCATCGAAAAGCAGAACGCTCCCGGTGCTTTCGGCGCGGGAGAACAGGGAGTCCAGATATTTCTCCGCTTCGCCGAGGAACTTATCGGGCCGCAGGACCGGCTTGCCCAAGTGGGCGATCACTTCCGCGGCGAGCGTCTTGCCAGTGCCCGAAGCGTGCGGGGCCGCATGAGTGCCGATGGAAATAATGGTGGGCCGCGCGGGGCGGCGCTCTTCCGCCAGCGGGGCCAGTTCTTGCCTTGCGGCGGCGCTCAACGCTTCCGTGCGATGCCGGCTCATCCCAGAATCCCTCTGTCTGTTGTGCGTATTTGCCGCGCGATCCGGCTCGCTTCTTACAATGGGGATGGGGCAGGTTGCGCCGGTTCTGTTGCGGGTCCACGGGTGGATGGCCGATCCATCCTAAACTGGAAATTCGCATGAAGATCGCCCTTGGACAAATCAATCCCACCGTTGGCGCGCTAGAGGCCAATGTGGACCGCATGGTTCTTGCCGCTCGCGAAGCGGCCGCCGCGGGCGCGAGGCTGATCGTCTTCCCGGAGCTTTCGATTACCGGCTATCCGCCGCGCGATCTGGTGGAGAAGCCGAGCTTCGTGCGGCGAACGCAGGAGCAACTTCTTCGGCTCGCCCAGGAGACGGCGGATTTGCCCATCGCCGTCATCTGCGGGTTTATCGGCACGTCGAGCGAACCCGAGGGGAAACTGGTGACGAACAGCGCCGCCGTCCTCGACAAGGGGGCGATCCTCTTCCGGCAGGACAAGATGCTGCTGCCCACCTACGATGTCTTCGACGAATGGCGGTATTTTGAACCGGCGGAGAGGCAATCGGTCTTCGATTTCGAAGGCAGGCGGATTGGCCTGACCATTTGCGAAGATGCCTGGAACGATCTGCAATCGGGCGAACGGCTGCTCTATGACCGGAATCCGGTGGAGGAACTGGTTCGCGACGGCGCTGAAATGCTGATCAGCATTAACGCCTCTCCGTTTGAGATGGATAAGCGGCACACGCGGCGGGAACTCTTTTGCGGGATCGCCCGGAGGCGCGGGATTCCGCTCGTGTGGGTGAACCAGGTGGGCGGCAACGATCAACTGGTGTTCGATGGCAGCAGTTTTGCGGCGGATTCCCTGGGCAACGTCGTTGCGGCCGCGCGGAGCTTCGACGAAGACCTCGTTCTGGTCGACGTGGACAGCATGCGCGGAGACCGCCACGAGAGCCACGCCAACGAATGCGAAGCGGTCTATGCCGCGCTGGTCTTGGGCACGCGCGACTACATCCGGAAATGCGGCTTTAGCAAGGTTCTGGTGGGGCTAAGCGGCGGCCTTGATTCGACGCTGGTGGCGGCGATCGCCGTGGATGCCGTGGGGCGGGAGAACGTCACCGGGATTGGCATGCCCGGCCCGTACTCCACCGGCCATAGCCTGACGGACGCCCGCGACCTGGCCGAGGGCCTGGGGATCCGCTTCGAGGTGCTGCCCATCACCGGCGCTTACGAGGAAATGCTTCGGATGCTGGACCCGGTCTTCGGCGGTGCGCCCCGGGATGTGACGGAGGAGAATATCCAGGCGCGGCTGCGCGGGCTCGCGCTGATGTCGCTTTCGAACAAGTGGGGAGCGCTGGTGCTGACCACTGGGAACAAGAGCGAACTGGCGGTGGGCTATTGCACCCTTTACGGCGATATGTGCGGAGGGCTGGCGGTGATCAGCGATATTCCAAAGACGCTGGCCTACCGGCTGACGGAGTTCGCGAACGGGCTGCACGGGAATGCGATTCCCAGGAACATTCTGCTGAAGCCGCCTTCGGCGGAATTGCGTCCCGATCAGAAGGACAGCGATTCGCTGCCGCCCTACGAGGTGCTTGACCCGATCCTGAAAGCATACGTGGAAGACTTCGCCGGGCCGGCGGAGATTGCCGCCGCCCAGAATCTGCCGGAGGAGCTGGTGCGCGACATCATCCGCAAGGTGGACCTCAACGAGTACAAGCGCAATCAGGCCGCGCCGGGCCTGAAAGTGACGACGAAGGCTTTCGGCATCGGCAGACGGTTCCCGATCGCCCAGCGATTCCGAGAATAACGGCTGGGGAATCCAGCAAAGCCAGGCGAAACACTTCACCATGAAACTTCAGCATCTCGCCGCAGCGGCCGCCTTGTTCGCAATCACCGCCTGCCTTGCCGCGCAGTCTCCGCGCCGCCTCGAACCGGGCGAACTGCCGGGCGGCTATACCCAGTTGGCGAACGGCTGGCGCGTGAAGCCGGCGGGGACCCAGATTGCGCTGGACACGATGCCCATGGCGAGTGTCGTGACGCCGGACGGCAAGTATCTGATCGTGCTCCGCGGAGGGTACAATCCGCCCTCCCTGATCGTGCTCGAGGAAGGCACGCTCAAGGAACGGAGCCGTGTGGCGGTGCCCGACGGATGGCTGGGGCTCGCGATCAATCGCACCGGGGATCGCGTGTACGTGGGTGGCGGATCGGAGGGCGCGGTCTTCGAATTCGCGTTTGCCAACGGGGCGCTTGCCCCGGCCCGCCGCATCGATCTGGTGGAACCGGCACGCCGCACGCCGGAGGACTTCGTGGGCGATGTGGCGCTTTCCCCGGACGGTGCGCGGCTCTATGCGGCTCGCCTCTTCCGCAACGGGATCGACGTGATCAACCTTCGCGACGGCAAGGTGGAAGACCGCTTCGGGACGGGCCGACGCCCTTACCGGATCGTGCCGCACCCCAATGGCGAGTATCTCTACGTGAGTTCGTGGGCCGACGGCGTCCTCTACCGGCATCGGAGCGCCAAAGGGGAACTCGTTGACAAACTGCCCCTCGCGCCGCACCCCACCGACATGATCTTCGTGCCGGGAAGGGTAGAGCGGGAGGCCGGGGAAGAGACCGAAGCAGGGGCGGCGGCCGCACCGCTAACCTTTGTCGCGCGGCTCTTTGTCACGGCCGGGAATACGAACAGCGCCTATGTGCTGGGGGTGGAGGAGAACGGCTCGCTCGCGCTGCACGAGACCATCAACCTCTCGCTGTCGCAGTGGCAACCGGTGGGCATGACGCCGAGCGCGCTCGCCTACGACCCACAGAAGAAATGGCTGCATGTGGTGTGCTCCGACATGAACGCGGTGGGCGTGGTGGATGTGAGGACCGCGCGCTCTCACTTGCTGGGTTTCGTTCCGGTGGGCGCGTATCCCGTGGCGGCGCGCGTTCTATCGGGCGACCGGCTGCTGGCGATGAACGCTCGGGGCAGCCACGTGAGGCTTCAAGGGACGGCTTCGATTGTCGCGGGGCTGGACGCGGAGCGGCTGATTTCGCTCACCCGCGAGGTGCGGAAGAATTCGCCCTATCGCGATGAACGGCTCTTCAATGCGGGGGTTCCGGCGGGGAACCCGATTCCCAACGTGCCGGGCCAGGTTTCGCCGATCAAGCACGTCATCTATGTGCTCAAGGGGCAGCTTGGCTATGACGAGGTTTTCGGCGATATGCGGCAGGGGAAAGGCGACGCCTCGCTGGCGCGATTTGGAGAGAACATCACCCCGAACCACCATAAGCTGGCGCGGGAGTTCGTGCTCCTCGATAATTTTTATGCGATCGCGGACGCGCCCGAGGAGGGCCTTTTCTGGGCAAGCGCCGCCATCGCGCCGGATTTTGTGCGCCGGTTGGGGCCGAACCGCGAGGCCGGGCGCGGCGGAGGCTCTGCATTCGACGTCGGAGAGCCCGCGGCAACCCCGCCCGGAGGCTACTTGTGGACGAGCGCATCGCTTGCGGGCGTCACCATGCGGAACTACGGGTGGCAGAGCGAGAATCGCCCGAAGCCGCTGGCCGACGGCACACAGATCGCGCGGGTGACGGATCCGGTTCTCGAGAAGGTGACGAACCGCCGCTACCGTGCGCCGGACGCGCATTCGAGCGATGCCGATCGCGTCAAGGTCTTCCTCGAAGACCTGGCCGAATTCGAGAAAGCGGGCAGCATGCCGCAGCTGTTGCTGATGCGCCTTGGCAACGAGGGCGCAAGCGGCGCGGTGGAAAGCCGGCCCGCCTCGGAGTTGGTGGCCGATAACGATCTGGCTTTGGGCATGCTGGTGGAAGCGGTTTCGAAGAGCCGCTTCTGGAGGGAGACCGCCATCGTTGTCATTGAAGCCGGCGCGGGGGATGGGCGGAATCCTGGCAACGGCCATCGCAGCCCGGCACTGGTGATTTCCCCGTTCGCGCGGCGCGGGGCGGTGGATTCGAATTTCTACAACACCACCTCCGCCCTGCGGACCGTGGAGCTGATATTGGGGCTGCGGCCGATGACGCTGTTCGATGCGGGGTCTTTCCCGATGTGGACGGCATTTCAGGCGGAGCCGGATCCGCGCCCGTACACGCACGCCACGCCGCGCACCGATGGCGCGAGATCCGGTGCGAAGGGCCTTCCATGAGACTTTGCGTCGTCTGGAATATGCACCGGCCTAACGGCTGGCACCCGACCGAGCGGCAGTTCACGCTTCCCTGGAACCGCATTCACGCTTTGCGGTATGCCCTGCCGTTCTTGCGGATGACGGAAGAGTTCCCGCATCTGCCGCTCAGCGTCGTCGTCTCCCCGGATCTGCTGCGGCGTCTGGAGCAAAGCACGCTGAAAGCGGCGCGGGAATCGATGCTCGATATCCACCGCAAAGCGGCGGCGGACCTGCGATCCAAGGAAGTTGCCGATCTGGTTGGGCTGGCCTTCAGCGCCACGCCGGAGGCGATCGCGAAGCCCTTCCCGCAATGGCATGCGCTCTGGCTCCGCTGGCGGGCGCAGCGCGGCATTGATTCGCGGTTGATTGAGACGCTCAGCAGGGAAGAGTTGCAGAACCTGCAGGCGCTGGTGCAGTTGGGCTGGCTTGACGAAACCCTTCAGGCGCGCGCGCCGGAGTTGACGAGGAAGGCGCGGGCGGGCGAATCGTTTCGACAAGAAGACGCGGCCAGCCTGGTTGACCTGCAACTCGAAGCCATGCGCGAATGTCTGCAACTGCTCCGACAGCGTTGCAGCGCGGGGGAGATCGAGTATCTGGGCGCGCCGTTGCACAGGGCCGTTGTTCCGCTGCTGTGCGGGGCGGCAAGCGACTACTCGTACCGCGAAGACGCCCGCACGCAGCTTGTGCGGGGTCCGCGCGTGCAGTATCGGAACTTCAGCGCCTGGCCATCGATTCTCTACCTTCCGGAGGGCGGCTTCTGTGAACACACAGCCGCGCTGCTGCCGGAGGTGTGCATCCGGGCGGCGGTCTCGAGCTCGCGCGTTCTTGCCGAAAGCCTGGGCCGCCTTCCATCCGGGAGTGAATTGGGCACGTGCTGGCGATACCGCGGGAACGATCTGGTTTTTTCCCACGCCGAGATCGATGGCCAGTTGCGCTTCGTCTATCCGCACCTTTGCGCCGGAGAGGCGCTCGACGATCTTTGGCGGCAGGTGGACGCAATGGCCCTGGAATGCCCGGAGGACGATGCCGCGCTGACGTTCGAAATCGACCTCTCGACGGATGGGCCAGGCGATATTGCCGA
>JBDIBK010000203.1:0-5507 GCA_039812845.1 Bryobacterales bacterium
CCCGGCAGACGGCGCTGATCGAGCAGCGAGGACGCCCCATAGGTGATGCCGGCGTTCACGCGCAGTTCGTCGTTGAGCATTGAGGTAAACCGCCCGCCGAACAGGGTGTTCACCACCAGCAGCGGAATCCGATCCGGACTGGTGCGGGCAATGCCGGGCTGCATGATGCGGATATAGGTCTGCGTGGAATCGTTGTCGTCTACCAGCAGGGCTCGCGACTTCGCCGGGCGCGCCAGCGCACCCGCCTTCTTCCAGGCATACGGCGTTCCCTTGGGAGCCGCCTCAAATGCCTTGGTCAGTTCCGCCCTGAGCGCCGCTGGGTCGAAATCCCCAGCCGCAATGAGGACAAGGTTCGCGCCGACATACTGTCGGCGATGGTACTCCACAATGTCGTCTCTGCCGATCCGGGCAAAGGACTCCTCATCGGCAACAAGGCCGCCTGGATAGCCGGTGCCCGCATAGAAGTACTTGCTGGCGTAGGCGCCGATCACCGATTGTGGGTCGTCCTTCCGGGCAATTGCCGCGTCTTTCGCCCGTGCAAGCTCTTTCGCAACCTCATCGGCGGGAAACGTGGGGTTCAGCGCGAGGTCTGCCAGAATTGCCACGCCTTCCTTGGCATCCTTGCTGAGCACTTCGAGTTCAATCTCATTCGCGGATTCACCGGAGGTCATCGCGACCCTTGCGCCCAGGAAGTCGATGTCCCCCGCGATCTCGTCGGCGCTCCGGCTCTTCGTGCCGCGAAGCAGCAGTGCATTGGTGATTGCCGCAAGCCCCGCCTTCGTGGCGGGCTGCGATTCCGTGCCCCCCTTGATGAGGGCCTTCAGCGTCACCAGCGGCACGTCCTTCTTCACCAGCGTGTAGAGGACAACGCCGTTGGCCAGTTCCGCCCGCTCATAAGCCGGCATCCGCAACTGCGCCAGCACTGGGACGGCGGCGACGAGGGCCGCCGCCAGCATCGTCAGCACGCGTGTCATTGCGGCCCTCCCTGTGCGTTGGGTTCCGGAATCAGAGTTGCCACGGTCCGATTGCGGGCGTCAAGGTAGACGGAGGCCACGCGCTTCACGTCTTCAGCCGTAACGGCCTCCACGGTGGCGGCATATTCGTTGATCTTGCGCCAGTCGCCCTGAAACGTCTCGAAATTCCCAATGAAATCCGCTTTATTCGCGATGGTCTTCAGTTCCCGGTAGTAGCCCGCCAGAAGCTGGTTCTTCGCTTTGCGCAGTTCCCGGTCTTCCACCGCATCGGAGCGCAGCTTATCAACTTCTTCGAACAGCGCTTTCTCCGTGGCTGCCGTCTCAACGCCGCCGCGCGGCGCGATCTCGCACAGGAAGAGCCCGGGGTCGAGCGAACGGTCTCCGCCGCACTGGACTTCCAGGGCGAGTTGCCCATCCACCATCCGCTTGTAAAGACGGCTGCTGCGGCCTTCCGAGAGCAGAGCTCCGAGCACCGCAAGCGGAACCGTATCCGCGTTCTTCGTTTCCGGCGCATGCCAGGCCACCATTTGCAGCGGCAATTGGGTCTCCTTGTAGACAACCAGGCGGCGTTCGCCGTTCTGCTTTGGCTCCTTCGTGGTAACCGGGGGCGGCGGAGCATGGCTGGGGATTGGCTCAAAGTGCTTCTTCGCAAGTTCCAGCACCCGCGCTTCGGTCACCGAACCGGCAATCACCACGGTGCAATTGTTGGGTGCGTATCCCATGCGGTAATAGCGCAGCAGGTCTTCCCGCGTCCAGCTCTCAATATCCGAAGGCCAGCCGATCACCGGCCATTGATAAGGATGGGCGATGAAGGCGGTCGCGCTGAGTTGCTCATGCAGCAGCCCGCCGGGATCGTTATCCACGCTTAGCCGCCGCTCGCTATAGACCACGCCGCGCTCGGATTCCACCATCTTGGGCTCCAGCGAGAGGTTCGCGATCCGGTCGGCTTCCATGTCGAACATCAGTTCCAGCGCCGTCTCCGGGAAGAAGTCCGTGTAAACCGTAACGTCGTTCGAGGTGTAGGCGTTGTTGCGCCCGCCGGCCTTCTCCATTTCGATGTCGAACTGCTTGGGCCCGTACTTCTTTGACCCGTTGAACATCATGTGTTCGAAGAAGTGGGCGATCCCGGTAGTGCCTGGACTCTCGTTTCGGCTTCCGATCCGGTAGAAGAGATACATCGCGACGCTGGGCACGTCATGGTCCTCATGAATGAGGATCTTCATCCCATTCTTGAGCGTGTGCTGCTTCACCCCCACCGATTGGCCAAGGCACGGCAACGCACACAGCGCAAGAGCCAGCAGGGTGCGGACGAGCATATAACCCCAGTTTAGTGGACGCGCAATGCGTCAAAGAAACGGACGACAGACTTCTGAATCAAATGCGTTTCCAGGAGAGGCGCGCGAGGTGGCCGCGAATGCGCCTATGGAGAGGAACCCAACTCTGTGTCGATTTAACGATTCGATAAACTCTACGAAGTCTTTGCTCCGGAGCACCGTAAGCCTCCGCGAAAATCCGGTTCATCTCGATCATCAAATCGACGCGCTGATTTCCGGTAAGAGACGCATAGTATTCGTCATCCGCACGGTCCGCGGCATCGTGGTTCTTAAAGATTCGGAAGGGAACGTTTCGCTCGCCAACTGGCATGATACTGGCACCTTCCCTTTATCAATTATCTCAAATGCAGCCCATTGGCGGCTCTCAGCGGCTTTCGCTGTCCTTGATCTGCTGCTCCAGCAGCGCCAGTTGTTCCCGGAGTTTCCGCTCGCGCCGCACGAGGGAGCCGATGTAGATAACTACGCCCACCCAGGCCACGAGGTAGCCGAAGAACAGGTAAATGAACTGAGTCTTATCCATAGCGATCCTTCTTCCCGGAGCTCCTCAATTCGCCTTAGGCGTGGGCGTTCACCTTGCGGCGCAGGCGCTCCACCTGCAGGCTGATTTCTTCCTGGTGCATTCGAATGACGATAAGCGCGGCGGCGATGCAGAGCATGGGAATGAGATTGGTGTAGAGCACGTTCTTCATCGCGGGGTCGATCGCGCCCGGCTCTCCCACAATCGGCTGCGGATGCTGGGTGCGCCACCAGCGAATGGAATACCAGACGATGGGGATATCGGCGAACGCGAAGACGGAAAAGATCGCCGACATCCGGGCGCGCTGGTGCGTCTCCGGCACGGCGCGGCGCAGCACCAGATAGCCGAAATAGAGCAGAATGCAGATAAACATGGAGGTCAGGCGGGCGTCCCAGGTCCACCAGATGCCCCAAACCGGGCGGGCCCAGACCATCCCCATGACGGTGCCAACAATAGAGAACATCAGCCCGACCTCGATTGAGGCGACCGAAAGATGATCCTGCGTCAGATCCTTTTTCACCAGATAGGCGATGCCCGCCATGCAGCCGGTGAAGAAGGCCAGCATCCCGGCCCAGAGCGCGGGAACGTGAAAGAAGAGGATTCGGTAGACCGCGCCCTGCTCGGCGTCGTCGGGCAAGACCATGAAGATCTCGTAGAGATTGCGCGCCAGCACGAGAGCGGCCAGCAGCAGGGCGGCAAGAATCAGTTTGCTTCGCATCGTTCCAACTCCAACGGAACTCGTAAGGTTACCCCACTAACACTTTATCCGCCAGCGCCGCGGTGAGCAGCGAGAAAATGATATCGAACCCCACCAGCAGCCGAAGCCAGGCCTCAAGATCTTCGTTCATCGGCTGCCCCCCGATGAGGTGGGCGGAGAGCAGAATCGCCGCCAGCAGACTGGGGATCAGAATGGGATAGACGAGCACGGGCAGCATCACTTCGCGCAGCCGCAAATTCACGGTAAGCGCCCCGAAAACCGTGCCCACCACGGCGATTCCCCAGCTTGCAAGCAGCAGCACCACCGCCAGCATCCGGATCTGGCGCGTCCAGGAAATGTTGTAAAAGATGCCGAAAACCGGCAGACAGAGGAACTCCACGATCAAGAGCAGCGCCCAGTTCGCCGCCGCCTTCCCGAACAGCAGACTCACCGCCGGGATGGGCGAAGCGAGCAGCGATTCGAGGCAGTCATTGGGCAATTCCCTGGCAAAGCTTCGGTTCAGCAGCAGCGTCCCCGCGAACGTAAAGACCAGCCAGAGCAGGCCCCCGGCGATCTCGCGCGCCTGATCGGAATCCGGGTCAAACGCGAAACTGAACAACAAGAGCATCGCCAGTGAAAAGGCAACCGCCGCGTTGAGGGCGTCCTTTGAGCGCAGCTCCATCCGCAGGTCTTTTCGCGCGATGAGCAGCGCCCCGCTCCAGACGTTCATGCGGCGTCTCCACTCAACTCATAGACGCCGGCCGGGTTGGCGAGCATCGCGGCCGTGCGTTCGCCGGAGTAGGCTACCCGGCCACGGTCGAGCAGCAGGATGTGCGTGGCAATCTCCATGCCCTCGGAGAGATGATGCGTGGACATGAGGAGCGTCGTGCCCGCGGCATGGGCCTCTTCGAGCAGATCGCGCACCATGCGGCTGGCGCGGTCGTCGAGCGCGGTGAGCGGCTCGTCAAGCAGCAGCAGTTTCGGCTGAGCGAGCAGCACGCGCGCCAAGGCAAGACGCTGCCGCATTCCCCTAGAGAACTCACCGGGGCGGCTCCGTGCCAGCCGGTCCAACTCCACCCGTTCGAGCCACCGCCGGGTGGCCGCGGCGGGGTCCGGCAGCTCATACACCTTTGCCGCCAGCATCAGGTTCTCTTCCGCGCTGAGTTCGTCGTAAAGCCCGGACCCGTGGCCGAGAAAGCCGATGGCCTTGCGGGTGGCCGGTTTGGCGGGATCGCCGCCGAAGACGGCTAGCGTTCCTTCACTGGGAGAGTGTATGCCCGCCACCAGACGAAGCAGTGTCGTCTTCCCCGCCCCATTGCGGCCCAAGAGCGCGACGCACTGGCCGGGCGGCACGCGGAAGCTGACATTCCGCAATGCGGCGTAGACTCCGAAGAAGCGCGTTAGTCCACAGGCTTCGACGGCACTCATCCGGCGCGCGTGCCTCCACGCGCCGGGTCTTTCGCCGCGGGCGATCCGGTGCCTCTCCGGTAGAGCAGCAGAAACGCGAAGAGCAGCGCCGCTCCGCCCGCGGCGACGATCCATTTCAGGTTGTCGTAGATCGGGGGAAGGATCGACTGGATCTGCGGCGCATCGCCTTCCGCGGCATCGCCCCCTTCGCCGTTCGCACCACCCGCGTCGGCGATCGAGCCGGTGCCGGAAAGGCGCACCGCCAGATTCTTGCCGGAGTAACCAAAGATCTGCGCCTGGGTGCGCGGTTCAGTGCCCAGCGGCGCCAAGCCGTCACCTTCAATGTGAACGCCCGGCGCCACCACCAGCCGGGTCTTGGCATTCTCATACTGGTTCACGGTGCGGAACATGCCGGTCGCCCCTTCATACGGGATGACGTAGTTGAGGTCGATGCGGCTCTCGCCCGGCGGAAGGGGGTAGCTCACCTGGTAAAGATTCGCCTGCGGGAGCTTCCGCGCCGTGTAGGAAACCGGGCGCTGATCGGGACCGATGATCGCCGTTTGCACAATGCCTTTCGC
>JBDIBK010000204.1:0-5496 GCA_039812845.1 Bryobacterales bacterium
GGCGTTCTACAATAGGGCATGGCCACAGCGACGCTCGTGCCTGTCGAAACCTACCTCAGTATGGCGTACTCCCCTGATGTGGAGTACATCGATGGGGAAATTGTGGAGCGCAACTTGGGAGAGACCGATCATAGCGGGACGCAATTAGAACTGGGAATATACCTGTCCAGGTTCCGTAAGGCGAACAACTTGCGGCTGTACACCGAGCAGCGCGTGCAGGTGAAACCAAACCGCTTTCGGGTTCCGGACGTCTGTGCCATTATCGGCAAGCCGGATGGAGCCATCCTTCGCCAGCCTCCGTTTTTGGTGATCGAGATCTTGTCGAAGGACGATACGATGCTAAGCATGTCTGAGCGCATCGACGACTACCTCGATTTCGGGGTTCCCCACGTTTGGCTCATCGATCCCGCGCTGCGGCGGGGGTTTGTCTGCACGCGCGAGGGGCTTCGGGTGGAGACCGTGCTTCGCACCGCCAGCCCGGAGATCGCGGTTCCGCTGGCCGAGATTTTTTCGGTTTTGGATTGAAAAGCCGTCCTTGCCGCACGGCGGGCGCACGCGCGGTTTGCGGTGCGGCCCCGCGGCAAAAAGAAAGCCCCGCCGGGCGGCGGGGCTGGAGTGGTTGACTTCTGGCTAACGAAAGCGGATGCCTTACCGCGCGGCGAGCAGTGCCCGCAGGTGCCGTGCCCTCTCGGGCGAGCGCAACTGACGAAGCGCCTTGGCCTCTATCTGGCGGATGCGCTCGCGGGTGACGTCGAACTCCTGCCCGATCTCTTCCAGGGTATGCTCCCGGTCACAGCCGATTCCGAAGCGGAGGCGGATGACCTTTTCTTCCTTGGGAGAGAGCGTCTTCAGAATGTTCGCCGTCTCGTCGCGGACGTTGGAATCAATGACGGCGTCGACGGGAGAACCCACCCAGCGGTCTTCGATCAGATCGCCGAGCGCCGATTCGCCATCGCGCCCCACCGGAGTTTCGAGGGACACGGGGTCCCGCGAAATCGTCTTCAGCTTCTGGACTTTCTCGACGGAGATATCCATGCGGCGGCTGATTTCTTCATTCGTGGGCACGCGGCCGAGTTCCTTCTCCAGTTCGCGCGTGGCCCGCAGGAACTTGTTCATGCTCTCGTTCATGTGAACGGGAATGCGGATGGTGCGGCTCTGGTCCGCGATCGCACGGGTGATTGCCTGGCGGATCCACCAGGTGGCGTACGTGGAGAACTTGTAGCCGCGGCGGTATTCGAATTTATCGGCTGCGCGCATCAGGCCGATGTTCCCCTCCTGGATCAGATCCAGCAGGTGCAGGCCGCGGTTGACGTATTTCTTCGCGACGGAAACCACGAGGCGGAGGTTGGCTTCCACTAGGTCCTTCTTGGCGCGCTCGGCTTCCACGGACCCCACCCGAATGACGCCCATGGTATGCGTGAGCGCTTCATAGGAGGTGCCGGCCTGGGATTCCAGCTTGCGGATCTCGCGCTTCAGTTCCCGGACGCGCGAGGGGTCCTTCACTCCACCGGCTTCCATGCGGCGCAGTTCGGCGTGCATGACGGCAAGGCTTTCCACCGTGTTCTCGAGCTCGCGGGTGAAGTCGATCCAATGGTTGTTGAGCCACGGAATTCCGCGAATCTGCTGGGCTGCCAGAACTTTTTCGCGGACCGCCTGGATCAGCTTCTTGCGCTTCAGTTTCTTGTTCTGCGTGGTGGAAGATTCGTACTTCTCCCACTGAACCGTCAGCCGCTTGTAAGTCTTGATCAGCTCGTCGAACATGGCATGGATCTCTTTGATCCGCTTGGTGACCGCCGTGGTGCCTTCTTCCACCTCGCCGAGATCCACGACGCTTTCGATTTCGAGTGAGCCGCTGCGCACCTGTTCGGCTATCCCAATCGCGGCCACCTGGACGACGTTCGAGCGGCTGATGGCCCGCTGCATCCGTAACTTGCCCCGCTCCATCTTGCGGGCGAGCGTAACTTCGCCATCGCGTGTAAGCAGAGGGACGGAACCCATTTCACGCAAATACACCCGGACCGGGTCGTCCGTGTAGATCGACTCTTCTACCGGTGCCGAGGACGATTCTTCGCCGTCATCGGAGGCCTCGGCATCGAAAAACTTCTCCTCCTCGTCGAAGGAGAGGGACAAATGCGTATGAGTTTCGCTAAGATACTGATCTTCGAACTGGTCCACTAAAAGTCACCTCCCCCAGGGGAAATCCGCTGGGTATGATTTGGGTGTATCGCGTTGAAAGAAAATAGGAAAAGCGGTCAGGCCCAGGAGGGCGGACGGGATCCTTCCGTAAGGAAACCCATCTACAAGGTTATCATAGTCTCTTTCCAGAGCGGTCTCCCACATTAAGTGGATTGCTCTGAGGCTACAAAGGTTACAAAGGCACAAGGAGCGTATCGGCCCGAAGCTCCGCAGGTTGACTTTCAATTCCGTTAACTCCTGTTAACACTTCGAAAATCAAGCGCGACTAGTACCGCCGCAGCCGTTCCCGGAGACGCGATGAACTCGGGGAACGCTCGTCCGAAAGAGGCGGTTGGACAGCAAAACGTTTCGGCGCCTCTCCGGCCTTCTTACTGGATGCGGTGCCGGGCGGGTTTGTCGCAGCATCCTGGATTTTTTCGTTCCGGTCCAGGGCAGTCTCGATTTTCGAGCTGGAAGAACCGGCCGTGACTGGGTCTGCCCGTCCGTTACCGCTGAGGGATTGCCGGCGGCTGGGCTGCGGGGCGTCGCCGCGAGCCGCCTTCGGCGATTTCGCCGGTGCCTTCGTCCCCTGCCGGAGCCGCTGCATGGTTTCGCGAGCGGCCGGGCCGAGTTCGATCTCGTTCCGCACCTGCCGGGCACCGGCCGAGCGCGCCAGCCGGGTGGCCACCCCCTTATGCTGCGCGACGCGGGCAACCCCCCGAAGGGTGGCAGCTCCGCCCGATACCGACACCGAGAATCCGTTGGATGCAATGGCCGATTTCGCGAATCGCTGGCGGATCGCCCTTTCGAGCGCCTCGTCGCTGATGACAGGCGCGGCCTTGCCGGATGCCGTGCCAGTACGGGCGGCCTTCGGCTCGGAAGTTTTGGCGGCAGGGCTCGCGCCGGCGCTCGTCAATTTCCGCGGCGATTGCGCGGCCGCGGTGGGGGCGGCGAGCGCGGCGCACAGCAAAGCGACGGCGAAGATTCCGGCCAATCGGAAGGGGACAACCTGCATGATGCTTTCCTTCTGAAGATATAGTGCGCGGGGGAGATATAATTCTCAGCATGAATTCTGGAAATCCCTCCCGCCGCCTCGTCCTTCGTGCTACCGCCATGGGAGCGGCCGGGTTCACGGTTTCGTCGTACCAGAGGATTCTGGGTGCCAATGACCGGATTCGCCTGGGCCTGATCGGGGCGGGGTCGCGGGGGACGGAGGTGATGCGCAATTTTCTGAAGGCGGGCGCGGAACTGGCTGCCGCATGCGACGTCTACGCGGCCATGGTAGACCGGGCACAGCAGATTGCGCCGGGCGCGAAGGGATTCTCCGACCATCACAAGCTGCTCGAACTTGCCGGCCTCGATGCGGTGCTCATCGCCACTCCGGACCACTGGCATTCGCGCATCGCCATCGACAGCCTGAATGCCGGCAAGGATGTGTATGTCGAGAAGCCGCTGACGCTGAGGATTGAGGAAGGTCCGGAAATCGTCAAGGCTGCGCGCGTGAATGAGCGTGTGTGCCAGGTGGGCATGCAGCAGCGTTCGGGTCCGCTGTACCTCGAAGCCAAGCAGAAATACCTGGATACGGGAAAGCTCGGACGGGTGACGCTGGCGCGCACGTGGTGGCATGGCAATACGTATCACCTCCGCAAGGCTCCGGAATCCTTGCAGACGAAACCAAGCAACCTGGACTGGGCGCACTTCCTGGGACCGGTGAAGTGGCGGGAATACGATCCGCAGCAGTTTTACAACTGGCGGGCGTACCTCGATTTCGGCGGCGGGCAGGTGACCGATCTGTTCACCCATTGGATCGACGTGGTCCACATGTTCCTGAACCGCGACGACCCCACGGTGGCCTCGGCGGTGGGCGGCGTTTACTACTACAAAGACGGCCGGACCGCGCCCGACACGATCAACGTGCTGCTCGGCTATGGCGGAGACTTCACCGCGACCTTTGAGGCCACGCTGGCGCCCGGTGTGCGCGGAGAGGCGATTGAGTTTTGCGGCACGGAAGGCCGGCTATGGATATCCCGGCAGAAGTATGAGTTCCAGGCCGCGGGGAGGCAATCGCCGGTGGTCACCGTGAACGCGCCGCCGGAGGATATGACGCTTGACCACGTCCGCAATTTCCTCGATTGCGTGAAATCGAGGAAGCGGCCGAACGGGGATGTCTACATCGGTCACCGCAGCGCGCAGGCCAGCCATCTCGGCAATATCGCCTATTTGCAAAAGCGCCAGCTTCACTTTGATCCCGTGCGCGAAGAGATCCTGCCTTTCTAGCGGGGCGGCGGGAGCCGAAACCGGCTACGATTCGCTTTCTTCGTGCGCCGCTTCGGCGGAGGCGGTGTCGCTGTTGATGCGGACGTCGCGAACGGCGTAGATGCGCTTGCCGGAAGCTTCGAAATAGGTGCGCATCAGTACCTCGCCCATCAGGCCGATGCCGAAAAGCATGATGCTTGCCAGGAAGACCATCACGGAGACGATCATCAGCGGGGCGTGCTGCTGCATGATGTGGCCGCCGATGAGCTTGTAGCCGACCAGATAGGCGAAGATCGCTACCGCCAGCGCGAATCCGGCTCCGCCGAGCTTGCCGAAAAAATGCATCGGCCGGGTCATGTAGCGAAGCAGGAACTGGATGGTGAGGATGTCAAACGCCACCCGGAAGGTGCGCCCGATCCCGTAATGGCTCTTGCCCGCCTCGCGCGGAATGTTGCGGATGGGCACCTCTGCGATGCGCGCCCCGTAAAAACTGGCAAGGGCGGGAATAAAGCGGTGCAGCTCGCCATAGAGGCGCACGTCCCGCAGCACTTCGGCGCGGTAGGCTTTGAACGTCGTCCCAAAATCATGCAGATCCACGCCGGAGACTTTCGACATCAGCCAGTTGGCGATGCGCGAAGGGATTCGGCGCATCATGAGGTTGTCCACCCGGACCTTTCGCCAGCCGCTCGCGATATCGTAGCCCGCGTCGATTTTTTCAATCAGCAGAGGGATGTCGGAGGGGTCGTGCTGAAGGTCGCCGTCCATGGAAAGGATGACGTGCCCCTGGGCGAGGTCAAATCCGGCCGCCAAAGCCGCGGTTTGTCCGAAGTTCCTGCGCAGGCGCACCACCTTCATGCCTGGGTCGGTTTCCACGAGGTTCGCCAGGATTTCAAAGGAATTGTCGCTGGAGGCGTCGTCGACAAAAATGACCTCGTACTGCCGGCCGAGCGATTCCATCACCGCCGTAAGGCGGTCATAGAGCGGCAGGATGGATGGTTCCTCATTGTGAATCGGAATGACAATTGAGATCATAGCCACCAAGTCTCAGTTTATCAGTGTTTTGAA
>JBDIBK010000205.1:0-5393 GCA_039812845.1 Bryobacterales bacterium
CAGGGGCGCGCGGTACCGCCGCAATTTCAGGAAGCCGTGCAGTTTCAGCAGCGCGAACACCTGGAGCGCAGCCTGCGATATGCGCGGGAGACGCTGGGGCTGGGCCGGCGCTGGCGCACGGCGTAGACATGCCTTGATCACGGCTCCGGGCCTTGACCGCCGCAGCCGACGCTCAGGAGAGGATGCTCTCGGGCCGCTTGGTGTAGGCGCGCAAGGCCTCCGCGTAACGAACGCCGCAGGTCGCGCCCCGGTAACGCGCAATCGCCTCCTTGGTCTCCTGCGAGGGATCGAGCGTGCCTGGCTGGTAGGTCTGGTTTCGCACGAGAGCCATCAATTGCCCGAGCCATTCCTGAGCGGTTGGCCACTCGGCGGTGACGTTGACAAAGGTGTCGGGCTCGAAGCCAATGGTATGGCGGGGGCCGTTATCGTAGAAATAGATGGAGCGGGGTGCTTTGATACCGGGCGTATCCAGAATCTGCCCCGCATTCTTCAGCGCGATCTCGCAGAGTTGCGAGGCCACCCGGTGGTCGTCGTGATGATCGTGGGGCCACAGGATGAGCGCGACATCGGGCTGCACCTCCGCAGCCAGGCGCGCAACGGCGATCTTGTTTTCCGTCGTGACGTCGAAGAGATGAGACGAGAAGTTGAGAAACTTCATTTCCGCGCCGTAGTAGTGCGCAAGCTGGCGGGAACCTTCGACGAGTTCCTTGTGCCGCCCCTTGACGGGAGGCCAGTTGGCGTAATCGCCGATCAGCGCCCCAATGACCACCTTCCATTCCTGCCGGATGGCCTGGAGAAGAATTCCGGGCACCCCGAAGACGCAATCGTCGTAATGCGCGCCAAGCGCGAGCAAGGTTTTTGCCATCGTTCTATCGTATATCCGGCGTCAGAGGACGGCGTGGTTGTAGAGAAGCAGACCCAGATAAGTAGTGAAATGAGGGCTTGGAGGCGCGGGCCGGAATTGAACCGGCGAATAAAGGTTTTGCAGACCTCTGCCTTACCACTTGGCTACCGCGCCGGGGGAGGAAACGCGTCGAAACGGGATGGGGATGGAGGCACGGGCCGGAATCGAACCGGCGTACGAGGTTTTGCAGACCTCTGCATGACCACTCTGCCACCGCGCCACGGTGTTGCTCGCGAGCCCGAGACTCCCGAGCCCGCTCCCGCGCGAACCTCGCTGCTGGTTCGCGCCGAGCCATCTCTTAGGCTACCGTTGCGGGCCGGATGGCGTCAACGTGCATTTTGCGGTTCTCGCTCCATTGCCATCGCGCACGCTCACTTTGGCTTCCCTGGCTGGCTGCCGGGTTTCTCGCCGGGCTTATAGAGGGACGGGGCTTTGCGCGTGCGTCCGGTCTTCTTGTCGAACTCCGCCTGCTTCTTATCGTCCTCTTTCCGCTCCGCCACATCTTGGGGCGTGCGCTGTGCTTCCCGCTCCGTCTTCTCGGCTTTGTCTTTGGCCAGAACGTCCCCTTTGCGCTTGGCCAGATCTTCCCGCGCGAGCTCGAGCGAATCCTGCACGGTGTCGATCGCCATTTGAAGCTGGAACTGATAGCGCGTGCGGTCGCTCAATTCCATCTGATCGATCTTCTTGAGCTTCTCCTCCATCGCTGCATGGCGCTTCGCCACGTCCTGCATGCCTTCGGCGATCTCCCAGTTGTTTCTCAGCGCATCTTCGGCAACCGTGTCGATGGTGTCCAAGATGTCGACGAGGTCTTCGAGCAGGTCATGGATCAGCACGCTGCGCCCCGGCTTCTCGGTCTTCAGGAGATCCTCCACCTGCAGAATACGGGCTTCGGCGAACTTGTTATAGAGCATCAGGCGCGCATTGGGTTCCTGCGTCAGGCGCACCTGTTCCGCCTCATCGGTGCTCAGGAAATCCCGGTCCTGGGCATGCAGGGTCGCCAGGGCGAGAAGACACACCGCGGCGAGCGGGAGAACGGTCTTCCGAAAGCGATCACAAGCTGAAGCGAATTGGAACCACATTTCCGCACCTCACCAAAGAACGTTTCTCTCCCCTTCGGGGGAGGATGCCTACGGCTGCACTTTCTCCACGGGAGGCAGGTCTCCGCCCTGGAGCATGGCATGGAGCAGGTTGTCCCGCATGAGCGAAACCGTCTGCCGCGCCCGCGCGATGGGTCCGCGATCTACCACTTCGGTCTGCCTTTCGAAATCTTCGAGCCTGCGGGAAATGCCGCGCAAGGCGATCTCCACCTTCTTGTAGCGGCGGGCATTCTTTCGCAGGTCCTCGCCCTCTTCCACGATCATCCGGTAGACGGCCAGCATGGTGTCCAGCGATTCGTCCAACTGGGCTTGCGCCTGATACGGATCGCCTTTTCGATAAATCGCGCGAGCCGTCTCAAGCTGCTCTTCAGCCACCTTGAGGCCCTGTTCCGCCCGCTTGCGGACGTCACCTTCCGCGCGCCAATCGCTTGGCTGCGCCGCCAGGGAGGCGACGAAGGCAAGAATCAGGATGGCAAGCGGCTTCATTCGGCTTAACGCTTCTTTCCGCTCGTCAGCATTCGCAGACGCTGGCGGGCTTTGAACTCCTCATCTTTATTCTGGCCATTGCTGGACGCCAGAAACAATTCGTACTCGGCGATAGCCCGCTCGCTGTTCTGGAACTTGTCCAGGATGATCGCGCGCAGATAGTGATGGCCGGGCTTCAGGCCGCCCAGCTTTTCCAGTTGCGCCAGGGCGTCAAAGGCGGCCTGATACTGCTCCGCCAGCACCGCCACCCCCGCGAATTCGCTCCACGCCATGGCGTCCTTCGGGTTCAGCTTGATGGCTTGGGCAAACTGGGCGGCGGCCGGGCCGAACTGGCGGGAATCCCTCAAAATGCGGCCGTAAACGGAATGTGCCTCCGCGTTGCCGGGTTCCGCTTCCACCGCCGCCTGCATCGTGGCCGCGGCCTTCCGGCCGTCTCCCGCCCGCAGCCAGGCAACCGCCAGCCGCTGCCGGTTCTCAAAGCTTGGCTCGGCCTTCACGGACGCTTCCAGTGACTCAATCGCTTCTTTGGCCTTTCCCTGCTCCAGCAACAACTCGCCAATACGTTCCTGAGCCTGGGCGTCGCCGGGAAACTCGCGATAAAGCGCGATCGCCTTATCGAAGTTGCCTTCGCGCTCATAGGCGGCCGCGAGCGGCAGCAGTTCCCGCGACGACGCTGGGTTCGCTTCCGCCGCCTTGCGGAACCAGGTTTCCGCGGCCGCTTTGTCGCCCGCCTTCAGGCTGGCCTTGCCCATCCCCAGCAGCGCTTCCGGGTTCGCGGGCTGCAAGGCAAGCGCGGCTTCGAAGCGGCGGATAGCACCGGTTTCGTCGCCCGCGGCAAGTTCCGCGAGGCCAGTGGCGGCCAGCAATTCGACGGTCTTAGGTTGCGCGGGTTTCAACTGCTCCGCTTTCGCGAGCTGCTCCGCGGCCTCCTCGAAGCGCTTTGTGTTCGCCAGCGCCTGCGCGTAGTTCACGCGGATCTCGTAAATCTCCGGCTGCGCCTCGGCCAGCTTCTCATAATGCGCCAGGGAAGCGGCATCCTTGCCGGTGAGCGAGAGGCTCAGCGCCAGATAGAAACGGCTGGAAACATCGTCCGGATTCTGGCTGACCGCCTGGCCAAACCGCGTGATGGCCGTGGAGTAATCCCGCTTTTCGAATGCCTCCATGCCTTGCGCCGCCAGGATCGCGCTATCGGCGGGAGCGGCTTTCACCGCCCGCCGCGGAGCGCCGGAGGTGTTCTGATCCCGGACCTCCTGCGCGAGCGCCGACGGGTGCAGCGCCGCCGCCGTCAGCAGGGCCAAAAGCACTGTGGGAAACTCGAAAGGGCGCAATCGCATGTATACGCTCTCTTTGTATCAGGATGCGCAGGGACAGAGGAGCGGTTTCAGAAAGCGACCGGTGTACGACGCTTCCACGGCCGCAATCGCTTCCGGAGGGCCGGCCGCGACGAGCGAACCGCCGCCCGCGCCGCCCTCGGGACCCAGATCGAGGATCCAATCCGCATTTCGGATGATGTCCAGATTGTGCTCAATCACCAGGACGCTGCCCCCGTTTTCGAGCAGGCGGTCAAAGGCGGCGAGCAGCTTCGCGATGTCGTCGAAGTGC
Source organism: Bryobacterales bacterium (assembly GCA_039812845.1). Taxonomy (GTDB): domain Bacteria; phylum Acidobacteriota; class Terriglobia; order Bryobacterales; family Bryobacteraceae; genus JACTMJ01. Next base: position 4,090 of record JBDIBK010000205.1, read on the forward strand.
AGCCCGGTGGTGGGTTCGTCGAAGAGGAAGAGGGTCTTCGCGCAGGAGGCCTGCCCGATGTGAGCGGCGAGTTTGATGCGCTGCGCCTCGCCACCGGACAAGGTGGTAGCGGATTGGCCAAGCCGCAGATAACCGAGGCCGACTTCCCGCAGCACCTGCAGCTTGTTGACCAAGCGCGGCACGTCGGAGAAGAAGCCAAGCGCTTCGTCCACGGTGAGGCCGAGAACCTGATGGACGTTCAGACCGTTATACTCCACCTCCAGAACGGAGGCTTTGTAGCGGGTGCCGTGACACTCCTCGCAGGTCAACTCCACGTCGGCGAGAAACTGCATTTCCACCGTCACCGTGCCGTCCCCCTGGCAGACTTCGCAGCGCCCGCCGGGGACGTTAAAGGAAAAGTACCCCGGCGCGAAATGGCGCTTCTTTGCGAGAGGCGTGGAGGCGAAGAGGTCCCGGATGATATCGAAGGCCTTGATGTACGTGACCGGATTCGAGCGCGGGGTGCGGCCGATGGGAGACTGGTCCACCAGAATGACGTCTTCGAGATAGGCCAAGCCTTCCACCGCGCGGCAGGCCTGGCGGAACTGCGCATCGTCGCCGTCCTCCGGCTCGGCCGATTTTGCCTTTGCGGCGGCCTTCGCGCCCAGCCCGAGGGCGCGGAGGGACTGGAAGAGAACATCGTGCATCAGGGTGGATTTGCCGGACCCCGACACGCCGGTGAGGGCCACCAGCTTGCCGAGAGGGATCTCCACGTCGATGCTCTTGAGATTGTGCTTCCGCGCGCCCAGAATGCGCAGCGCGCCACGCGATGGGGCGGCCTTGGGCTTCGGCGAACGCTTCGACTTCGGAGCCGCTTCGGCGGCGCACAGGGCGGGACGCGTGACGTGCAGCTCACCGCGAAGGTAGCGCGCGGTGAGCGATCTCGCTCCCTCCGCAAACAGGCTCTTGGATGGCCCGGCAAACATCACCGCGCCCCCGTTCTCGCCCGCGCCCGGCCCGAGATCGATGAGATAGTCCGAGGCGCGCATGACGTCGGCATCGTGCTCGACGACGATCACCGTATTGCCGAGATCGCGCAGATCTTCGAGGATGCGGATCAGACGGAGCGTATCGCGCGTGTGCAGGCCGATTGACGGCTCGTCGAGAATGTAGCAGGCGCCCACCAGCCGCGATCCCAGGCAGGTGGCCAGTTGGATGCGCTGCGCTTCCCCTCCCGAGAGCGTGTTGGCGAGGCGATCCAGCGTAAGATATTCGAGGCCCACATCGTTGAGGAAGCGCAGGCGCTGCCGGATCTCCACGAGAAT
>JBDIBK010000206.1:0-5352 GCA_039812845.1 Bryobacterales bacterium
AGGCAGCAGGCACGCCAGCATCCGCCACGTAAGCTGCCAGTCATAACGCTTCGCCGAAACCTGTTCTTCGTTGCTGGAGCCCGTTGCCGCCACAGATTCGAGTGTACCCGGAATCCCGCGAAGTCCGCGCTATGCGGCTGGAAGTCTCGGCCGGTCTCATGCCCGCCGGCGGATCGCCTGCGTCCCCAATACAAAGAAATGGGCGTCGCCCCTTCCCGAGGCGGCGCCCATCGCAATCAAAGATGCCTAAGACCAACCGAAGCAGCCCTCGCGCCACCCGCGAATCGCCCTTCAGAAATAGAACTTAAGACCGATCTGAATCACCCGCGTCGTTAGGCCCTGAATGCCGCCGCCCACCTTCCCGTAGTTCACTGAGCGAAGGTTGCGGTCCACGGAACCCGGTTCGGGGTTGTAGTGGTTGAAGAGATTGTAGAACTCCGTCCGCAGTTCGGCCCGTCGCGATTCCGAAATCCGGAACTGTTTGTTGACGGAGAAATCCACGTTGAATACTCCGGGAAGCCGAATGGCCCCCGTGCGCGGCGCGTTCCCATAGAAGCCGAACGCCGGAGGCGCGAACGCATCGGTATTGAACCAGCGCTGGTAGGTGCGTTCCCCCGGATCGAGGTTGCCGTTCTGCCCCGTCACCATGTCCGGACGAAGCCCCACGCCCGTTCCGGTAGTATCCACTTCGTAAGCGATATTCCCAGGGAAGCCGCTCTGGCCGATAACGATGGTGGATGCCTGCCAGCCGCCCAGAACCGTGCGCAGCACACGCGGCGATGAGTTGAACAGAGGAATGTCGTACACCAGAGCCTGCACGAAGCGCTGCGTGACGTCGAAGCCGCACAGCGACCGCTCGCCCGACATATCGTAGAGATTCTGAAGCGTGCCAATGAAAGAGCCGCCCCCAATGTCCGCGCCGATATCGCTCGGGCCGGAAATGCACTTTGACCATGTATACGCCGTCGTGCTGTTCAGCCCGAAGCCGGTGTTCCGCGTGACGCGCACCTGCAGCGAGTGGTAGTTCGAATTTCCGATGGATTTGTCGCCCGCCACCGAGCGCTGGAAGTCCTGGTTCGGACGGCGCGCGTTCAGCGATGGCAGCTTCGGCGTCCGCGGGTCCACCGTGAAGAACGGCCGGTTCATCGATGGCAGCGTGACGCTCAGCCGCGTGGATTTGGAGCCCACGTAACCCGTATCGAGCACGAAGCCCCCCGGAACCTTCTTCTGAATCGTGAGGTTCCATTGCTGGATATAGGCGTCGCGGTAATCCGGATCGTTGGACACCACCGCGTTGAGCTGCACTCCAGGGCTGACGGCGCTCACGAAAGGATCGTTGAAAAATACCGTGGGCGCGCCGGAAATCGCCCCATCCACCTGATAGCTGCTCTTGGCCTGGGAAGACTCGGTCATGCCGAACGGGGAGTTCGGATGAATGTGGTTGTAATAAACTCCGTATCCCGCCCGCACCACGCCATCCTTTACAAAGCCTGGCCGCCAGGCGAGGCCCACGCGCGGCCCGAAGTTGTTCTTGTCGCCGCGAACCATGCGCGGATACTTCGCCGTTTCCGGCGTAACGAGTTTCGTGACAAAGAGCCCGTTTTGCTCGATATTGGCCATCCTGCCTTTGGAATCGAAAAGCGGCTGCAGATAGTCGTAGCGCATGCCGATATTGATCGTAAGGTTCGGCGTGGCTTTCCAATCGTCCTGAACGAAATAGCTCTGCCAGAGCGCTTTCAGGTCGGTGTCGGTATGGTCCGGGTTGATCTCGGCGTACTTCACATAGCCGAGCATGAAATCCGCCAGCGACGAACCGGTGTAGGTGCCGTCGAAACGGAACGTGCCGCGCGCGTTGCGGGCCTGTCCAAAAGTGAAGCCGCGCTGCACGAAGTCCACGCCGATCTTGATGAAATGCGTTCCGCGCTGCATGGAGAAGATGTCGTTGAAGTTGTAGACGCCGTTGCCCCGCACGCGCGGCCCAATCTGGCGCTGCAGGTCGAAGACGCTGTATCCGCCGTCCCTGCCGTTCGAGATGGAAATGCTCGGCGGCCCAAAGTCTTCCGGAAGCCGTGAAACCAGAGGCAGCCCCATTGCGCCCGCGATGTCGAATTCCGGCTTGTTCGTCGTCCCGAAGATTTCCCGCTCGGTCATGTCGTTCCAGCCGAACCGGGCTTCGTTCACCATGCTGGAATTGATCATGCGTGTCCAGGTGCCGGCAAGGTTCTGCGTGCGGGCGTCGTTGTCCCGAACGTCGTTGCCCCAATAGGGTGTCCCCATCTCCTTCGTGGAATTCCATACGTAGCGGAACGCGAGAGCGTCGCTTCCCGTGAGGTGATGGTCCAGGCGATACGTGTAGTTATCCTGGGTCGCCACGGCGCTGATCGGCGTGTTGATGAAGTTTTGCGCACCCGCCGATGTATTCGGCTCTGGCGTGTACTTCAGGAACGTAACCGCCTGCGGGCTGAGGCGGGCCAGCGGAATCTGATTGTTCGCGAAGGCGCCGCTGGCGGCATTGAATGGGTCCTTCAGCGCATAGAGCGCGCCGGTGCGGGCGTCGCGAACTTCGCTGAAATCGCCCTTGCGCATCGCCGACGGTGGCACCAGGCGGTATCCCGCCGACGCGCCGGAAGCCCTTCGCCCGCTTTCCCAGTTAAAGAAAAAGAACGTCTTGTTCCGGCCGTCGTAAAACTTTGGAAGGAATACCGGCCCCCCAACGTTCGCGCCATACTGGTTCCGGTTCAAGCGGGGCGACGTGGCGTCTTTCTCCGCGATGGCGTTGTAGGTCTGCGTCAGGGCGTCATTCCGGTTGAACTCCCAGAGCGTGCCGCGAAGCTGGTTGGTGCCGCGTCGGGTGAGAATCGACACCTGCCCCCCGGGGGCGCCCCCATACTCCGCGGAAGCCGTGGAGGTCTCCACGCGAAATTCCGAAAGCGAATCCACCGACAGCGCAAACGGATAGGAGTAGGCGTCATAGTCCATGAACTCCACGCCGTCGAGGTAGAAACGGTTGTTGGTATCGCGCGCGCCGTTCGCGGACATGCCCGTGCCGCCGAACGCGGATGAGGTCTCCCCGATCGAACCCCGTCCCCGCCGGACCGAGATTGACCCCGGCGTGCCAGGGTTCACGCCCGGAACCAGTTGCGCCAGTTGAATGAAGTTCCGCCCGTTCAGCGGAAGATCCACTACCTTTCCCCCGTCGATCACGGAGCCAACGGACGCCGATTCTGTCTGAAGGGCCGACGCCTCTCCCGAAACGGTGATGGTTTGGGTGACGTCGCCGATCTGGAGGGCGAGATCCACGCGCGCGGTTTGCCCAACCTGCAGCACGAAGCTCTCCACCTGGAATGTCTGAAACCCCGCCGCCGTGGCGGAAAGGGAATACGTTCCCGCCGGGAGAAACGGGATGGAGAAGCCTCCCGTCGTGTCCGTGGTGACTTCGCGGACCGTGTTCGTTTGCAGGTTCTTCAAGCGGACTTGAACTCCGGAGAGTACGGCGTTACTGGGGTCGGTCGCAATCCCTGTGACCGTACCCGTAATCTGTTGCGCCCCTGCCATTAATCCTGCGAGGAGCGCGAGTGCCAGCAGCCGTGCCATCAATTTCATCGAAAACCTCATTTCCTGTGGGGAAAGCCCAACCGTACTTTGGATGATCGTGCGCGCGGAGGTTCGGAACAAGTAAATTCTCGGTGAATTCACGGAGAAATCTTCCTGTAAACTATTCACAAATCAGCCAGACGCGAAAATCGGAATGTTGCCAAAGATCGAACCCGAAGCGATGTCGCCAGCGGACCCGCTCCAGCGGAACGAGGAGCGATGGGCCATCCTGGAGCGGCTTCGTGCCTCCGATCAACTCAAGCGGTCGGCGAAACTGCGCGAGTTGCTGCAATACCTGTGCCACCGCGCGTGGGTGGATGGGGCCACGGAAATCCGTGAGCACGAGATTGGCGTAAACGTCTTCGGCCGTCCGGAAGGTTACGATTCCGCGCAGGATACGCTCGTGCGCGTCCAGGCTTCGCAGCTCCGCAAACGCTTGGAAAAGCATTTCGAGAACGAGGGCCGCCTGGAAGACCCGATCCTCGAAATTCCGCGGGGATCCTACGCCCCCGTCATTCGCCCCCGGCATGCGAGCGCAGCCCAGGGCGAGCCGGTCCAAGATCCGCCGCCTCCGGCTGCGCCGCGTCCTCCCTCGCGATGGCCCCTGGCCGTTCTCTCCGCGCTCTGTCTCGCTCTCTCCATCGTTTGCATCTGGCTGCTCCAGCGCCCGCCCGCCCCGCAGATCGAAGGAGAGACGTTGCGCCGATTCTGGACCGCATTCGCCCCGGAGGGAACGCAAACCACCGTGGTCATCGCCGACAGCACCCTCTCCGCTCTTCAGGACATGCTGCGGCGTCCGATCACGCTCGAAGAATACGCCGCGCGCGCGTACCGCGCGGAGATTGACCGCCCGGAACACTCCCCTGAAATGAAGGGCGTCCTCAGCTATCTGATGGAACGCCGCTACACGTCCCTGGCGGATGTCATGCTTCTCCGGCGGTTATGGATTTCCGGTGTGCTGGACCCCGCCCGCGTCTCGATCGCCTACTCCCGCGATTTGAACCTCCGCAACCTTCAGCGGGGCAATCTGATCCTTGTCGGCTCCCGCCGCGCGGTGCCATGGGTGGATCTTTTCGATAGCGCGCTGGATTTTCATTTTGTCTACGACGAGGACACTAGAAGCGTCGTCGTCGAGAACCGCAGGCCCCGCACGGGCGAGTTCACGCGTCTCCGGCTCGACAACCCAACCATCACCGGCACCGTGGAACGCTTCTCCGTGGTGGCTTCGGTTCCGAACCCAAGCGGCGGCGGGAACGTGCTGATTCTCTCCGGGCAGGAAATGTCCGGCACCGAAGCCGCGGCGAATCTCATCACCACCGATAAGCTGTTCCAGGACCTCCTCCACCGCCTGCCCCCCGCCAATAACGGCGTCCCCTATTTCGAGGCCCTCCTGAAAGTGAAACACGTCGAGTACACCACCCAGGGCTACGAAGTCCTGGCGATTCACCCCCACTGAAGATGGATGCTTTGCGTGAATGCGTCCCGGATTCCCCCTGCTCCCTCCGCGCTGCGCGATGGGTCTTCCCCCTTCGAGACCGCAGCCCCCATCCCTCGCGCCCAACTGCCCGCTCCAGGGCGTAACCCGGCACGGCGGGCGGAAGTCTGGATAGTATAGGCATATCCCTGTCTGATAGAAACCGGTTCGCGCCAGTCGCGGATTCCCCAGGAAGGAGCAGCATCAATGGAAAGACGACATTTTCTGATGAGCACGGCCGCGGCCACCGGCGCGATGAGCGCCAGCGCGCTGGCAAGCCCCAA
>JBDIBK010000207.1:0-5274 GCA_039812845.1 Bryobacterales bacterium
TGGCAGGCGAACGGAATCTTCTACGCCTTCAAGGGCAGGCCGTTCACGGTTTCCGCTCCCGGCACGTCGCTCAACGCGGTTTCCAATTCGCAAACCGCGGACCAGGTGAAGTCCACGGTCGAGAAGCTCAATCAGGTTGGGCCAGGCGGACACTACTACGACCCGGCGGCATTCAAGACCGTGACGGAAGTTCGCTTCGGAAGCACCGGACGCAACATCCTGCGTGCCCCCGGAGTGGCCGGTCTCGACGCCAGCATCTACCGCCGCTTTCGGATTACGGAACGCCTTCTCGGCGAGTTTCGAGCGGAGTCCTTCAACCTGACAAACACGCCGCAGTTCGGAACGCCGAATGCCGATTCCTCCAGCCCGAACTTCATGAAGGTTCTCAGCGCCGGCGGCCAGCGGCAGTTTCGCTTCGGTCTGCGCCTGGAGTTCTAATTGGCCGCAAGGGTGGCCGCATGGCGAGTGGAACGGAGAAGACGAGGAGAATTGTGTCAACGCATACCGATTATTTGACTGACCACGAAGTAGACGTGGAACAAGTCTGCGAACGATATACCCAGTTGTATGGCGGCCTGATCTACGACGTGCTGGAGCATTTCGGGCGGCCCCATCAGGTTCTCTCGCACGAGATAGCGCCGCTCGAACCGGCTTCCCGGCTCGCGGGCCCGGCATTCACGGTGAAGGGCACCATGAGCTGCACGCGCGATGAAAGCAAGCGGTACAAACGCCTGGAGATGATTCGCCAGATGCGTTATCCCTGCATTGAGGTCAGGGACCGCGGCACACCGTTCCCCGTGGCTCTCTACGGCGAACTCAGCGCGAGCAGCGCGCGCGCTCACGGCGCTGTCGGCGCTCTCGTCGATGGTGCGGTCCGCGATACCAGGCACCTTCTTGGCATGGACTTTCCCGTCTTTTCGCGAGCCCGAAATCCCGTGGAAGCCTTTGGACGCTGGGCGCTGCTCGAATATCAGGTGCCCGTGCTCATCAGCGGAGAGCTCACCGTCGCGGTCCAGGTGAATCCGGGGGATTTCATCTTCGGGGATTACGACGGCGTTCTGGTTATCCCGCGCGAGCTGACACTCGCGGTTCTGGAGGAGTGTGAGCGGGTGAAGGGCATTGAAGACCTGGCCCGTGTGGAGTTCGCGCGGGGCGAAGATCCCGTGGCGGTCTTTGAAAGGCACAAGCGGCTGTGACCGGGTGCGACGTTCACACCCGGTCCAGCAGATCCCCGCTCTGGCGGGCGATCTCGGCCAGTCCGCGTACCGCGGGCGGAAGGATGCCCGCCCGCCGAACCGCCAGCACGATCCGTGAAGTCAGCGGGGCGGCACCCGCAATCTTCACTTCCACCAGTTCCCCCGATGCCAGTTCCGCGCTGACGGACCATCGGGGAAGCATCCCGATACCCACTCCGATGCGAACCATGGATTTGATGGCTTCCGCATGATCAAAGCGCATCACAACCCGCGGACGGATACCCAGGCGCAGGAAATGCGCGTCGATCGCGCGTTCGATCTGCGACCCTTCCTTGAACAGCACGAACGGCTGGCCGCTCGGGTCTCCCGCCGGGAGATCTCCACCGCCGAAATCCCGGGCTGCCACGGCGATAATTCGGTAGGACCACTCCGCCACGATATCCGGCCCGGCGGCGTCCATCACCTCCGGAGCCACAAACATCGCGGCATCCAGCGTGGCTTCGCCGAGCCCGTGGATCAGGTGTGCCGTGCTGCCGGTATCGACGGTCACCTCGATTTCCGGATAACTCGCCCGGAATGTGCTCAACAGGCGTGGAAGAACGATGACGCTGATCCCCGCTCCGCTTCCCAGCCGAAGCACCCCCCGCTTCATCTCCTTCCACTCCTCAAAGGCCGCCAGCGTTTCCCGGTATCGCACCATCAGCTCGCGCGCAAGCGGGAGCAGCGTCTCCCCAGCTTGGGTCAGCCTCAGTTTCCGGCCGGCTTTCTCATAGAGCCTTGCTCCGAGTTCCTCCTCCAGCATCTTGATCTGCTTGTGGACGGCGGCCGGGCTCAGGTGAAGCGTCTCCGCCGCGCGCGTGATATTTCGCAGATCGCTAAGGACAACGAAGCTCCGAATTTCCCGAAATTCCATGAGTTGATCATTCGCCAATCGCGAATCGTCGGTCAAGTCAATTCACGTACGATAAATCAAACGCCCGGCGGGTCGCTTGCTCCCAGGCTCCGCCACCAGAATGGAAGTCACCGATGAAACGAGTCCTCATTCTCTCCGCTCTTGCCTCCATCCTTTTGCTCGCCGCGCAGGCTGCCGAGGCCGCGCTTCTGATTACGCCGCCGCCCCGGCAGGTGGAATGGCTGCCGGCCGCGGTTGCCGTTGGGCGCGGCATTGCCATCAGAGCCGCCTCTCCGGAGGAGCGGCAAATCGGCCGCATCCTGGAGCGGGAATTCAGCCGCCTCCACGCCATTCCGAGTTCCAGGAGCACGAAGGGCGCGGTCGAGGTGGTGCTTGCGCTTGCCGCCACCCCGCGCGGAAAAGCCCTGCTGGACGCCGGCGCGCAGGCGGCGCAATACCGCGCCGCGCCGGGTGACGAGAAGTATCTTCTCGAAACCGGTTCGAACCGGGTGGTGATTGTGGCCGAAACGCCACGAGGGTTGCTTTACGGCGGAATGACGCTGCTGCAGATGGTGTCCAAGTCGGGCAGTCACGCCGAAATCGTGGGGGCCCGGATCGTGGATTACCCGCAGCTTGGATTCCGCAGCCTGCATATCTGTATCTTCCCGAACACGGAACTCGAAGGCGTTCGGCAGGCCATCCTGCTGGCCGCGCGCTATAAGTACAACGCGATCGTCATTGAACCTTGGGCCTCTCTCAAATCCGCGAAGCATCCCGAGACCGCCTATGAGCACACGTATACTCCGGATCAGATCCGGCCCCTCGTCCACCTCGGCAAAGCCCTCCAAATGGAAATGATCCCGATGCTGAACTCCTGGGGCCACGCGAGCGGCATGCGAGCCAGTTCGTCTCAGCATGTGGTGCTCGACCGCTTCCCTCAGTTCAAGCCGCTCTATGAGGAGGATGGATGGTCCTTCTGCCTCACCAATCCGGATATCTATACCCAGTTGTTTGACCGCTACGGCGAACTGCTCGATCTCTTCGAGAATCCGAAGCGCTTTCACCTCGGTCTCGACGAAGCCTGGGGCCATCGGGGCCTGATGGAAAGCAATCGCTGCCGCGGCGAGAATCCGCGCGAAACCCTCGCGGCGCATTTGAAGAAAATCGTCGGGTACTTCAGCGAACGCAACATCCAGGTCTTCATGTGGCACGACATGTTCATCCAGAGGGATCACCCCACCCTGGGCAGGCTCTCGCCGGCCAACAGCATTCCGCCCTTCGACAGCCATCTGGTTCTGGAGCAGCTCCCCAAGAACGTCATCATGGCGGCCTGGAATTACAGCGCCACCAAGGAGTGGCCCGTCATGCAGTACTTCGAAGAGAAGGGCTTCCCCGTGGTCGCCTGCCCGTGGAAAGTGCGGAAGAACGCGGTGCAGATGGTGGAAACCTCGAAGAAGCTCAACATCATGGGCATGATGCAAACCACCTGGGATTCCCTGGATGTCACGCTGCCGACGGTGGGTGAGGCCGGCGTCGTCGCCTGGACACAGCCGGGGTTCAATATCGACACCATTCCCTACGACGGCGGCTTCCTCAACCCGATACGGCAGCTTCCAATCACGGCGCTGCCGAAGCTCGAGAACACGCTGAAGGCGGGGAGGTAGTGGGGATGGGGACGGGGCCATCGCTGGTTCGCGCTCTGCTCCTGGCTTCGGTGCTCACGATCGGGGTTTCCGCCCAGCCGCGCTCTGTCACCGTGGTGACGCCGCTCCGCGCGGAGAAGGCTTACGGCATTGCGGGCGACACCTTTGCCTCGCTTTGGGAGCAGGTCACCGGAACCCGTCCCGCGGTTGTCGAGTGCATCCAGCCTTTCCGCGCGAGCCCTCCTCCGGGAGATCTCATCCTCATCGGATCGGACGCCGTAAACCCCCTCGTCCACCAGCTCATTCAGCAAGGAAAAGTGCGTTCGCTCGGCATCGAATACGGGGGCGATGGTTACCGCCTGCTCTCCATCGTCGAAGAGGGCCGGACGGTGCTGGTGGTGGCCGGGGGTTCCGGCCGCTCCACGCTCTATGCCGTCTATGATTTCTTCCACCGCCGCGCCGGCGCGGAATACTTCTGGGATGGCGACATCATTCCCAAACGGCCGTCTATTGACCTGACCGGAGTCGACATCGCGGAGAAGCCCCGCTTTGAATACCGGGGCCTCCGTTACTTCGCCCATCGCGGCTTGCATCGCTTCCAGGCCGAGCACTGGGACCTGGAGGATTGGAAGCGCGAAATCGATTGGATGCTGAAGAAGCGCTTCAACCTCTTCATGCTGCGCACCGGCATCGACGACCTCTTCCAGCGCGCTTTTCCCGGAGAGGTGCCATACCCGCCCGAAGACGCGAAAGATCCCGACGCGGTAGACCGAAGCTACAACGACCGCACCTCCTTCTGGCCGCTCGAGTATCGCGGAGAACTGCGCCGCCAGGTGCTTGCCTACGCGGCCGATCGCGGACTCCTGCACCCCGAGGATACCGGCACGATGACGCACTGGTATTCCCACACCCCGTCCGCGCTCTATCGCAGCCGTCCGGATTTTCCCCTGATCGCGGATCAGAAGACCGGATATCAGCTTCCCACGCACGCCATTTGGGATATCGAAAAGCAGGAGACCTGGGATCTCTACTGGCATCTCACGAAGACCCACATTGAAGAATACAGTCGCCGTCCGCCCCGCCTCTTCCACACCATCGGCATGGCCGAGAGAACCTTCGGGGCCTCCGATGAAGACAATCTCCAGCGGAAGCTCTACGTCTATCGGAGGACACAGGACAAGATTCGCAAGGAGTATCCCGACGCACCCCTGCTCATCGCCAGTTGGGATCTCTACGGCTGGTGGAAGAACGGAGATGTTGCGAATCTGCTAAAGGAGTTCGACCCGGCGCGCACGCTTCTCCTCGACTACGCGGCCGATGTGAAAGACCGCAAGACCTATAAGGATTGGGGCGTGCAGGGCCGCTTCCCGTGGATCTTCGGCATTTTTCACGGCTTCGCCTGGAACAGCGACATGCACGAGGACTACCGCGACCTCGCCCCTCGCATTGCCGAAGCCGCGACGGACGAAAAATGCCGGGGCCTCGTGGTCTGGAGTGAAATTTCACACAACGACACCTTCATGCTGGAGTATCTGGCCGATAA
>JBDIBK010000208.1:0-5255 GCA_039812845.1 Bryobacterales bacterium
GCCCCGGGAACCGCGTGGAGGCGGGCCTGCTGACCGCCGGCAACGATGTCTCCGAACTGGCGCAATTCCTGCCGGAAAAGGGCCTGCACTATACCGCCGCCGATGTGCTTGGGATCCTGCTGGGCCGGTGCGCCGAGCTGGAACCGGCACTGGTGGGCGCGATGGGGAACGGCGACTGACGCTTCCAGCGAATGGCGATACCGTGCCGCGCGTCAATCCGCGCTGGTATGGTCGTGGATAATCCGCCAGCCCGCGGCGGACTTGCGCAGCACAATCGTGAACCGGCCGCTCGCGTCGCCGCCTCCGGCTTGGGTGCGCTTCAGAGCGAAGCGGCCGATGAGGAATGCGCCGCTTTCGCCGAGTGGCTGGAACTCCAGTTCGGAGAAGGTGAGATGCCCCATCTTCTCCCGATCGCCATAGGCGCGGCGGTAACGCTCCACGAGCCCGCTGTACCCGCGCGATACGGTCTTGCCCACAAAGGTGATGTTGCCCGATTTCTCGTAACCGGAGAGAAAACCGTCGAGATCTCCGCGATTCCAGGCCTCCTGCTGCATCTTCATCAGCGCGAGCACCTCGGTTCTTGCGTCACCTGCGTGAAGCGGGGTGGTGGCGAGAGAGAAGAGGATCCAGAACGGCAGAAGCAGACGCCAGAAGCACATGCGCTTCAGCTTAGCCGTTTTTGGTTCCGATTTGGGGGGAGACCTGTTTCCTCCAGTCTTTGCGCGGGTGCTTCGTGCGAAAATCGTAGAATTCGGATGCGGGGAGGATGGTGCATGAAGCAGTTCTTGTTTGGCGGTGCGGGCGGGGCGTCGGCGGCGACGGATCTTGGCCTTCTGGTGATGCGTCTGGTTGCCGGGCTGGGGATCGCCTTCGGGCACGGCATCATGAAGCTGCCACCCTCGGAGGGCTTTGTGAAGGGCGTCGTGGGGATGGGGATGCCCGCGTTCATGGCCTGGGGTGCTACCTTCGCGGAGCTGGGTGGCGGGATTCTGCTGGCCTTGGGGCTGTTTACGCGGCCCGCGGCGGCGTTGATCCTGTTCACGATGTGCGTGGCTCTTTTTGGTGTTCACGCGCAGCAACCCTTTGCGCGTCAAGAACTTGCGCTGCTCTACGGCATCATCGCGCTGCTCTTCGTGCTGGGAGGGTCGGGGCGCTTTGGCGTGGATTCGCTTATTCGTAAGTAATGGCTATCTGAAGAATTGATCTGGTTGAGTGTGAGGTAGGAGTTCCTTACGGAATCGAGCTTATTCCCGTAAGCGCTTCGCGAACGCCGCCGCACGGGTGAACTGCGCTTCGAGGTCCCCTTGCTGCGAGAGCGCTTCGAATTGTGCCCGCCACTCTTCGAGATACTCGGACATCGCGGCGCTGATCTGGTCCCGGTTGGTTTCAAGGATATCCTTCCAAACCGGGTAGGGGCTGAGGGCCAGGCGTGTGGCGTCGATCAGGCCGGGCCCCGCGATCACGGGGGCTTCGTGCTGGAAACTGTGTTCGAGCGACGCCGCCAGTGCCGTGGAAAGCAGTTGCGGCAGGTGGGAGGTGCGGGCCACGGCGGCGTCGTGCTCGGTCGCGTTCAGGAGCACCGGCGATGCGCCAACCGATTTCACCAGTTCGAAGAGCCGGTCAAAGCGGGGGTCGACGGTGCCGTGGTCCGTGGTGAGCACCCAGCGGCGTCCATGGAACAGAGAGGGGTCCGCTTCCTCCACTCCCCCCTTCTCTTTGCCCGCCATCGGGTGCCCGCCGACGAAGTACATTCCATCGACGGCTTCCGCCGCCTTCACGATCGCGCGTTTGGTGCTGCCGGCGTCGGTGACGATGGCGTCGCGGCGCGCGAGGCCCCGGAGACGCGGCATGGTCTCGATGATCGAATGAATGGTGGCCGAAAGCAGGATCAGGTCAGCCTGGGGTGCCGCTTCTTCGAGCGCCAGCCCCTCATCGACGATGCCGAGTGCCAGCGCCTTTTCGAGAGTGCCGGGGGAGGAGACGCCCAGCACGCGATCGGCAATTCCGGCCCGCTTCGCCGCGAGGGCAAACGAGCCACCGATCAACCCTACGCCTACAACCGCGATTGTGAATGCCATACGTTCAGAGCGGCCTTTCCTGGAGCGCATCCGGCGTTGCTGCCCGCCTCCCCGACGGCGGTGTCCGACGGTTTCTCCGATGCTCCCGTTTGCGAGGGCCGGCCAAGCGTGCGCTAATCCTTTTGACGGGAATCTGCTTCCGCCGCGCTGCGGAGACGGGTCTTCTGCAGGCTCCGCATCTCATCGACGATCCGCTCGAAAATGCGCCGCACCGCGGCATCGTCGAGCGGGCCATCGTTGTGCGAAAGCACGTTGTGCATGACGGCATCTTCGCGTTTGGGCTCGTAGACCGGCAGGGTCAGCCGTTCCTTGATGCGCCCGATCTCTTCCACGACGCGCGTCCTCGCGTTCAGCAACTCGAGCAGTTTGAGATCGATCGCATCGATCTCGCGGCGCTGGCGGGCGAGCGGGTTTTCGTCGTTCGGGAGCGTTCCGTTCATCGCGAAATGGCCTCCGGAGCGGTGCCGGCGGGAAGCGTGCCCTGCTTGAGGTCCCGCACCAGTTCCTCCACCCGCTCTTCGAGATCCGCGCTTTGCCCGTGCGCTTCAATCACCTTGACGATCGCGCTGCCCACCACGACGCCGTCGGCCGAGGGCCGCAGCGCTTCCACATGTTCCCGGCGCGAGATGCCGAACCCCACGGCGAGCGGGGAATCCGTTCGGGAGCGAAGCGCCTCCACCATGGGCGCAACAGAGCTGGAGACACGTTCCTGCACGCCGGTGACGCCGGTGCGGGAGACCAAGTAGACGAAGCCGGTGGAATATCGCGCCACCAGATCGAGGCGCGCCGGGGTGCTGGTGGGAGCGGCCAGGAACACGGTGTCCAGGCCCACTTCGCGCATCTGCCGCACATACGCGCCCGCTTCCTCCACGCTCAGATCCGTCAGCAGACAGCCGTCGATGCCCGCCTCTTTCGCCTCCAGCGCGAGGCGCTCAAACCCATAGCGCAAGGCCGGATTGAGATACGTGAACAGCATCAGCGGGATCTCGGATTTCTGGCGGATGCGGCGGGCGATCTCAAGGATGCCCGCGACGGTGGTGCCCGCCTTCAGCGCCCGCTCGGCCGCCCGCTGGATGACGGGGCCGTCGGCTGTGGGGTCGGAGAACGGAACCCCCAGTTCAATGATGTCGGCACCCGCGCGTTCGAGCGCCAGCACCAGGCTTGTGGTGCGGGCGGGCGTGGGGTCTCCGGCCGTGATGTAGGTAACCAGCGCGCGCTCATCGCGCGCCTTTAGTTCCGCGAATTTCCGGGCAATCCGGGTGCTCATGCGCTTTCGTCCAGTTCGGGAAGATTCTCGCGATAAATGCCGATATCCTTGTCGCCGCGCCCGGAGAGGTTCACCAGGAAGACCTCGCCCGGATGCTCGGGCGCTTGCCGCAAGGCTTCGGCGATGCCGTGGGCCGATTCGAGGGCCGGGATGATGCCCTCAGTCCGCGAAAGCTTCACGGCCGCGGCCAGGGCGTCTTCGTCGGAGCAGTTGAGATAAGAGGCGCGGCCCTGGTCGTGCAGCCATGCGTGCTCCGGGCCGATCAGCGCATAGTCCAGCCCGGCGGAAATCGAGTGGGTCAGGCTCACCTGGCCGTCGCCGTCCTGCAGCAGGTAACTGTAGGCTCCGTGCAGAACGCCGGGCGCCCCGCCCATGAAGCGCGCCGCATGCTCTCCAAGTTCCTTGCCGCGTCCGCCTGCTTCCACGCCAATCAGACGAACGCCGGGGTCGCCCACGAATGCGTGAAAAATGCCGATCGCGTTGCTGCCGCCGCCCACACAGGCGAAAACGGCATCGGGCAGCCGGCCCTCCTGCCGCAGGATCTGGGCGCGGGCCTCATTGCCCATGCAACTGTGGAAATCCCGCACCATCACCGGGTATGGGTGTGCGCCCAGTGCGCTGCCGAGAAGATAGTGCGTGTTCGCGACGTTGGTCACCCAATCCCGCATGGCCTCGTTGATGGCGTCCTTCAGGGTGGAGCTTCCGCTGGAAACCCCCACCACCTTGGCGCCCAGCATGCGCATGCGGAACACGTTCAGTTGCTGGCGGCGCATGTCCTCCGCGCCCATATAGATGGTGCAATCGAAGCCGAAGAGCGCGCAGACCGTGGCCGTGGCGACCCCATGCTGGCCGGCGCCCGTCTCCGCGATGATGCGGCGCTTCCCCATCCGGCGGGCGAGCAGCGCCTGGCCGAGCGCGTTGTTGATCTTGTGCGCGCCGGTGTGCAGCAGATCTTCGCGCTTGAGGTAAATCTTCGCGCCGCCCAGGCTTTCGCTCAGCCGGCGCGCGCAGTATAGCGGCGTCTCGCGGCCGGCGAAGTCGCGCAGCAGGCCGTCGAACTCCGTATGGAACGCGGGGTCGGCCGACGCTTCGCGGTAGGCGATTTCGAGTTCTTCGAGGGGCGCCATCAGCACTTCGGGGACGAAGCGTCCGCCGTAAGGCCCGAAGTGTCCGGTGGCGTCGGGTTCAGAGACGTTGGAAGCGGCTGCGGCTGTGCTCATAATGTCCTGCGGGGGCTTCGGTCCGGACGGATCCGGCACGGCGTGGAGATGGCCTCAAGTGTGACCGACGGCATCCCGAACCGCTTTCACGAAAGCGCGTATTCTTCCATGATCCTTGATTCCGGGCGCGGACTCCAAACGGGAGCACGAATCCACCCCCCAGGGCCGCGCCTGCCGGATGGCTTCGGCGACGTTCCGCGCGTCCAAACCCCCGGCAATCACCATGCGCACGGCGATGCCGTGGACCGCCTCCCAATCGAAGGGGAGACCGGCCCCGCCATAGAGCGCGCCCGCCGGACCATCGAACAGAATCGCTTCCACCGGCCACGCGGGAATCGCCTCCGGACGAAACACGGCATCCACGCGAAGCGCCCGCCACAGCGCGCCATCGAAGGCGAATCGCGCCGGGTCTTCGTCGCCGTGAAGCTGCACGGTATCGAGACCCACGGCTTCGCGGATGCGCGCCACTGCCTCGGGCGTCGCATTCACGAACACGCCCACCTTGCGGATTTCGGCCGGGAGCGCGGAAACGATGAGCGCAGCCGCTTCCGGCGCGATATAGCGCGGGCTCTCCGGAAAGAAATTGAAGCCCAGCGCGTCCGCGCCCGCTTCGACGCTCGCCAGCGCATCCTCCAGGCGGGTGATGCCGCAAATTTTCACAAGTACCGGCATGTCGAGGTCAATCCTTCG
>JBDIBK010000209.1:0-5177 GCA_039812845.1 Bryobacterales bacterium
ACCAGCTTGCCGTTCACTTTGGCAACCAGCGCCTGTTCCGCAAGCCGCTCGCTGATCGATCGGGCGATATCTGACGCGCTTGTGCCGGATGGGACCTGTTTGCTGCTTCCGTCCGGCAGCGTGATGGTAAGCTGGCTCATAGGGCAGATTAAGCCTTCAGGGTATCACACGGCTCTGTGCGCTCCGGCCTCTGGCGCGGGCGCGCATGAGCCGGATTTCCGTCGATTTCATGGGTGAAAGGCGGTTCCGCCACGGCGACTCCTCCACAGCCAGACATGGGCACTCCTACCCCCAAACCTGAACCCGTTTTCAACGAGACTCCGCTCGTTCTGCAAGCGCGGTCCGGCGACATTGCCGCATTCTCGAAACTCGTCGAGAAGTACGAGGGCAAAATCTTCCGCCTCGCCCGCCACATCACCAACAACCAGGAAGACGCCGAAGACATCTTGCAGGAAACCTTCTTGAAGGCATACGAGCACTTGGGAGCCTTTCAAGGAAACTCCAAGTTTTACACCTGGATCGTCCGGATCGCCGTGAATGAGAGCCTCATGAAGCTCCGTAAACGGAAATCCGACCGTTCCGTTTCGTTGGACGAACAGATTGATACCGGCGAGGACGTCATTGCACGTGAGATTGCCGTTTGGGACGACAATCCGGAAGATCGATACTCCCAGCAAGAGTTGCGGGAGATTCTCGACGAGGCGATTGCGAGCCTGCCTCCAATCTTCCGAAGCGTTTTTGTTTTGCGGGACATCGAAGAGCTAAGTTCGGAAGAGACGGCGCAAATGCTGGATCTCACCGTCCCGGCGGTTAAGAGCCGCTTGCTGAGAGCGCGATTGAAGTTGCGGGAGAAGCTCACCAGGTTCTTCAAGCGCAAAGGGGACGATATCTTTGATTACCTGTAAGAAGTTTATGGAGGAACTGGGCGCGTATCTGGACGACCAGACGGCGCCCGACGTCCGCATGGAACTCGAACAGCATCTGGCGGAGTGCCCGAATTGCTGGGTAATTAGCGATACCACGAAGAAAACGATCAAAGTTTACAAGGGGATGGACCCCTATCCGATCCCGCCCGAACTTCACAACAAGCTGCTCTCGGCCCTCACCAGAATCGCCCCCCGCCAGACCGGACTCGGCCCCGGCGGCGGAAATCGGGAAAAGCCGTAGCGCGGCTTGCGTCTTCGCGGACCGTTTCCGGCACCCTCCTGCCCGCCTTCCGTTTTCCTACCGCTCCGCAAGCAGCAAGTGTACCCGCAAGATCGCGGCCACGCTGATGCATTCCGTAATCGTTCCGTCCATCACCATCGAGACAGCCAGGCGGAGAGGCAGCCATTCCACCTGGATCCGTTCCTCGGGATCCGGGTTCGTTTCGCAAATTCGCAGGTTGCGCGCGAGAAAGTAGGTTGCCCTTTCCGTCGTGGCGCCCACGATGCAGTCCACTTGCCCCACCTGCCGCCAATCGTCCGCCACCACGCCGGCTTCCTCGGCGAGTTCCCGCTTCGCGGCATTCAGCGTGTCGCCATCACCGGGTTTTGAGGAGCCAACCGGCAATTCCCAGGTCGCCTCTCCCCTGGGGTACCGCCACTGACGGACCAGAGCTATTTCTTCCCGCCCGTTCAGAGCCACCACCCCTACCGAGGGCGCAAATTCGATGACGCCGTAGATCCCGGGATTACCGTCCGGGCGAATCACCTGATCCTCCCGCACACGAAACCAGGAGTTCTCATACTTCAGTGCGGTCGAGAGGGTTTTCCATGGGTTCGTCATCGCGTCTTCGATTGTGGAAAATCATCCGGAACCCGCGCAAGCGCCTGCCCGTGAGGCAGTGCCGCTCCGCTATACTGATTGACTTATCCGGGGAAGGGAGCGGTCTTTGCGAATCCTGTTGAGCGGCGCGGCCGGCTTTGTCGGCTCTCATCTCGCGGAGCGGCTTCTATCCGACGGCCACACCGTTGTCGGTCTGGACAATTTCCTGAGTGGATCAAGACGGAACCTCGAACCGTTTTTCAGCCACCCCGAGTTCCATTTCCATTCCATCGACGTATCCCAACCTTTCGAGATCGAGGGTGGCTTTGACGCCGTTCTGCACCTCGCCTCGCCGGCCAGCCCGCGCGATTATCTCGAGTCCCCCATCGAGACCCTGCTCGTGGGCTCGGCGGGCACGCGCAATCTGCTGGAAGTGGCCCGGACGCACAACGCGCGCTTCCTGCTGTCGTCCACGTCGGAATGCTATGGAGACCCGACGGAGCACCCGCAAAGCGAATCCTACTGGGGCAACGTGAACCCGGTTGGCCCGCGCTCGTGCTACGACGAAAGCAAGCGCTTTGCCGAAGCCATCACGATGGCATATCACCGTCAGCACGGCGTGCGCACCCGCATCGCCCGAATCTTCAATACCTTCGGCCCGCGGATGAAGCTCAACGACGGCCGCGTGGTTCCGGCATTTCTCGATCAGGCGCTGCAAGGCAAGCCCATCACCGTCTTTGGAGACGGCTCGCAGACACGCAGCTTCTGCTATGTCTCCGATCTCGTCGAAGGGCTGCTGCGGCTGCTCCACTCGGACGAAGTGTATCCCGTGAATCTCGGAAACCCACGGGAAATGACGATGCTGGAGTTCGCGCAATACATCCAGCGCCTTACCGGCAGCCGTTCGGAGATCGAGTTTCACCCGCTGCCCGAGGACGATCCAAAGCGACGGAAGCCCGATATTTCCAAGGCGCGCCGCGTACTGGGGTGGGAGCCGCGGGTAAGTCTGGAGGCGGGCCTTGCGGAGACGATTGCGTACTTCCAGAAACTTTCCGATTCAGGGTCGGTCTCCGGGCGTTAGATTCCAGCCTCGGCCTCAGCGCAGGAAAAGCTGGTAAGCCGGATTGGCGTTCTCGTCCGAATAGTCGTAGCCCAGGCCGTCCAGAAAGCGCTGAAAGGCGTCGGCGTCTTCCGGCGGCACCTGGATGCCCGCAAGCACCCGGCCCGAATCCGAGCCATGATTTCGGTAGTGAAAGAGGCTGATGTTCCAGTTGCCCGACATGCGTTCCAGGAACTGCCGCAGCGCTCCCGGCTTCTCCGGAAACTCGAAGCTGTAGAGCCGCTCATGCTGAATCTCGGGAGCGCGCCCGCCCACCATGTGCCGGATGTGCGCCTTGGCCATCTCGTTGCCGGAGAGGTCCACCACGTCGTCCAACTCCGCCTTGAGATCCGCAAGCAGGGATTGATACCCGTCGCGGTCCCGCACCTCCACACCGACGAAGACATGGGCTCGCTCGGGGCCAGAGTAGCGATAGTTGAATTCGGTCACCTGGCGCGCGCCAACGATGTTGCAGAAGCGGCGGAAGCTGCCGGGGCGTTCGGGAATCGTCGCGGCGAAGAGCGCTTCCCGCTGTTCGCCGATCTCGGCCCGTTCGGCCACGAATCGCAGCCGGTTGAAATTCATGTTGGCCCCGCACGCCACGGCCACCAGGGTCTCGCCCTTCAGGCCCTCGCGCTCTGCATAGCGCTTCATCCCCGCGATGGGCAGGGCGCCCGACGGCTCCAGAATGGAGCGGGTGTCCTCGAAGACGTCCTTGATGGCGGCGCAAATCTCGTCCGTCGTCACCAGCACCACTTCATCCACCAGTTCGCGGCACAGCCGAAAGGTTTCCGCGCCCACCTGCTTCACAGCCACGCCGTCGGCAAAGAGCCCCACCGTCTCCAGCCGGACCCGCTCGCCCCGCTTCAGGGAACGCGCCATCGCATCCGATTCCACCGGTTCCACCCCGATCACGCGGATCTCCGGCCGCAGCGCCTTCACATAGGCCGCGATCCCCGCGATCAGGCCGCCGCCGCCGATCGCCACAAAGATCGCGTGGATCGGACCGCTGTGCTGCCGCAGGATCTCCATGCCGATCGTGCCCTGGCCGGCGATGACGTCCGGATCGTCATAGGGATGCACGAAGCAAAGGCCGTCCCGCTTGGCGATCTCAAGCGCATGAGCGTACGCTTCGTCGTAGGATTCGCCATGGAAGAGCACTTCCGCGCCGCGTGCCTGTACGGCTTCCACTTTGATCCGGGGCGTGGTTACCGGCATGACGATCACGGCCCGGCAGCCCAGTTTCGCCGCCGCCAGCGCCACACCCTGCGCATGGTTGCCGGCGGAGGCCGCGATCACGCCCCGCTGTAACGCTTCCGCGGGAAGCTTGGCCATCTTGTTGTAGGCCCCGCGCAGCTTGAACGAGAATACCGATTGCAGATCTTCGCGCTTCAGCAGCACGTCGTTGCCAAGCCGCGCGGAGAGATTGCGCGCCCGGTCCAACGGCGTTTCCTGGGCGACGTCGTAGACCCGTGTGGTGAGGATGCGGCGAAGGTAGTCGTTCAGCACCGATAGGTGCGGCAATTCGCTGGCCAAGAGGGAGCCCCCATTCCAATGAATAGTGTCGCACCATCCCCCGGCGGAGTACCCTGCGCGCTTGCTACTCGGGGCTGGGCGCCTGCTCGCCGAAGCGAATGCTTGAGTCGGAGCTGTACCGCTGGTAGTCCGTATAGGTCGCTTCCGTCCGCACGAAGCGCCCCTCCTGGTACGCTTCCACCGTCGCGGAAACCGGCAACAGCAGTTCCCGCTCCTCCACCTTCACTGGCCCATAGCGGATATCCCAGGTGGCGCCCCGAATAGGGTAGCCCTTTGGCAGTTCGTCCATCGTCAAACGGATACGGAAGACCTGGCCCGTGGAGCGGGAGGCATGGACCTCTCCCGCGTAACCCATCACCATCTCCTCTTCGCTTCCCGAACTGATCCGCATGGAGGAACGATCCTGCCGCACCACGAATCCTAGAATCACACGGTCCGGAGCTTCGGAGCCGCTGTCCATCCGCGTAAAGACCGTTTCGGTCTCCGGGTCGAAAATGCGGCGCATGACGTTGCCGAACTCGCCGCTCACCGTCAGCCCACCGTGGAAGAAGACTACTTTCCCCTTGCTTTGCTCTCCATCCACTGCGACGATTTCGTGTTCGTCCTCGTCGCCCTCATGAGAGAGCCGTTCCTTGAGTTCCGCATCGAGCTTCCAGCGGCCCAGCGGCGACGATTCCTTCAGAAAGCGCGTATTGCGGAAGCACAGGAAGTTGGGGATGGATTCGGTATACTCCTGGGCGTAGAGGCGGATGAGTTCCACCATCACGGCCGCTTCCCCGTTCGTCGCCGGCGGCAT
>JBDIBK010000210.1:0-5048 GCA_039812845.1 Bryobacterales bacterium
TTGAGGGATGCCCGCTGGTTCCCGCCACCCTTCCCGTGTTTTGTTCCATTCTGGAGGCGTGACGGGCGATTCCGTGCATGGCTAGCTTGTGTCGCGCTTTGGGCCATCTGAACGGGTTTGGATGGGTTCGCGGCCGTCTGGGTGGATGGGAACGGCAAGGAGGGGGAGGAGAGGCGGATTGGGCTGGCCGACGAGGCGGGGCGCGGGGGCGCTTCGGTTGTGGCAACCTTGATAGCAGGCGAGCATGGACACGGGGTGGCAGTTCGGGAGCGCCGCGGACGATCTGGGCGATATCGTTCTTCTGCTTAAGCTGGACGGGGAGATTGTCTGGGCCAACGAGGCGGCGGCGCGGGAGACGGGCCGGGCGCGGGCGTCGCTGCCAGGCTGTTCGCTGCTGAGCCTGCTCACTCCGGTTTCGGCGGAAGCAACCGAACTCGCGATGGGACGCCTGCGCGAGGGGGGCGGGCCCGCCGATGAACTGCATGCGCTGGAGTTTGTCCGGGCCGATCTGACGCCGTTGCGGGCGGAAGTACGCTTCACCCTGCCGAGGAACCGGAACGGTTTCGCCGCGGTGGGCCGGGCCGAGGCCGCAAGCAGGGGAGCAAGAGAATCCCGACGCCGCGCGCAATTCCAGACGGCACAGTATCAAGCCGCGCTGTTTGAACTGGCGACCTCCAGGCTGGAATCCCTCCCGCGCAGGCTCCACCATCTGACCGGCGTGGCCGCATCCACGCTCGATGTTGCCCGCGTAAGCGTCTGGCTGTTTGGGGAAGGACATGCCACGCTCCAATGTGCCTATTGCTTCGACCGGGAGGCGGAGGCGCATCGGGAGGGGGCGCTGCTGGAGCTTCACCGTTTCCCGGAATATTTCGAAGCTCTCGGACAGGCGCGCACGATTGCCGCGGAAGACGTGGACACACACCCGCTCACCTCCGGGATGACCGCCAGCCCCGCTCTTTCCGCGAACACGCGATCAATCCTCGACGTGCCGATTCGCTGGGACGGCCAGATTGTGGGGGTGCTCTGCCACGAGCATGCGGGAAAGCCGCGGCACTGGGGCTTTGAGGAGCGCAACTTCGCGGCGTCGGTGGCGGATCTGACGGCCCTGGCGCTCGAGACCGACCGGCGGCTCCGCGCGGAGAGCCAGCACGAGCAATCTCTGGCGCAACTGGAACTGTTTTTCTCGCAATCGCTGGACGGGTTCTTCTTCATGATGATCGACGAACCGGTGCGATGGGACGAGAGCACCGACAAGGAGCAAGCGCTCGAATACATCTTCGACCATCAGCGGCTGGTGAAAGCCAACGACGCTCTGCTCCAGCAATACCGGATACCGCGGGAAGAGATCCTCGGCGCGACCCCGCGCAGCCTGTTCGCGCATGCTCCGGAGCATGGCAAGAAGCTGTGGCGCGAGATGCTGGACGCTGGGCGCTTGCGCGTCAAGAGCGACGAGCGACGCGCCGACGGCAGTCGGATGTGGGTGGAGGGCGACTACATCTGCTTCTATGACGGTGAAGGGCGCGTGACCGGGCATTTCGGGATCCAGCGGGACATCACGGAACGCAAGCTGGCCGAGGAGTCCCTGCGGGATCTGAACCAGCAGATCGCCGCGCACGCGGCCGAACTCGAACAGAGGGTGGAGGAACGCACGGCCGAACTTTCGACCATCAATGCGCGGCTGCGGGACAGCGAGGAGCGGCTATCGGGGATCTTCCAAACGGCCATGGACGCGATAGTCGTGGTGGATCGGGAGGGCAGCATTTCCATGCTCAACAGTGCCGCCGAGCGAATGCTGCGGTGCACGCAGGCGCAGGCGGTTGGCAAGCCTATCGAGGCGCTGCTGACGAGCGAAATGCACGCTCTGCTGAAGGAGTATATGGCGGACGCGCGGCAGAAATCGCTTCGGGTGCCGGAAGGGCATTGCGCGCGGCGATTCGACGGCGAGGTGTTCCCCATCGAGATCACGGTGTCGCGAGCGAGTCTCTCGCGCGACGTGCTGTTCACGATCTTCCTTCGGGACGTGAATGAGAAGAAGAAGGCGGAGGAGTGGCTCGACCAGTTGCAGCGGCAAAACGTTTACCTGCAGGAAGTGATCCGGCACGAATACAACTTCGAGGAGATTGTGGGGGCGTCGGCGGCGATGCGGGAGGTGTTCCGCAACATTGAAATGGTGGCCGATACGGACTCCACGGTGCTGCTGCTGGGCGAGACCGGAACCGGCAAGGAACTGATCGCCCGCGCGGTGCACAACCGAAGCCGGCGTCGGTCAAACACGATGATCAAGGTCAACTGCGGAGCGCTGCCCTCCGGCCTTGTGGAGAGCGAACTGTTCGGGCACGAGCGCGGGGCGTTCACCGGGGCGCTGGCGCAGAAAAAGGGCCGCTTCGAGCTGGCGAACCGCGGGACGATCTTTCTGGACGAGATTGGGGAAGTGCCGCTGGAGACACAGGCGAAGCTGCTGCGTGTGCTGCAGGAGCAGGAGATCGAGCGGGTCGGGGGCGGGCAGAGCATTCCGGTGGACGTCCGCGTGATCGCCGCGACGAACCGGGATCTCGCCGAGGAGATCAAGCGCGGCTCGTTCCGGGCGGATCTCTTCTACCGGCTGCATGTCTTCCCGATTTTCGTGCCCCCGTTGCGGCAGCGCAGAGAAGACATCCCGCCGCTGGCCGCCTATTTCGTCCGAAAGTTCTCCGAACGAATGGGAAAACGGGTGGAAAGCATCGGCCCGGAGGTCCATTTCCGTTTGCAGCATTACGATTGGCCCGGCAATGTGAGGGAGTTGGCCAACCTGATCGAACGCGCCGTGATTCTCTGCCAGGGGAACACGCTGCGCCTGGACCACATCGCGCTGCCGGCGGAACCGGCGTCAGTGCCGGAAACTCGCGACGCCCTGCCCACGCTGGAAGACGCGGAGAGAGGCCTGATCCTGGAGGCGCTCAAGCGAACGAATGGCATGCTGAGCGGGCCATCCGGGGCGGCCGCACTGCTGGGGATTAACCGCTCGACGCTGTGGTCCCGCATGCGCAAGCTGGGCGTGGAAGCGCCGAGGACGCCGCGGCCATAGAGCGGTTTTGCTGAAGTTTCAGCACCGTGCTGAAATGCCAGCATCGCGCCTTCCCTCGCTCGCTCGCTTCCTCACACCTGCGCGAACGATATCAATCACATACATGATCTTCGCTCGCGAAGTTCGTTTGGACCTTGGGGTGCTTAGGGTTCTGGCATGAAGCGCCTGATATTCGCTCTCTTCCTCGCGGCGGCGATCGCCTTCGCGCAGCATTCCCATCACGAAACCATGCCCAGCCAGCCGGCAGAACTGCTTGAGGGCCTTGGCGACCATCATCACCCGATTTCAACCAAGTCCGAGATGGCGCAGAAGTTCTTTGACCAGGGACTGGCGCTGATCTACGGCTTCAATCACGACGAAGCGGCGCGGCTGTTTGCGCGCGCGGCCGAGTACGACCCGCAATCGCCGATGCCGCACTGGGGCATTGCGCTTGCACTGGGTCCCAACTACAACATGCCGGCCATGCCCGAGCGGGAAGCAAAGGCCTGGATGGCAATTGAGAAAGCGACAAGTCTCGCGCAGAATGCGCCGGCCCATGAGCGCGCGTACGTCGAGGCGCTGGTGCAGCGCTATTCCAAGGACCCCGAAGCCGACCGGAAGATGCTGGCGGTGAAGTACAAGGACGCGATGAAGGAGGTGATGCGGCAGTATCCGGACGACCTGGATGCCGCGACGCTCTACGCGGAAGCGCTGATGAACCTGAACCCGTGGAAACTGTGGAGCCCGGACGGCGAACCAGCCGAGGGCACGCTGGAGGTGATGGCGGTGCTCGAAGGCGTGATACGGCGCGACCCGACGCATCCGGGAGCGAATCACTACTACATTCACTCTGTGGAGGCGTCCAAGACCCCAGAGCGGGCGCTGCCGAGCGCGATGCGGCTCGGGTCCTTGATGCCGGGCGCGGGGCACATGGTACACATGCCTTCGCACATCTTCCTGCGCGTCGGCGACTACCAGGCTTCCGCCGAGGTGAACGAGACGGCGTCCGAGGTGGACCGCAAATACATCGAACGCTCTGGCGCAAAGGGCATTTACCCGCTGATGTATTACTCGCACAACCTGCATTTCGTAGCTTATGTGCGGACGATGCAGGGCAAGTTCGACGAGGCCCTGGACTATGCTCGCCGTCTGAGCAAGAACGTGGATGGCGCGGTGGACGCGATGCCCATGCTCGCCCCCTATGGCACGTTCGACTGGCTGGTGCTCACGCGATTCGGCAAGTGGAAGGAGATGCTAGCCGAGCCAAAGCCGAAGGAAAAGACCCCCTATCTGCATGCCATGTACTGCTACGCGCGAGGCCTGGCGTTCGCGGGCCTGGGGAACATTCCCGATGCGCAAGCCGAGCGCGAACGACTTGGGGCAATCGTGGCGAAGGTTCCGGAGACCGACCACCTGATGATCAACAGCACCCGGAGCGTGCTCGCCATCGCCATGGCGGACCTCGACGCCCGCATCGCAAGAGCGAAAAATCAGAACGACGAAGAGATTGCGTACTTGCGGATGGCCGTTGAGCTTCAGGACCAGTTGGGCTACATGGAGCCGCCGGAGTGGCACTATCCGGAGCGGGAAGCGCTGGGTGGCGCGCTCTTGCGGCAAGGGAAAGCCTTGGAAGCGGAGGAGGTTTTCCGGAAGGATCTCGAGCAGCACCCCCGGAACGGGCGCTCTCTCTTCGGCCTGCTTGAGGCGCTTAAGGCTCAGGGCAAGTCCGTGAGCGTCGAGTGGGTAAGCAAC
Source organism: Bryobacterales bacterium (assembly GCA_039812845.1). GTDB lineage: Bacteria > Acidobacteriota > Terriglobia > Bryobacterales > Bryobacteraceae > JACTMJ01. The sequence continues at coordinate 4,796 of JBDIBK010000210.1, forward strand.
GAGTTCAAGGAAGCGTGGAAGCACGCGCCGAATGGGCTCCAGGTCAACGAATTGTAAGAGGATCGCCAGGAGTGATTCGAACACTCCTCTCCTGTTGGTGCGGGCTTTCATGTTTGCCGGGGACAGAGGCCCCCGGCGCTGGCGTTTGACCCTTTGGACTTTTGGGGAGCGCGGGGAAGGCAGTGGGGAGGGAAGTTTGCCGATTTTATGGACGGAATCGCGGGGACTCGCTAAGATCGTCGGAAGGCTTGCG
>JBDIBK010000211.1:0-4923 GCA_039812845.1 Bryobacterales bacterium
GCGCACGAGCGGCTGCAGCGCATCTGCTTCAACGACTACGACCGCGAGCTGGCTCTGGTGGCCGAACGCCGGATCGGGGACGACGAAGCGGAGATCCTCGGCGTGGGAAGGCTCCGCAAAGACCGGGCGACGAACGGCGCGGAATTCGCGGTGCTGGTGACGGATTCCGTCCACGGCATGGGCCTGGGAACGGAGCTCCTCACGCGCCTGATTGGCATTGCAAGGGACGAGAAGCTCGAATACGTCGCGGCGGAAATTCTCTCCGAGAACTTTGCGATGCAGCGCATCTGCGAGAAGCTGGGCTTTAAGCTGAAGCGGCAATTGGATGAGGACACGGTGACGGCGCTGCTGCGCCTGTAGCGGAGAGTCCGCCGAAGGGCGCGGGGTGTGTTCGCGGGGCTGGAGAAGCACTTGCTATCCTGAGTAGGAAATCTTTCCAAGCTCCGCAAACACCGCACACAATGGCTCTTCGATTCTTTAACACCATCAGCCAGCAAATGGAGGACTTCGCTCCTCTGGATCCGCCGACCGTCCGCATGTACACCTGCGGACCCACCGTCTACAACTACGTGCATATCGGCAACTTCCGCTCGTTCGCCTTTCAGGACATCCTGCGGCGCTGGCTGGCCTATCGCGGCTACAAACTTGACCACGTGATGAACATCACGGACGTGGAAGACAAGATCATCCGAAGCGCGATGGCCGAGAACAAGAGCCTGCGGGAGTACACGCAGCAATACGAGGACGCCTTCCTTGAAGATTCGGCGACGCTGCGGCTGCAAAGGCCGGAGCGGCTGGTGCGGGCCACCGAGCATATCGACGATATGGTGAAGGCGATTCAGGCGCTGACGGAGGGCGGGCACACCTACGTGAGCGACGGCTCCGTTTATTTCCGCATTGCCACGTTCCCGCGGTACGGGCGGCTTTCGCGCCTGCACGTCGAAGGAATGCAGGCGGGCGCGCGGGTGGATGTGGACGAGTACGAAAAGGACGACGCCCGGGATTTCGTGCTGTGGAAAGCGAAGCGCGACGGCGAGCCGGGCTGGGATACGCCGCTGGGAGCGGGACGCCCAGGGTGGCACATCGAATGCTCCACGATGGCGAACAAGTATCTCGGCGAGACTCTCGATATCCACACCGGCGGCATCGATCTCACGTTCCCGCACCATGAGAACGAGATCGCCCAGGCGGAGTGCATCTCGCACAAGCAGTTTGTGCGCTACTGGCTGCATTCGGAGCACCTGATTGTCGAAGGGCAGAAGATGTCGAAATCGCTCGGCAACTTCTACACGCTGCGCGATGTGCTGGAACGGGGCTACTCGCCGGAAGCGATCCGCTACCGGCTGGCGGCGGTGCCTTACCGCAACAAGCTGAACTTCACGTTCGCGGATCTCGATGCGGCGCAGACCGCGATCGACCGGCTGCGCAACTTCGAGCTGCGGCTGAACACCGCGAAGTTCAAGGAAGGCAAATGCCCGGAAGTGGAGGAGCGGATCGCCCGCGCCCGGGCCGAGTTCGAGGCCGACATGGATGACGACCTGAACACCGCCGGGGCGCTGGGAGCGATCTTCGAGTATGTGCGCGAGACGAACGCGGCGATGGACAGCGATGAGTTTTGCGCGGGAAATGTCGAGGAGGCCAAGGCCCTGCTCGCGGCGTTCGACCGCGTCTTCGATGTGCTGAAGCCCACGCTGCGCGAGAGCGGCTTGAGCGACGCGGAGGTGGATTCGCTGATTGCGGAACGGCAGCGCGCCCGGCTGGAACGCAACTTCAAGCGTTCCGATGAAATTCGGGACGAGTTGGCGGCACAGGGGATCATCCTCGAAGACACGCGCGACGGCATTCGCTGGAAGCGGAAGTAGCACGGCGCGAATACGATGCGAACGGGCGGCGGCCCGCGGCGGCGCGGGAAAATCGAGCGTCCGCTTGTGACGCAACGGTTACAATGGGAATTGCGAATCGAGGCGCGAGGGGCGTCTTCCCAGCAACAACATGTCCTGGTTCAGCCGACCGAAATCGAAGGTAAAGCCGCTTCCCGAGAAGCAGTCCGAGCGCGTGGTGCGCACGGAGGGCCTCTGGTTCAAGTGCGAAGAGTGCAATGAGATTCTCTGGAAGAAAGTATTCGAAGAGAACCTGAGCGTTTGCCCGAAGTGCGGCCATCACTACCAGATATCCGCGCGGCAGCGGGTGGACTTGCTGCTGGATGAGGGCTGGCGGGAGCACGACGCGGGGCTCGTTTCCAACGACCCGCTCCATTTCACCGACAGCAAAACCTACAAATCCCGCTTGCGCACGATGCAGGAGAAAACGGGCATCCGGGACGCGGCGATTTGCGCCTCCGGCAAGATGCACGGCCAGCACGTGGAACTCTGCTCCATGGAATTGCAGTTCATCGGCGGCAGCATGGGCTCCGTTGTGGGCGAGAAACTGGCGCGCGCGGCGGAGCGGGCGCTGAAGGGCGGCCACCCGCTGGTGGTGGTTTCCGCTTCGGGCGGTGCCCGCATGCAGGAGGGGATGGTGAGCCTGATGCAGCTCGCCAAGATCAGCTCGATGCTGGCCACTCTGGACGATGCGCGCATTCCGTTCATCAGCATCCTCACCAACCCGACCACGGGCGGCGTCACCGCCAGTTTCGCCATGCTGGGCGACCTGAACATCGGCGAACCGAAGGCATTGATCGGCTTCGCGGGCCCGCGCGTGATCGAGCAGACCATTCGCCAGAAGCTTCCGGACGGATTTCAACGGGCGGAGTTTCTGCTGGAGCACGGATTTCTGGACGCCGTGGTGGCCCGCCACGATTTGAAGCGCTATGTGGCGCGTTCGCTTCGCCGCCTTTTGAACAAGCCGGCCCCCGCGCCGGAGCCCGCGGCCACCGCCACGGCTTAAGGAAAGGGATCTCGCTACACCCGCCATGATTCAGCTAGTGGGCGCAGGCAAGCGCTTCGGTCCGAAATTGCTGTTCGAGAATCTGAACGTGCAGATCAACCCCGGAGACCGCGTGGGTCTCGTTGGTGCAAACGGCACCGGCAAGACCACGCTGCTCAAGATTCTCGCCGGCATCGAAGCGCTGGACGAAGGCGATCTGCAATCGGCGCGCGGCCTGGCCTTCGGCTATCTTCCGCAGGACGGGCTCCGGCTCAGTGGCCGCACCGTGATGCAGGAATGCCTGAGCGTTTTCGACAACCTGAAGCAAATCGAGAAGCGCCTGGAGACGATTGCCGGCGAACTGAGCGACCTTGCGCCGGACTCCGCGGAATACCGGGAACTGGCCGGGATCTATCATCAACTGGAGAATGAGTTCACCGCCGCCGATGGGTACTCGCTGGAGGCAAAAGCGGGGCAGATCCTGAGCGGCCTGGGCTTTTCGAAGGACGACTGGGGGCGGCGCGTCGAGGAGTTTTCGGGCGGCTGGCAGATGCGCATTTCGCTGGCGAAGCTGCTGCTCGAACAGCCGAATCTGCTGCTGCTGGACGAACCGACAAACCACCTCGACCTCGAATCCCGCGACTGGCTGGAAGGCTATCTGAACCAGTACCCCTACGCGATCGTCCTCATCTCGCACGACCGGTTTTTTCTTGACCAGACGGTGAACCGGGTTCTTGAGCTGTGGAACAAGCAGGGCTTCCTGTATTCGGGCAATTACACGAAATTCGAGAAGCAGAAGGAATCCCGGCGCGAACAGTTGATCGCGCTGCGGAAATCCACCGCCGAACGAGCGGAGCAGTTGGAAGCGTTCATCAACCGGTTCCGGGCGCTGGCCACAAAGGCGAAGCAGGTGCAGAGCAAGATCAAGGAACTGGAGCGGCTGCCGAAGATCGAGATCCCCGCCGAGGAGGCAACAATCCATTTCCGCTTCCCACAGCCGGTGGCGAGCGGGCGCACGGTGATCGAGGCCAGCGGGCTTTCGAAGAGCTATGGGGAAAAGCATGTCTTTTCCGATTTCAATTTCCTGATCCATCGCGGAGACCGGATCGCGCTTGTGGGCCCGAATGGCGCGGGGAAATCGACGCTGATCCGGCTGCTGGCGGGGCTCGACGCACCTACGCGCGGGGAGTGCAAACCGGGCCACAACGTCGATACGGATTATTTCGCGCAGGACCAGTACAAGGTGCTGGATCCGAAGGCGCGCATCCTCGACGACCTGACGCAATACGCGCCGGGGCGCAGCCAGACGGAATTGCGGAGCCTGCTGGGCTGTTTTCTGTTCTCCGAAGACGATGTCTTCAAGCAGATCGAAGTGCTGAGCGGCGGGGAGCGCAACCGGTACGCGCTGGCGCGGATGCTGCTCTACCCCTCGAATTTCCTGCTCCTCGACGAGCCGACGAACCACCTCGATATGCGGGCCAAGGACGTGCTGCTGCACGCGCTGAAAAACTACACCGGTTCCGTGGTGTTTGTTTCTCACGACCGCTATTTCATTGAGAATCTGGCAACGCGGGTGTTCGAGGTGCGGGACGGCACGCTTCTCGATTACGCGGGAAGCTATCCGGAATTCCTTGACTACAAGGCGCGCATGGCGGCGCGAGCGCTGGTCGAGAACGGCGATGGGGCAGAACGGGCGAGCGCCCCTGGAGCAAAGGCGGACGCGCCCGCGGCGGTCTCCGGGGCGAATGGCGATGGGAAACGTGCACGCAGATTGAACCCGATCAAAATGCGTCAAATGGAAGAGAAGAGAAGCGGACTTGAGGAGGAAGCCGCGCGGCTCGAAATCGCCATCGCGGAGACCGAGGCGGCTATGGCGGTCTACGTCACCGCGGAGCAAAGCGTGCGCCAAAGCAACGAACTCGATGTGCTGCGGGAACGCCTGGACGCGACGATGCAGGAGTGGGCTGAGGTGTCTGAAGCGATCGAGGAAGAGACGGCGGAGGCGTAGAGCCGCCTTGCAGCGCCCGCATGGAGGCCCGGGCCGAGGGACGATGCTAG
>JBDIBK010000212.1:0-4908 GCA_039812845.1 Bryobacterales bacterium
ATGGAGCCATCCGTCTCCGTGCCAATCGCCGCCGCGCACAGGCTCGCCGCGGCGGCCGCGCCCGAACCGGAACTCGATCCGGAAGGGGTGCGGTCCAGCGCATACGGGTTCTTCGTCAGGCCCCCGCGTCCGCTCCAGCCCGAAGTGGAATTGGTCGAGCGGATATTGGCCCACTCGCTCAGGTTGGTCTTGCCGAGAATCACCGCGCCGGCCGCGCGCAGTTTCGCCACCACCGGGGCATCCCGCGCCGGGGCGGGCGCGTCCAGCAGCGCTAGCGAGCCGGCGGTGGTCTTCATCCCGTCGGCCGTGTCGATGTTGTCTTTCAGCAGAATCGGAATACCGTGAAGCGGCCCGCGCGCGCCCTTCCCGCGCAGCTCCTTGTCGAGTCCATCGGCAATCCTCAGCGCGTCCGGATTCGCTTCGAGCACCGCGTTGAGCGCGGGACCGGAATGGTCGATCGCTTCGATTCGCAGGAGATAGGCTTCCACCAGCCCCCGCACCGTCACCCGGCCCCCGCGCAGCGCTTCCCCCAGCGCGGCAATCCCCTTCTCCTCGACGGAAAAAGCACGCCTCCGCGCACACCCAGCCAGCCCGAACGAAACGCTCAGAAACAGTCGGCGATTCATGCTGGCCAGTCTATCTCAGGCCCCACCGCTGGCCGGGTTTCGCAAGCACAGAGTCGCGTGCATGGGCGAAAGCGCCCATGCCACACGCGCCGGCCGCGCCCCCGCCCTCCGCTCAGGCGGTCATTTCCCGCTGGCGCATTTCCGCATCGGCGGAGTTCTGGCGCTGCGGCTGCTTCCGCGTCCAGCGGCGCATCGTGCGCGCGATGGTCTCCATGTCGAGCGGCTTCAGCATGGAGTCGTCCATGCCGGCAAGCAGGCAATGCTCGCGCTCGCCCTCCTGCGCCTCCGCCAGCATCCCGATGATCGGCAGGCGCGTCGCCTTGTTCTCGCGGCTCCTCAAGTCGCCGACGAGTTTGAACGTGTCGCCGTCGGTCAAGCGGGTTTCGACGAAGGCGATATCGTAGCGCGTCGATTGCAGGCGCTTCGCCGTCTCCGCAACGCCGATCGCGGTGTCCACGTTGTAGCCCATGCGGTCCAGCACCAGCGCCACGGCCCGCTGGTGGATGGAGTTGGAATCCGCCACCAGCACGATTCCGCGCTTGATCTTCGAATCGGAAAACTCGATATCGAGCTTGTAGATTTCTTCCCGGTCGTAGTCGGAAGGGTCTTTCCAGAGCCGGTCCGGCACTTCCATGCGAAGCGCTTCCACCATCTTCAGCACCAGATCGCCGCGCCGCACCGGGCGTTCAATGCGGATCAGCCCGGCCAACTGCTCCAACTGCGGCAGCGCTTCGCACTCCTGCCGCGAGGCGATCACCACAAAGGGAATGCCATCGAGTTCCGGGCGGTCGCGCACCGTGGCCACCAGTTCCACCGCGTTGCGGTCCGCCACAAAGGCGGGGCAAAGCACGGCGTCGAACCTCTGCTTCTTCTCAATGCCCTCCCGCATCACGTCCAGCGACGTTTCAAAGCGGTCCGCGTAAACGACATGAGCGCCCCAGCTATGCAGGTAATACTGCAAAATCCGCCGCCCAATCTCGCGCCCGCCGATCAGCAGCACGCGGCTGCCCTTGATCCGCGCGACATCGTCGTCGAGCATTACCGGAGCCTGCGCCTGTTTGCCGAACGGCAGCACGAAGCTGAACTGCGATCCCTTTCCGGGCGCGCTTTCGGCGCTGATCGTTCCGCCCATCAGCTCCACCAGGCGCTTGCACAGGGGAAGTCCAAGCCCGCGGGAAACCTGTTTGCCCCGCGGCTGCACCACGTAAGGTTCAAACACCTTCTTCACCTGCTTCGAATCCATGCCAACGCCGGTATCGATCACCGTAAACCGGACCGACGCCGTCTCCGCCCGGTCTTCCTCCCGGCTGATATGCAGCAGCACATCGCCGGAGCGCGTGAACTTCATGGCATTGTGCAGGAGGTTCTGCAGCACCTGCCGCAGCCGCGCGGCGTCTCCATTCAGCCAGCGGTGCACCTGCGTATCGGCCTGCACGGATAGCTCCGCGAAGTGCTCGCCCATCTGCTCGTAGACGTTGAGAACCGCGTTGTCCACCACTTCCATCAGGTCGAAGTCCCGCTTCTCCGTGCGCAGCGCGCCCGCTTCGAGGCTGGCGAAATCGGTGACGTTGCCGATGCTGCCCATCAGGTTGTGCGCCATCTCGCGGATCGCGTTCACATACTCGGCCTGCGCCGAACTCAGTTGCGTGGTGCGCAGCAGCCGGGAAATCTCAAGCAGCGCGGAAAGGGGCGTGCGAAAGTCCTGCCGGAAGTTCGAGAGCAGGCTGGCGCGGATCTCCCCGGAACGCGCAAGCGCCTGCTGCGATTGCGCCAGATCCTGCTTGGCCGCGTCGAGCGTCTCCTCGGTGCTCTTCACGCGCGCCCGCATCCGCCGGTAGAGCAGTACGGCCGAGGTCGAAGCGATAATCGCGATCAGGAATCCCATGCCAATGGGCCAGTATTTCGAGTTCAGCACGCTCTCCTGCTGCCCGGAACCGCCCGCGGCCAGCGCGGGGTCCTGCCCCGCCGCGCGGAGCGTCTCGGCAACGCCCGCATAGTTCTGTGGAACCGTCCAGCCAAAGTTGCCGGCCGATTGCATCGCCGCTTTTCCCGCCCCGTTCGAGGCATTCATCCGGTAGAGCGCGTCCGCCACGCGTTGCGCCAGTTTGTCGGAAGCGCCCTGGGTCCTCACGAACGCTTCCAGCGGGAACGCCGCGGTGCTGCCCTCCGCCGCTTTCCGGTCCATCGGAATGCTGGTGCTTTCCTGCAGAACCCGGAAGTTGGTGAGTTGAATCGTTCCACTCCGCGCGGCCGCCAGCAGTTCCGCGTTTCCCATCGCGGCCACGTCAACTACGCCCGAGTTCAGCGCGTCGAAGACCGTCTTGGCGTCGCTGGCGAAATGCAAATCCGGCAAGTCCGTATCCGGATCGATTCCCGCCGCGCGCAGCTTCACCGAAGGCGCAATCCAGCCCGTCAGAGAGTCCGCGCCCAGCGCAAGCATCCGCTTGCCTTTCGCCGAGGCAATGCTCGTGAGATCGGTGCGGTCTTTCAGAGCCAGCAGCGAACCCTTCGTCAGGGCCACCGCTTCGCCGCCGCTCCCCTCAATTGCGGCCGATGCGATCGCCGACGCATTGCTCTGCAAGCTGAGCGCGGGGTAGCGAGCAGGCGGAACAATCGCGAACTCCACTTCACCCCGTTGCACGCTCGACAGCAGTTTGTCCGCGGGAACGGGCGTCAAGGTGAAGCGGACGCCGCGAACCTCGCTCTCCAGGTAGCGCACCGTCGGGAGCCACCGTGCCGTTGTCTCGGTGTAGCCTCCTTCCACGGGAACCCCGACGCGTTGCGCGACACTCTCGTCGCCGGCCTGAGCGAACAGGAAAGGTGCCGCGATCGATCCGAGTGTGAGCGCGAGGAAAGCCAGGAAATGGATTCGATAAGTCCGCATGAGTATCGCCCTTGAGCCTCGCGGAGCCGCTTCTGACACCGCTACCGCCGGAGGAATCGGGAGTGCCCTCGCCTCCCGTCTCTCTAGTTATGCCACAAAATGTTAAAAGGTACTATACGTTTTGAAAGTACTAGGTCTTATTTTCTCTTCATAAAGGCAGGAATCGGCGAAAATAGAAACAAGTTACGCAGCCAATGTTCTATTTTTCATTGTCTTCGCGGTCCGGCGACGGAGTTTCTGGCCCAATCGAGCGATGCGCCCGTGCGGTGCAATGCGGGATTTATTGATCTTTCTAACTCGATAACAGCAATGGAGTGAAAACTCGAATCGCCCCAAAAAACCGGACGGCCCTTCCACAAAAGTACCGCTTTCGGCAACGAAACCGCCCGAAAGTTGCCCCCCCGCGCATCGCCATCAGCCTTGGCGCAGGTAGGCGTCGTCGCCCCGCTGCCAGTCGTCCCTTGCCGGGGAGAAGACATCAATGGCGACACTGTCCTCGAGCGCCACCACCTTGTGAGGAACGTGCGGCGGAATGTTGAGGACCGATCCAGCCACGAGAGTCACCTCCCTCCCCTCCAGGAAAAAGACGATCCTGCCGGATTGCAGCAGCGTGGTCTGCTCATGGTGGTGCCGGTGCTCCGGAACCGTCGCGCCCGTGCGCAGGAAAATCTGCGCCACGGTCGTCTGCGCCCCATGGATCACCTTTCGCGCGAGCAGCGGGTTCAACTCCTCAAGGGGGACCGTCTCCCAAGCATAAAGCGGCATGCCCGTGAGTCTATCACCTCTCTTGAAAGTCACCCCCCGTAGCGAGAATGTGATGCGGCATGCTCAATGGGCGACTTTGTGGCCGGGCTTCTCCAATCGCTTGAAGAGGGAGCGGCTTAGCTTCTCCTCCTGCTTGGTCTCGAAGGAGCCCGCGCCGGTTCCCCCCGATGAGATTGCGCGCGGCCACGTGATTAAGGCCGGCTTCCAGCAAACGCCCGTCGATTCCATGGCCGCGTGCGCGATGCCCGAGTCCGGCAGCCAGCGCCAACGCTTGCAGTTCCCCGGCCGGAAGGTGGCTCGCAGTGGGCAGTTGAATAAGGGAGATCGGGATTTCGCAATCGCCGCTCCACGCGGGGATACATCCATCCCGCCCTGCCAAACCGCAAGTCTGCTTGCGCCTGGAATCGGCGAAATCGCCGCATGCAGATACGTCCATGCCGCCCCGCTAAGCCCGAAGGGCGGCATAGGCCGGCCCCGCGCCCGTAGGGCGGCATGAGCCAGCCCCAGCCCGCAGGGCGGCATGAGCAAGCCGGGTGCGTAAGCGCCCGGGTCGCCCCAAAGACCGTGTGGAACCCAGGCAGGGGTGGCATGAGCCAGAGCACACATATCAAACCGCGACCTCCCGCCAACGGA
>JBDIBK010000213.1:0-4875 GCA_039812845.1 Bryobacterales bacterium
CGCCTGCTCGGTTCTGAGCTGATCGGCAAGGGCGTCGAAGACCCGCGTTACTTCTGGCCGCGGCCGTCGGCGACGCCCGCCTTTCCCTATAACTCAGCCTTGTCCTCCGGCTCCAACTTCGGCCCGAAAAGCCCGGCCCGTCGGCAAGCCATTGAGGAGCGCCGCAAGGCTCTCCTGGCAGCGGACCCTGGAAACACCGCGCCCGTTCCCGCCGATCTGCTGATGGCTTCAGGCAGCGGACTTGACCCCCATATCAGCCCCGATGCCGCGCTCTGGCAGGCCCGCCGGGTGGCGCGGCTCCGTGGCCTTGACCCGCGCCGCGTCGAAGCCCTCGTCCGGCAGCGAATTGAGTCTCGGCAGTTCGGTATCCTCGGGGAACCGGTGGTCAACGTGCAGTTGCTGAACCAGGCCCTGGATCGCCTATGAAACCCTGCCGTCCTGGCCTCGAAGCGAAAGAGGATCCGGCGGCTCCCATCCTCAGCCGGGCTTTCCGGATATGCTGGAGAGTTCGTCGCGGCTGGAAGAGCTTGCCGGGCCTCGCAACAGGCGTTTCAGTCCGCCGCGGACGGGACCGATCCGCCTCGTTGCCCGGCATCGCGTGGCGGGTTAGTGGAAGGCGGACCCCTTGATAGAATCGGACCGGCCCAATCCCGAAGAGGTGCTCGCGCGCGTCCAGGAGACCGTGCGCCGGGAATCTCGCGGCCGGCTGAAGATCTTCTTCGGCGCTTCCCCCGGCGTCGGCAAGACCTTCGCCATGCTGGAGGCCGCGCGCCGCGAAAGGCGGGCCGGCGTCGATGTCGTGGTCGGCGTCGTGGAGACCCACGGTCGCGCGGAAACGGAGGTGCTGCTCGAAGGGCTTGAGATCCTTCCCCGGCGTTCCGTGGCCCACCGCGGCATCACGCTTCAGGAGTTCGACATCGACGCCGCCCTGGCGCGCCGGCCCGGGATCCTTCTTGTCGATGAGCTTGCGCACACAAACGCCCCCGGCAGCCGGCATGCCAAACGCTGGCAGGATGTCCTGGAACTCATTGACGCCGGCATTAGCGTCTACACCACCCTCAATGTGCAGCACCTGGACAGCCTCAACGATCAGGTTGCTCAGATCACCGGAGTCGTGGTCCGGGAGACGATCCCCGATTCGGTGCTCGATCAGGCCGACGATGTCGAGTTGATTGACCTTCCCGTCGAGGAACTGCGCCGCAGATTGGAGGGCGGCAAAGTCTACATTCCGGATCAGGCGCAGCGCGCAATGGAGAGCTTCTTTCGGCCCGGCAACCTCACCGCCCTGCGGGAATTGGCGCTGCGCCGCACGGCCGATTGCGTCGATGCCCAGGTGCGGAATTACCGCCGGGACAATGCAATCCAATCCACCTGGCCGGTCACGGAACGGCTCATGGTTTCCATTGGCCCCAGTCCGTTCTCCGCCAAACTCATTCGTGCCGCAAGGCGCATCGCGGATCGCCTGAAAGCCGAATGGATCGTGGCCTACGTGGAGACTCCCGGGCAGGCTGCGGCGAACCCGGAGATACGCATGCGCGTCAGCGCCGCTCTGCGGCTCGCCGAACAGCTCGGCGCGGAAACCGTCACCCTCACCGGCGCGCGCGTCGCGGAGAGCCTGCTCGCCTACGCGCGCAATCGCAACGTGTCCAGGATCGTGCTCGGCAAGCGGGCCGGGCCCCTCTGGAGAAGGCTCCTGGCCGGTTCCGTGTTTGACGAATTGGTGGCGCAAAGCGGCGACATTGAGATCATCGCCATTTCCGGAGAGCCAAATCCGGTGCCGCCTCCCCGCTTCCGCTCCACCTCCAGAACGGCCGTCAACTGGGCGGAACTGGCGGGCGCGGTCGCCGTCGTCGCTCTGGTGACGGCCGTATCGCTTCCGCTGCGGTCGGTGCTCGATCCGGTTAACCTCGTGATGTTCTATCTGCTCGGCGTCGTTGCCGTCGCTCTGCGCTCCGGACGGGCGTCCGCCTTGCTTGCCTCAGCGTTGAGCGTCGCGGCCTTCGATTTCTTCTGCGTGCCGCCCCACCTCACCTTCGCCGTGTCCGATTACGAGTATCTGGTCACCTTTGCCGTCATGCTGACGGTGGCCGTTGTGATCGCGTCCTTGACCATCCGCATCCGCCTGCAAGCCGCCCACGCCGCGGAACGCGAGGGGCGCACCCATTCCCTCTACCGCCTCACCAGGGAGCTCGGCGGCGAGTCCCAATGGATGGAGGTGGCGAAAACCGCCTCGGCCATCGCCCAGGAGGTATTCGGAACCAAAGTCATCCTGTTCTTTCCGGAGCAGCAGGGCAAGGTTTCCTTTCGCTGCCGCACCTCCGAAGATCTGCCGCTGCCCACGTCCGAAGAGGGCATCGCGCAATGGGTGTTTGACCACGGCAAGAAGGCCGGCAAGGGCATGGACACGCTGTCCGGTGCCACCGCGCTCTACCTTCCGTTGAAAGGCGCGCAGACCACGCTGGGGGTCCTGGCGATCGTCCCCTCGGAGTCTGCCCGGCTCGAATCGCCTGACCAGATGCACCTCCTGGAAATCTTCGCCAGCCAGACCGCACTGGCTCTCGAACGCACCCAGGCCGCGCTGTCCGCGCAAGAGGCGCAGGTTCGCGCGGAAGCGGAACAGATGCGCAGCAGTCTGCTGAGTGCCGTCTCCCATGACCTGCGTACGCCCCTGGCCACCATCACCGGCGCGGCCAGCAGCTTGCGAATCCAGCGGGATCAGTTGGATGACGCCACCCAGACGGAACTTCTCGAAAGCATCGAGCTCGAAGCGGACCGGCTCAGCCGCCTCGTGAACAATCTGCTTGAGATGACTCGAATCCGCTCCGGCGGCGTCACCGTGCGCCGCGAATGGCACCCGGTGGAGGAGTTGATCGGCGCGGCGCTGATCCGGCTGGAGCGCGTGCTGGGTGCCCGTCCGGTCCACGTGGAGATACCGGATGGCTTGATGGTCTCCGGCGACGACGTCCTGCTGGAGCAAGTCGTCTGGAACATCCTGGAGAACGCTTCCAAGTACACCCCGCCGGGATCTCCCGCCTGGATCCACGCGCGCGCGTCAGGCGATTTGGGAGATCATGGGGGCGTGGAGATCGAAATTCGCGATTCCGGGCCGGGCTTCGCGCCGGGCGAGGAACAGCAGATCTGGGAGCGGTTTTACCGCGGCAAACAAGCGTCCACGGCGGAAGCCAGCCGCGGGGCCGGTCTCGGCCTCGCCATCTGTCGGGCCATCGCCAGCGCTCACGGCGGACGCATCGAGGCCGCCACCCACCCCCAGGGCGGCGCCGTCATCCGCCTCTATCTGCCGAATCCCGAACCTCCCCCCCAGATTCCGCATGCCGAACGCGCTTGAGATCCTTGTCATTGAGGACGATTCCCAAATTCGCCGGTTCCTGCGCGCGGCATTGGCCGCCGAGCAGTTCCGCTGCCACGAAGCCGTGAATGCGGCCGAAGGCATTGCGCAAGCGCAGGCGCGCCAGCCCGATCTCATTCTGCTGGACCTGGGGCTGCCTGATCGGGATGGCCTCGAAGTGATCCGCTCCATTCGCCAAAGCAGTCAGGTTCCGATCCTCGTCCTCTCCGCGCGTGGGCAGGAAAAAGACAAGATCGAGGCGCTCGATGCGGGCGCCGACGATTTCGTAAGCAAGCCCTTCGCCGTCGGAGAACTCCTCGCCCGCATCCGTGCCGCTCTCCGCCGCTCCGCCACCATTCGGGACGGGGCGGAAGGCGCCACCTTTCGCGCCGGCATGATCGCCGTGGATTTGGCCGCTCGTGTGGTCCGGGTCGGCGATGCCGAGGTGCATCTAACCCCCATCGAGTTCCGGCTCCTCGAAGCCCTCGTGCGCCATGCCGGCAAAGTCATCACCCAGCGGCAACTGCTCGTGGAAGTCTGGGGTCCGCAGCACAGCGAACAGGCTCAGTACCTCCGCGTCTACATGACACAGTTGCGCCGGAAGCTGGAGACCGATCCCGCGCGGCCCCGCCACCTCCGCACCGAACCCGGCGTAGGCTACCGCTTCGTGATCGATTGACGCCGTGCCCGGCACGCCCGCTTCGCCCTTCACCCCCAACTCACACCCGAAGAGCCCGTAGGGCGGCATAAGACAGCCCGCATCGGCACGCAACTCAGCTCCCGTGCCAATCCGGCTGCGAATCGATCTGGATAGCGGAAATCAGGGCGTGCGCAAACGGCGAAGGATCTCGTCATCGCACAACGAGTAGTGTTTGAGGTTCCAAGTGTAGATTGTCTCGGCCTTTGCCTTGGCCGCGCATTGCGCGAGCAGTGCGTCGTAGATGCTGCCACCCACGATGCCTCTGGCCGCCGATACTTCGAGCGCATCCGCGTACTCATCGCCGTCCACGGCGACGATAGAAAGCCGCTCCCGGATGCTGCCGATAAAGAGCATCGCCTGTTCCGCGCTGATGCGGTGCCTGCCCGGCATGCGCGTCAACGTCGAATAGACTTCCGCGAGACTATGCGCTCCGCAGCAGCCATTGCCCTTGTTGAACTGGAGGAACCGGTCAAGGCTGGCTCGGTGATGAACATGGTCTCCATAGAACACCGGCACCAGCACGGACGTATCGAAGAACCCCTTCATGCACCCTCGCCGAGATTCGCCATATCGCGTTCCGCGCGGATCTGCTCCAGTACATCACTGGTCGCGGAGGCGGAGAGGGGCTGCCCGCTGTAGAACACCCACACGCCATGTTCTCTCGTGAGCGGACCGGTCCCCCGCACCGGGCGGAGCGTGATCTCTTCTCCGGCACTCTTCATTTCCAGGGAATCGCCTGGCTCCAGATGCAGCTTTTCCCTCAAGGTCTTGGGAATCACCACGCGGCCGGCTTTGTCGATGACGAGTCGGGTGTTCATGTTGGTGTCAA
>JBDIBK010000214.1:0-4862 GCA_039812845.1 Bryobacterales bacterium
TCGATTCCCCTGCACAAGAAGATCCTCAGCCACCCGGATTTTGCCGCCGCCAAACTCGATACCGGGTTCCTGCAGCGCACGGGTGTGCTCGGGTCCTGAGCGGACGGGCGTGCGCCCAACGCCGTCTTGTCCGCCTTTGTCCTTGGTGTATCGATCACGGAAGGTCCGCGATTTTTTCGTGGACACTTGCCTAGCTGAATGTGTGAACTTGAGGGAACCACACACTCCTTCGTCGTCTCACTGCTCGGCATGAGTTCCCGGAGCCTGCACCCCAAAAGCCCAGCGGCAGGCAGGAGCCAGCCGGGTGCGTAAGCGTCCGGTACACGGCGTTCCAGCCAAACTGATACGCAGGCTTCACCGCCTCACAGGTTAGACGGCTTACTCGGCCTCCGGCGCAAACCAGAGTAGCGAACTCACGCCCGCTCCCGCGCGCCCAATTTCATGATTGAGGGTGAACCCGCAGTTCATGAGTCCGTGCTGATACTGAATTTCTCGCACGCATGGTGGCGAACGTGACCATTTTGGTGGAACTTTAGTTCAATGTGCCGGGTCTAATTCCCCCGCCTTTCAGGCGGGCCGCTTTGAGCCACGGTGCTGCAAAATGGAGAGATGGCGGAGTATCGTCGGAGTGCGCACGCGGTGTTCGACATCAAGTACCACGTGGTCTGGATTACGAAGTACAGGTACAAGGTGCTGAGGGGGCGGGTGGCGGAGCGGGCGCGGGATCTGATCCGGCAGATCTGCGAGGCGAGAGAAGTGGTGGTTATCCGCGGGGCGATCTCGCCGGACCATGTGCACATGCTGGTGTCTGTGCCGGCGGACCTGGCACCGGCGAAGCTGGTGCAGTATGTGAAGGGGCGCTCATCGCGGCGGCTGCAGGACGAGTTTCCGGAACTGAGAAAGCGCTACTGGGGACAGCATTTGTGGGCGCGAGGGTACTTCTGTGCGAGCGTCGGGGCGGTGGATGAGGCAACGATCCGGGAGTACATCGAGAATCAGAAGTGGGACCAGGACGACCAGGGATTCAAGATCACCGCCCCGAGCGAGCCTTGAGCCGGCTCTCAGCCGGGACGCTTCAGGCGGCTTCAGCCGCGCTCCGCGACTTTCAGTCGCCAATCAACCCCACCGCCTTGAGGCGGTGGTTGTTTAGCGTAGCAATACACGAGTTGTTTCGATGTATACTGTTCTGGGATTTCGCTAGTTCAAAGCCTAAGTCTCTAGAGATTCCATTTGAGGTCAACCATAATGCTGTTTCAAGCGATAGTGGCAGCCTTGCTCCTGATCACAGGTGGCGTGGCTTTGGGTCAGACGCAATCCGCACAAGCCTTGACGGTCGATGACGTTGTTGCCATGCTGAAGGCCAAGTTGCCTGAGCAAGTCGTGCTCACTCGCATCGAGGGCTACGGCAAGGCCTTCAGCTTGAGCACCGAGGAATTGATGCGGCTGAATGAGGCCGGCGCGAGCGAAAAGGTCATGATTCTGATGATGGATCCGAACGGCGGATCTGCAGACGCAGCTACGCCAGACGCGCCCCGATCGACCGGCGCTACGTCTATCCCCGAAGAATTGGGGGCCTATTTCATTCAAGGGGCCAAACTTGCGCCGCTTACGGTAGAAGTCGTGAACTTCAAAACGTCAGGCATGCTAGGAGCCCTTGCTACAATGGGTGTTAAGAAAGCTCGTTACAACGGCACCGTGCCCGGTACCAAAAGCAATACGCAGACGCCCCTGCCAGTCGGTCTTGTCCTTCGCTGTGCTGACGGAGCAAACCCTGCAGAGTATCAGCTGGTGATGCTTGAACCCAGTAATGGTCGCCGCCAGTTCGTTGCCGGCCGAGGAGGGCTCACGGGAGTATCTCTTGGAGTCAGCGACATCGCCATACCGTTACAGTTTGAAAGGATCGCTCGCAACGTATACAAAGCAGCGGTCACGGGGCTGAAGATGGGGGAGTACGGCATTCTACCACCTGACTCGATTCCGACGGGGCCGACCAACGTTAGCATGGGCAAAATGTATACGTTCGGCGTCCGGTGAGATGTGTACTCCCCTGTACTGGTTCCTGCGCTTCCATAACGAGGTTCCGATCTGCCGCATCGAGGGCTCTGAAACCCGCCGCTGGGAGGATTCTTCCTGGTTTCGGGGACGGAGCACTCAACTTCGATTCTATACGTCCGAGCTTCCGGCGGCAGCGGTCTGAAGTTGCTTCGTTGCCCCGGGTTTCGGTCCGCGCTTCTGCGGCAACATGGCGCGGTCTAGCTTTGCTTCCAGCTCCGCGACGAAGCCCGGCGCTCCGAATGGGCGGTCGGTTCGCGTGGCTTCCCTTCGCCGCTCGAGGTCACCGGATAGGCGGAATCCGAGGCCGAGCGCTTCGCGCCATATCCCGAAGTCCTTATCTGGTTATCCATTGTCAAATCCATCGAGCAATCGGGGTGTACGTCAGGAGAATGGGCAGTTGCAAGATCCCCTTATCTTTGGGCTTGTCTTACGGCACATAGCACCGTAAGATAAGGCATGGTCCCATCTGCCCCTCCCGATGTCCCGCCCCGCGTTCACCAGCTCGCCGCCGGTCTGGCCGCCCCCAAGCCCATGCGGCGCGGCTCGGTTTCGGAGCGCGCGATCAAGTGCGGCAAAGCCGGCTGCGCCTGCGCGCAGGATCCCAAGGCGCGCCACGGCCCGTACGTCAGCCTTACCCGGGCGGTGGGAGGCAAGACAC
This sequence comes from Bryobacterales bacterium, assembly GCA_039812845.1. Lineage (GTDB taxonomy): Bacteria > Acidobacteriota > Terriglobia > Bryobacterales > Bryobacteraceae > JACTMJ01. The sequence continues at coordinate 2,714 of JBDIBK010000214.1, forward strand.
GCTCACGGTTCCTCACCGCCGAGCAGGCCGAACTGGCACGGCAACAGGTCGAGAACGGGCGTGAATTTCGCGAGCATGTCGATGCCTATTGGGAAGCCTGCGAGGAGTGGGCGAATCAGCAATTGGACGCTGCGTCCGCCTCCTCCGGGGAGGCTCAAAAAGGGGGCTCCAAACGGAGATCCAGGAGGAGATCTCCGAGGAAATCGGAAGGCTCTTAGGCCGCCGGGCCGCCGCCGATCTGGATTTCGAGGCGGTGGAGATGGCGGCCCGGCGGCAGGCCTTGCGCCTGGCCGCGCGGGCGCTGGAGCAGCGCCTGAACGCCGACCTCAGCGACTGCGCCGGGCCGCGATTGCCCTGCCGCTGCGCGGGCGTGGCGGAGTATCGCGGGCGTCACCGCAAGACGTTTGAAAGCGTGCTGGGCCCTCTGCATCTGGAGCGGGCCTACTATTACTGCGCCCAGTGCCGGAGCGGGTTCTGTCCGCGCGACCGCGCCCTGCGGCTGGAATCGTTCTCGCTCACGCCGGGGGTTTTGCGCATGACCGGCAGCACGGCGGCGCTGGTGAGCTTTGAGGAGAGCAGCGCCCTGCTTCACGACTTGGCCGGAGTCGAGGTGAGCGTCAAACAGGTGGAGCGCGCCGCGGAAGGGCTGGGCGCGGAGATCGCCGCCGACGAACGCCGTTGCGTGGAAAGGATGGGCGACACCGCCCCCACCATGTACCTGGGGATGGACGGCACCGGAGTGCCCATGCGCGCCGCGGAGACCGCCGGCCGCGCCGGCAAACAGCCGGACGGCTCCGCCAGAACCCGGGAAGCGAAGCTGGTCACCGTGTGGAGCGCCGAATCCCAGGACCAAGACGGCACGCCCATGCGGGATCCAGGGTCAGTCACTTATTCGGCCGCCATTGAAAGCGCCGCCGCGGCCGACACCAGCCCCAGCCGCTCCGATTTCGCCGAGCGTGTCCTGCGCGAAGCCGCGCGGCGCGGCTTCACCGAAGCCTCCCGCTGCGTGGTGCTGGGCGATGGCTCGGCTTGGATCTGGAACACCACCCGCGAACTGTTCCCCAAAGCCATCCAGATTCTCGACCGCTACCACGCCAAAGAAGCCTTGCACCGGGCCGCCCAATCGATCTTCGGCGCGGCCGGCGAAGGCAGGCAATGGGCGGCCGCGCGTTGCGCGGATCTCGACGACGGCAAACTGCATGCCGTTGTCCGCGCCCTGCTGGCTCATCGCGCTCTCCACCCCGAGGCCGCCAAATGCGCGCTGTACCTCTTCCACAATCGGGCCCGCATGCGCTATCCGAAACTTCACGCCCAGGGCCTTTGCACTTCCACCGGCGTTCTCGAGGCGGGCTGCAAAGTGGCCATCGGCACCCGGCTCAAGCGGGCGGGCATGCACTGGACCGTCCACGGCGCCAACGCCATCATCGCCCTGCGCTGCTGCAAACTCAGCGGACGCTTCGAGGATTTCTGGGAACGCCGCCAGGATCGCGCCGCCGCGTGATTCCCCCAAATCTGACGTGCGCCCGAGCAATCGATCCCCTGGCTGTGTGCCCAAAAGGAGCGATAGGCTGGCGTGCCTTTCGCGAATTCCTAAGCGACGGATACGAGCGCCACCCATGGCCTGGAATACGGAAGCCACATTTCAGAAAGACCGGAACGGTCGCCAGAGTCGTGTTGCCACGGGTAGAGCGAGTTGGCGAGCGCCACCCGTGGAAAGGCAAGCAACCCATCGTGAGCCCCGAAGGCGGCGACAGAGCCTTATTCCTTTCAGGCATCAAGTCGAAGCAACCCGAGAGGAAGCCCCTGCGCGGCACCCCGCAAGCGGCTCGGCTGGCGAACGCACCCCGTCCATCAAACCTCCGCGCTATGCCTCACGCCCGCTCCCGCTCGCCCATCCTCGCGCGCCCATTCTTAGGATCGGGAGTGCGCCGAGGTTCATGAGTCCGCGCTGTCCCTCTAATTAACGACCGTGAATCTCCTGCAGGCTCCACACGCGGATCGGGTCGCGGTTTGCGCTGGCAACGGCTTGGGCGGCAGCATGGGCTCCGCTGATCGTCGTGATGCAGGGAATGCGGTACATCAGCGCGGTCCGGCGAATTTCCTTCTCGTCGCTGAATGTGGTGGCGCCGGTGGTGGTATAAATCACCAG
>JBDIBK010000215.1:0-4830 GCA_039812845.1 Bryobacterales bacterium
TGGATGATCCGGCCGGAACTGCGCGTCAGCATGTCGCGCGCGGCCGCTTGCGAGCAGTAAAGCGCCGCGCTCATGTGCACATCCACATGCTGTTGCCACAGCGCGGCGCTGAAGTCGAGGAACGGCTCCATCTTCACTTCGCCGGCGTTGTTCACGAGAATATCGACGCGCCCAAACCGCTCGATCGCGGCTCCCACCAGCGCATCGCACTCTTCCTTCGTAGAGAGGCCTCCCACGAAGGACTCGGCGACGCCGCCCGCATCCCGGATTTCGGCAACCGCTTCCGCAACGCGCCCGGAATTCCGTCCACAAACGGCGAGCGAAGCGCCCTGCCGCGCGAATTCGGCCGCAATCGCCCGGCCGATTCCCTTGCTCGAGCCCGTCACCAGCGCCACCTGGTCGGCCAACGGACGAATTCCCTGCATTCGTGATTGCTCCATCCTGTCAAAGAGAGATTTCAGGAGATTTCGGCGAGCCGCGCTGGACGAAGCGAGCGAAGAGGGCTCTCAAAAAACGCCGGGGGCCACCTTCTCCCTCTATAGGCTACATGATTTCCGCCGATTAGATTCCCATGGGGGGGAGGCGCGAGAATTCCGGACGAGTGGAGCGACAGTGCGCTCCAGGCAAGACTTCAAGCGGCGCGGACACGTTCGGAACGCCTCGAAGCAGCAACTGGCCACCTGCGCTCGTAAATCCTTGTTAAGGCGCGGAATGACGGCGAAATTGGATTTCGGAAACGAACGAGAGGTCCGAAAATCTACTTAGTACGGATGGTACAGAGTCGCCGTTTTGTCATAAACTTAGAGGGTACTCCAAAAATCTAAAGCGGCACGACCAAGAGGCCGTAACAGCGGGTTACTCTGCTAAACCCTCCGGTGGAGACCGCAAGGAGAAGTGCATGAAGCGCATTTTCGGATTAGTTCATCTGTGTTTAGCCTTATTTTTGCTACAGAATCTTACAGCGCAATCCAGCACGTCCCTTCGCGGGGTGGTGACGGATATGACGGGTGCCGTGGTTCCGGGCGCGACGCTGACCCTTACGAATGCGTCCACAGCGGCGGAGCGGAACGCCAGTTCCGGCGCGGATGGCAACTACATCTTCACACAGGTGACTCCTGGGCTCTATCGCCTCAAGGCGAGCGCGGCGGGATTCAACGATTTGGAGATCAACGACTTGCGGCTCCTGGTGAACCAGCCGGCAACGCAGGATGTGACGTTTGAGAAGATCGGCGCGATTGCGGAAACGATCTCCGTCACCGCCGATGCCGTGCAGCTCAACACCACGGATGCCTCCCTCGGCAACGCCGTGGGCGCAAAGCCGGTGATCGAGTTGCCGTTCAACGCCCGCAATGTGGTGGGGCTGCTCTCGCTTCAGCCCGGCGTGCTCTATGTAAAGGAGGATGGGGAGCGCGCCACCAACGACACCCGCAGCGGCAACGTCAACGGCGCGCGCAACGACCAATCGAATATCACGCTCGACGGCGTGGACGTGAACGACCAGATGAACCGGGATCCGTTTTCGTCCGTGCTTCGCGTGACCCTCGATTCCGTCCAGGAGTTCCGCACCGTCACCTTGAACGCGCAGGCCGATCAGGGCCGGTCTTCCGGCGCACAGGTGTCGATGATCACCAAGAGCGGCACCAATGATTTGCATGGCTCGGCATACTGGTTTCACCGCAACAACGCAACTTCCGCGAACGATTTCTTTCTCAAGAGATCGCAGCTTGAGGGCGGCGAGAAGAACAAGCCTCCCAAGCTGATCCGGAACATCGGCGGAGCTTCGCTCGGCGGCCCGCTGATGCGCAACCGCTGGTTCCTGTTCGGCAATTGGGAGCAGCGCCAGGATCGCAGCGATACCGTTGTGCTCCGATATGTTCCCACCGCGCAAATGCGGCAGGGAATTCTGCGCTACCCCACCGCTTCGGGGGGGACGGCGTCCGTCACGCCGGAGCAGCTTCGTCAAGTCGACCCCAGGGGAGTGAATCCGGCGATCCTGTCCGTCTTTCAGCAGTATCCGCTCCCCAACGATTTCGGGGTGGGCGATGCGCTGAACATCGCCGGCTACCGGTTTGTTTCCGCGACGCCGCTGACGTGGAACACCTACGTTGCGAAGACCGATTACAACCTGGACGCGGACGGCAACCACCATCTGTTTGTGCGCGGGAATCTGCAGAACGACCGCGTCAGCGGTGAGCAGCAGTTCCCGGGCATGGCCGCGAATTCCGCGAACCTGACAAATTCCAAGGGCATCGCCGTTGGGCTCACTTCCGTGCTCGGCGCGAACGTCGTCAACGACTTCCGCTACGGCCTCACCCGCCAGGGATTCGAGATTGCGGGCATCGCCACGACACCGCAAGTCGTGTTCCGCACGATTGACTCGCTGATCGGGACTGATCGCAATTTCCGGTCGATCATCCCTGTTCATACCATCGCCAATACGACGACATGGACGAAGGGTGACCACACATTCAGCTTCGGCGGGCAGTTGCGCGCGGTCCGCAATGACCGCCTGACGAACCAAAGCTCGTTCTCGTCGGCCGCAATGAATGCCTCCTGGCTGGTGGACAGTGGCGCGGAGTTGAACGCGCCTTTTGCCGATATGGACCCCCTCTTCGCCGGGTCTTTTCAGGACGCGGCCGTGTCGCTTCTCGGCCTCGTAACCCAGGGCGATGCGCAGTACAACTATCTGGCCGACGGCACGGTGCTCGCTCAGGGCGAGCCGGTGCAGCGCAACTTCAACAACAACGAATACGAGCTGTTTGTTTCCGATTCCTGGCGGATCAAGCCGAATTTCACGCTCACGGCCGGCCTTCGCTGGAGCCTGATGCTGCCCGTCGAGGAAGCGAACGGCCAGCAGCTATCGTCCGACATTCCTCTCAGTTCCTGGTTCGGGCTGCGCGCCTATCTGGCGGATCAGGGCCGCTCTCAGGCGGAAGTGCCGCGGATTTCCTTTGTCACGAAGGACGACCCGCGCTGGCGGCCGCTCTACCCGTTCCACAAGAAGAATTTTGCCCCGAGGCTTGGCCTTGCCTGGTCTCCCGGCTTCAACGACGGTCTTGGCAAGTTCCTCTTCGGGGGCGCGGGCAGGACGTCCATTCGCGCGGGCTGGGGCATGTTCTACGACGCCTTCGGTCAGGGAATCCTGCGCCGCTTTGACGCCACCGCGTTTGGACTCTCGAACACGCTAACCAACCGCTCGGCCGTACTGAGTGCAGCCACCGCGCCCCGCTTTACCGGCTTCACGCAGATTCCGGATGGAGTGCTGGAGCCGCCGCCGCCCGCAAATTTCCCGGCGACGTACCCGGACCTGTTCGCGATCACGAACTCGGTCGACGACAGCCTCGTGCCTCCCTACAGCATGACGATGAACTTCAACATCGGGCGGGATTTCGGCAAGGGCATTTTCGTCCAGGCTGGGTACGCGGGACGCCTCGGACGCCGCCTGATGTCGCAGACCGATCTGGCCGCGCCCACCAACCTGAAGGACGCACAGTCCGGGCAGACTTACTTCCAGGCGACCAGTGCGCTGGCCCGGCTGGGCCTCGCCGGCACGGATATCGCCGACGTCAAGCCGATGCCGTTCTTCGAGAACAACTTCCCGGGGCTGGCCGATGGCGGTCTTTCCGCCACGCAGGTCGCTTACGATTATTACTCCAGCGTCGCGCCCGATTACACCTGGGCGCTGTACCTGCTCGACCCCGCCTTCGGGACGAGCAAATTCGGGCCGAACGCGATCTTCAATTCGCAGTACTCCTTCCTCTCCGCCTGGCGGAACATGGGGAGCAGCGACTACCACTCCTTCCAGCTCAACGCCAGGAAGAACTGGGATAACGGCGACTTGATCGATTTCAACTACACGTTCTCGAAATCGATCGATCTCTCGTCCGCCGGCGAGCGTGTCGGCTACACTACCGGGATCATCTCGAACCCCTGGGAACCCGGCCTGTTCCGCGCGGTCTCGGATTTCGACACCACGCATCAGTTTGCCGCAAGCGCCGTCTACAGCCTCCCATTTGGAACCGGGCGGCGCTACATGACGAACGCGAACGGTCTGATGAACGCACTCTTCGGCGGCTGGCAACTCTCTACCGTCTGGCGCGCCACCTCCGGGTTCCCGACGGGCGTTAGCAACGGCGCTTACTGGCCCACCAACTGGAATGTGGGGGGCATGGCTCGCGTGGTTGGAAAGGTGCCGAAAACAGGCGGAACCAACAACGCCCCATCCGCCGTGGAATCCAGTGACTCGAAGGGCGGCCCGAACATTTTTGCCGACCCGAAAGCCGGCCTTGCCGCGTTTGGCTTCGAACTCCCCGGCGGCGTGGGCGCGCGCAACATCCTGCGCGGAGAAGGCGTGTTCCAGTGGGATACCAACCTCGCGAAGAGCTTCACCATGCCCTGGAACGAGAACCACCGGTTGCAGTTCCGCTGGGAAGCCTACAACATCCTGAACACCGTCCGATTTGATGTCTACACGATGTCGATGGATTTGAGCACCGTCTCCACCTTCGGCAACTATCAGAGCACTCTCACCGAGCCGCGCATTATGCAGTTCGGGCTGCGCTACGACTTCTGATCGCCGCGCACCCGGTTGATCGCAACGGAAGCGAAAAGGGAGCCGCACCGCCGGCTCCCTTTTCAGTTCCCCGCCTAGTGCCGGGCTTCGTCCAGCAAGTCGCAAATCGTACGCAAGTAGGCTTCCGCCGTCTTGTTGGGCATGTCCGTGCCATGGCGGGCGGCAATGCGGTCAATCGCGACGCCAAAGCAGTCTGGCTCCACCAGCTCAAACGCGCGGTCCACAATCTTCTTGACGTCCTGTGCCGCCGCCGTGCT
>JBDIBK010000216.1:0-4815 GCA_039812845.1 Bryobacterales bacterium
AAGAACGTCCTTGCATCGCTAGCGCCACTTCGAATCGGCGGAAGCCCGGATTCCTTGAAAGGCCTCTGCCGGTTGAAGACTCTCTTTGATCTTTGCCCAGCGAGACTTGGCCAACGGCTGCTCCTCTCCGGCGCACGGATTACGGAAGGAACGTGAACGCTTCCACTTCAGCCTTGGCGCTCCGGTGGATGCGCGGCGAGTGCAAATCGAATTCTACGTCGATGGTGTCGAAGTCGGAAATCGGCGAGTCTTTCGGCACGGCAAAGCGAAGGGTTTCCGTGACGGGCTTGCCAGCATCCCTGCCGCTTCTTAACGCGGCTGGCGTCATATGGATCTTGCCCAAATAGGCACGATTGGCCCGGCGCTTTGCGTCGTGTCTCAACAGCGTTGCTTCGATGCTGACAGTATCCGTTTCAGCCGGCATGGCGGTGACTGTGATCGCGATTGTCCTGCAGCATTCGAGCGAAATTGGAACCGCGAACGACTGCCTCGCGCGCATTTGTATGGGGCTTTTCTCCATGTTGGTGAACACCCATCCAAGCGGCGTTCCCCATTGTGCCACTGCATCCCTCCCTGGGCTTCGTCGCGGCCAGGGATAGAACCAGTATTCACCCGTGAATGGAATCCGCAACTCCCGGCGGCCCCGGCTGAGGAGCGGTGACACACGAGATTTCGGCGGCACAAGGAGAACCGCCTTGCGCAGATCTTCACTTCTAAGAACAAAGCTTCCGACGAGATCTTTATCCGCAAGCGCCAGGCCCTGACGGCCATTGTCGCTGCCGCTTTCGCCAGGCATGCCTGGATAAAGGGGAGGTTCGCCGAACATCGCGATGAGCATCAGCGAAGCCAGAGCACCTGCCGCCGAGAGGAAGGCGGAACGGCGGCGGAAGTTCTCCACGGGCCGCGATTCCAGCGCGTGACGGGTTGCCCAGCCAATAAGGATCCCTCCGCATGCCACCGAGAACATGCCCGGCGCAATGAACCCAAAGGTCATCGCCGCGACGCCGCATTCGATGAGCAAGGCCGCCGCCAATGCTTCGCGTTTCCAAGGAGAACGACGGACCTCGCGCAGCCCGCTGAACATTTCGTGGGCCAGCCGGTCCATCCACTCCTCTCGATCCTCGGTAGGATCGCCTCCATCCGCGACGCCGCGCTGGTAATATCCGATCAGCCGGGCTGCCATCGCACCGATGACCATAGCGACCGGCAAGTGCCAGATGGCGCCATCCCAAGCGGTCAACAGAAAGGGTGCGAACCATGTGGCGGTGGCCGCGAGAGCAACCCCAATCTCCGTGGGATTCAGAACGATAGGGGGTCGGACGAAGTGGAAGGCGATGCGCGCCGCAAGCAGGGATGCGAGGAACGAAACACCGACAATCCCGAAGGACCTTCCGAAGGCCTCCGCGATGTCCAGCCGTTCCGTGGGCATCCACGGGCTCGCAAGCCATGCGGCCAGGAATCCCACTCCAAGAGCCGCCAGCGCCGGGGACCAGACTGCAAGCCGGCGGTGAGGGTCGGTGCCTTTCTCGAACATTCGCGGACCTCCTCCGAAGAGCATCTGGTCCTGTCGCAAGGGACGCCCAGGGCCGGATTGGCGAGTCAGAGCGAACAATTGCGCAATTAGACTCCACCAGCGTCGGAGAAGTTCCCGCGATACCCCCATGCGGGGGATTGCAATCTACCCGCACCTTTAGATGATCGAGAAGCATGCTTCGCGCGGGCTGGGCTTTGCTGGCTCTCTGGTTTAGGGCGGATCTCCGTACAGCCGGAGTTTTCGCCCAAGCGGGTACGAGAGTGGGATGTGCCCAACCGTTGCCGACGCGAAGGCGGCGGAGAGTTTGATGAAGATCTGGAGGCAGGGATGGCGACTTCCGCAGGTGCGTTGTACCGGGACATTGGCTGGCCGAATCGAGGGACGGTGGAGCCGAAGCTCTCGGTGGAACTGGAATACTCCTCATACGAAGGAGATGTGCGGTGGCGGCCCAGGAAAGTGAGGGGGTGTCGTATGGGACGTTGGGGGCGCGCGGCCGCGATGAACTGGTTTCGATCTGCGATATGCGGAGCGACGGTTCGCTGGATGTGCGCAACCCGACCTTCGGTATCGGCGGGCACTTGATCGCGGTCTCATTGAATGGAGTGGACGCGGAACCGAACATCGTGCCCGCCACCAAGCGCACGAACGACGAGATGAGCGCCGTGGAGGTGCAGTTTCGCAAGCTCTGCGTGGGGCCGCGCTGCCTGGAAGTGCATATCCCGTCCTACTACATTGGAGAGGACCGGGATCCGCGCGTGCCCAGGAACTTCATCTGCTGTCTCTGCGACAAACCGGCGCCGCCGGGGCCGGACAATCCGTGTGTGTTCCAGCGGGAGGTGACGCAGGACTGGCTGACGGTCTGTCCGGCGGCGTGACCCGCAAAACAGATCCGCGCGGCGCGGAAGGCGCTGGTGGGCATGCGCTTTTCGGCATGGCTCGTTGAGAATGTGACGAGTGCGGGTCCGGAAAACCGGGATCTGACGTTTTTGAAAGGGCACCTGCCGCCTCCGGACAAGCGGCCATTGGCGTTCATGGACTGCTTCATGCTGGTGCATTCCAATGTTCTGGAGGTGGATGCCAACACCGTGGCGGAGTATGTGAACAGTATCGGGCTGGGCGAGAAGTTCCCCAAGCCTGCCCGGCAGTGGGCAATTTTTGGCAACATCCTGAAGAACGACAACTGGCTGTGCTCGGATGTGTACGGGGATCCGTCCGCCGTGTTGCAGGTGGGCGGATCCGTCGTGTTGGAATACTTCCCGCTCCTGGTGGCGGGGGGCGGGCTGAACCCTCCACACGTGGACCATATCGTGCCGCAGATGCTTGGCGGCCCGAACTGCTTCTCAAACGCTCAGATCACCAGCCATTCCTGCAACGTGCAGAAGGGCAACCACACCCAATCGCTTGGTTTTCGCAGCGAGGAGTGGAGGAAGGACATGATGCAAAGGTGGAACACGGATCCCAATTTTATGGACCACACGCATGCATTAGGGGAAGGGGAGCGCGCCGAACGCGCGGCACTTCCGCAAGAGAATCGCCGCCGAACGGTTCGAACGACAAAATGGCCGAGAGTCGCCGGCATGGTCCCCGGATTCTCTCGGCCCAAAGCAGGAGAGGCTGAAGTCGAATGTTCTAGCGTGGTTGTGGGCTAACGGTCTCCTGCTTGTCCTCACCCGCCGCAACGACACCCGCGCTCACGCCGCCCGCGACCGCGATACCGGCCACGATGCCGACCTTGGCGGCGGTGGACATTGCGCCCACTTTGGCGGCGACACCCGCGGCTTGCGCGGCGGCGACGCCAACGGGCATCTCGATGCTCTTCACGAGGACCACGTACTCGGTTCCAGCGGCGGGGGTGGCCCCCGCGGCCAGATCACCGGACGCGACGATCCGTTTTCCGACAAACTTCGCCACTTGGTCTCCGCGCAGTTCGGCCGTTACGCCGGTTACTTCGTCCGTGATGGTGTACTTGCCGCCGGCATGCTTGAGCACACCGGTCAGTTTGGTGGAGGCGGTGGCTCCTCCCTGGGAACCGCTCAATTCCACGGCATTGCCTTCCACCAGGCGGGCCAGCAGCAGGCCCTGTGGATTGCGAACGGCTAGCGAGCCTTCGAGACTTGCCACCAGCACCTTGCCGTTCTGGTTCAGTTGAATTTGAGCCTGTGCGCCGGCGGCCTGCGTCCCTTCACCTTCGATGCGAAGGCCAAGCGCGGACGTTTCCATATGGAAATTGGCGGGAAGACGGCCCTGCACTGAGCCCGATTCAAGCAGAAGCCGGTCCGCGAAGACACGCGCGCGGGAAGCCACACCCAGCCGGATATCGCTGCCGCCATTTAGTTGCAGCCGGGAAGCGGCCGGTCCGGTTGCGATGCGCGAACCTTCAAGCAGCGTGCCCTGGTTCCAGATGGTGGCGCCCTCCACCTCAAAGCGCCCGTTTGAAGTGATGGTTCCGATCGCCGCGCCGAAGGTGGATGCGGTGAGGGAGAAAGTGAGCAGAGTCGAATAAATTAGAGTTTTCAAAGTTGCCTCCTCATTCGGCGGTTGGGTTGGGGTGCCGTCGATCTCCGGCTTGCCGCACGGTCGCCGCGTATTGCTCGCGCCGTGCCGTCCGCACCGCGCGGCTCGCGCTGCGCATCCGGTGCTTTCGAACGCATGCCGGGATCGATGGCTGGAGATTCTTGCCCGCCCAGTATTGGTATCGGCCGTAACGCGAGGGAGCTTTAGCTGTCCCCATGAGAATTTTTGGAGGATCTCAATAAACCTCACCGCCCCTCTAATCCGATCCGCGGAAAGTTCCGATTCAACGACAGAGGAACCGTGGAGAGGTGCGCGCCGCGTCCCTCTGAGGATCGCCGCGAAACGGGAGGATCGTTTGAGGCAACGGGTTTCAGCCGGGCGCGGCGCGGCGCGGTTTCCCGTCGCGGAAGGCGGATGCAACGCGCCTCCCCTGGCTTCGCAGCGCAGTCCGTTCGCCGTGCTCGGTGTTCCTCGCGATGCCAGCGCCACCCAGGTGAAGCAGGCCTATCGCCGTCTTTGCGCCAAGTACCACCCGGACGTTCGGACCCGTGGGAAAGCCAAGGAGAATCACGCCGATAGCGCTTGGAAGTCCATTCCACCGGGGGATGACCGCATCGACGAGGCGGCGGACTTTCTTGAGATTCAGCGTGCGTACCGAACGCTGAAAGACCGCTATGCCCGCGCCCAGTGGGAGCGGATCGAGCAGGATCGGGAACGGCGGCGCGTGTCCCTGGCGTTGGAAGGAGGCCCGGATCCTGCCCAGGCAG
>JBDIBK010000217.1:0-4761 GCA_039812845.1 Bryobacterales bacterium
CCTTCGACGCGCCGGTATTTCTGCTGGCCAAGGAATACTTCCGCACCGCCAGGCCGCGCGTGTTTTATCTGGCTCTGGGCGAGACGGACGAGTGGGCGCACGGCGGCCGGTATGACCTTTACCTGAATGCCGCCAACCGCGTGGACCGCTACGCCGAGGAGCTTTGGAACCTGGCGCAATCGATGGACCAGTACCGGGACAGGACGACGCTGATTCTGGGCGTCGACCATGGGCGCGGCGCAAAGGGCGCGGATTGGCGCAGCCATGGCCAGAAGGTTCCGGAATCCAAGTATGTCTGGATGGGCATGATGGGTCCCGACACGCCGGCGCTCGGTGAGCGCGCGAATACGCAACCGGTGACGCAGAGCCAGGTTGCGGCGACGCTGGCGGCGCTGCTCGGTGAAGACTATCACGGCGCGTTCCCGAAGACGGGGAAGCCGATTGCCGAGGCCATCAAGACAACGACCGCCAGATGATGCGATGCGGCCCGCGTTATGGGCTGGGAAACGCGCTGGTGCCAGGCTCCACGCTCACCAGATGCTCTCCCGCGGGCAGCAGCAGGTAATAGCCACTGGCGGCCTGATAGACCGGCGCGGCAAGCTGTTCGTCGTCAATCCACAGTTTTCCTGGCGCCTGGTTGAAGATGGCGATGGCGCGCGCCTCCGCGCGGTAATGGAAGGAGAGCCGGTTTCCGGCGCTGTACAGGCGGTGCAGTTCCCCGCTGAGTGAGCGCAGGAGAAGCGGGGGGTCTTCCCTTCCCGGTTCGAGAACGTGCCTGCCCCCTGGCAGCCAAACCGTTTCGTCATCCCGCGCGGCCCAAGCGCTTCCATTCACCCGCACCGGGCCGCTCCAGGCGATACCAAACGGCCGCGCACTCTCCACGGTGATGCGTTCTCCGTCCCGCTGTGCCTTCACCTCCGGGAGGGCGGCCGCGGCAAGGAAGGGCAGATCTTCGGTGGCCAGCACATGCTCAAAGTAGAGAGCCACCCTGGGGAATGCGCGCGCGGCGGCGTGGACCAGGCGGTACAGTTCGATGCCGGTCTGCCGTTTCGTCGGGTAGACATCCTGATAGCGGGGGAAGATGTTGATATCGACGGCGAGGCGCTCCGGGTAGGGCGTGTTCCTGGCATAGGCGCGCGCGATCTCGGTATAGCGGGCCGGGCCAAGGTGCCAGATGGTGGCTGGATCTTCCACCAGGAAGGTGAAAGCATGCTGGTACATCAGGGAGAGAATCGCGCTGGAATCCGCCGCCAGATTTGCGCGCACGGAATTGTCGAACTGATCGTCGATCTGCGTGACGACGACGTGCCGGCCTCCGGCGGCGGACGGGAGAGATTCGACGAAGCCCAGCCACTCTTCGTGAAGCTGGCCGATTCGCTTTCGCCGGAAGGCGAGGAAGCGCTCCAGGCCGGTCGGGTTGCGAGAAAGATGCCGGGGCGATGCCGGATCAAAGAGTTCGGCGGGGTCGAAGCCTGATTCGTCCGCGAAGGCCTTGCGGACGGAAGCGCTCATCGGCGTGAAGCGCGCGGGATTCTGCGCCCCTTCGAGCGATTCGTAGTAAATCTCCGCGAGATTCACACCGTCCCAGGAGAAGCGCCGCAGCAGCGAAGCGGCCGCCCGCTTCACCTTGCCGCTGCACGCGGGGTTGCTGAGATCGATCAGCTTGCGCCAATCGAGATGCGCGTCCTGCAAGAGCGCCGTCTGCTCCCGGCACTCCGGGTGATCCGCCCAGAACCGTTCGCTCACATGAGGAAACTCGAACCAGGCATAGACCAGGATGCCCCGCCGGTGGCAGGCCTCAATGAGCCTTCGCAGCCACGCGTCCTTCGCGGGATCCGGCTCCCAATGCTGCCAGGCGGAGACGTGCAGACCGGCGACGCCGAAGCGCTCCCAGCGGGAGGCCAGATAGTCAAGATCCACGCGCTGCCGGTATGCCGAATCGAAAAAGGCCCAGAGATGACGCGAACGGAAGGGGGCGTGAAAACCCGCCTCGGCCAGCGCATTCGCCAGCAGGGGATAGCGGTCAAACCCATGCTCTCCAGGGTCTGTCGCCACCCAGAGGACGCTGCCCCGCGCGAGAGGCAGCACCGCCACCAGTGGCGCGCCGCTCCATCGCTCTTCCATCAGGACGCGCGCGCCGGGCGGCATCCGGGTTGGGGCGATCTCGACCGGTCTCTCCCATACGATGAGGAGTTCTTCCGCGAGACGGTCCTTCCCATTGCGCACGCGCAGCGGCGGCGTGCCGGAGGGCAGGAAGCCGAAGGAGGCCGCGAGAGGATGCCCCGCCTCCAGCACCAGAATGCGGCCCGCTGCCAGCCAGGCGTCCACGCTCGCGCGCTCGACCGGAGCCGCGCCGCAGATCACGCGGATATCCGCGCGGGCCGAATCCGTTCGCGCAAGGGAGAAGGTCTCGAATACGGCGGCCCAGCCTGGGGCCGCACAACTCGCGGCGTAGGTGAACTGGGCGGTGCGGTTTGGCGGAGGGGTGGGGCTGGACGGGCCGGGATCCCTGGGCGGCGTGGCTCCCGCCCACGAAAAGCTCGCGCAGAGCAAGAGAATTCCCGCTGCCCGGAAGGCCCGGCTGCTAGCGGGTGACGGCATACCAGAATCCCGCCTGGAAGTCGTTGTAAGTGTTCGGGCGATCGTCGATGCGGCGGATGGTGTGATGGCCGCGCAGATAGTTGAACGTGAACGACACGGAAGGGGGCATCCAGTCCCAGCGAAGCCGCAGGCCCGGCCCGGCTTCGACGAAGTTCGCCCATGCCTGCCGCTTGAAATCCGTGTTCAGATTCAGGTTCAGGAAGGCCTGCAACTGCAATCCGCCGAGCGAATCGATCCGGCCGAAATGCCTTCCCAGCCGGTTGCGCGAAATGGCCAGGGTGTCGCGGTCAAAGCGGTGGATATAGACGAGGTCGTTCATCGTTTCCGCGAATGCCCCCGCCTTTGCATTCAGGAGCGAAGGCCCAAAGAGCCGGAACTGCGAAAGACCGCCCCGGTAATCCGGGAGAAACCGGCCGGTCTCCTGGCGGCGGGAGGAAAGATAGGCCATGGTGGAGCCCGCCTCGCCCCAGGCCAGGATGCCCTTCCAGGGGCGAGTGCGCGCGCCCAGGCCCAGGATGAACGAGTTCTCCGACAGAAACTGGGGATTGGCCGCGCCAATCGCGCCCGTGGTGTCTCCCACGAAGCGCACGGAGAGGTACGGCACGACGGGCAGGCGGGGCCGCTCCCATTCGAGTTTTGCCTGCGCATAGCTGAAGGTGCTGCCCCAGCGCGTGGAATGGAGCGGCATCGCCCAGAGGCTCGCCACCAGCCCCTCCCTGGGGGCGGCCGCGACCATCGCGGAAGACGAGGCCGCGGGCGTGGTGAGATTGCGGATGGCGGCTTTCGCTTCGCTGGCGATTGCGGAATCGGGACTGCGGGCAGCCAGGGAGAACCAGCGCAGCGCTTCGTCGTCTCGCTTGCCCATGTTCAAGCTCCAGGCAAGGCGCAGCATGGTATCGAAGTTGGCGGGGTCCAGCCGCTGCGCCTCCCGATAGAAGCGAATGGCATCCGGGATGAAACCGGCATCGTAGCTCTTGCGCGCCATCGCCCGCGCCTCTTCCGCGTCCGCAAAGCTTTGGGAGAGTGTGGCTGGCGGGATTGCCGTGGCGGCGTCCGGAGGAGGGACGGCCCCCGCGCCCTGTGGCCCCGGCAGCGCGCCTTCCCTGGCGAGCAGATCGGAGATTCGCTGCCGCAGCGCGAGGTCCGTGGTGCTGAGGGCGGCCTGGAGGCGCGGGATGGCGGCATCGCGCCGGCCTTGTTCGAGTTCCAGGAACCCTAGCTGCGCGGCCGCAAGCACGTCGGTGGGATCTTCCTGGAGCACCTGCTCAAACGCCGTCCGCGCCTCCGGCTTGCGGCCCAAGGAGAGCAGAAAAAATCCCATTTCACGGCGAAGCAAGGGCTGGCGGGCATCAAAGCGCAGGGCGCTTTCGAATTCGGAAAGATAGGGGTAGCGGGCGGGCAGAAATTCCTTGGCCTGCTCGGCGACATAGGCCGATGCGGAGCGGGAAGCGGTGAGCGTCACCGCGGCGGCGCGTTCCCTCGCGCCGGCCTTGCGAAGCGCATCCGCCAATTCCAGCAGCACTTCGGCGTATTGCGGCTTCAGCCGGTACGCGGCTTCGAACTCGCTGGCGGCCGTGGCGTAATCGTTGCGGACGCGCCGCGTGCGGGCCAGTTCCAGGTGGCTGCCGTAATTGCCGGGATCGCGGCGGAGCGCCTCTTCCAGGCGCGAGATGCGGCCGAGTAGTTCCGCGTCCATGCCGCTGAAGGTCCGCGTTGCCGTGGCGCGGTGTTCTGGGTTGGCAGCCTCTCGCAAGTCGTGGAAAATCTTCCACGCGACTTCGGGACGGTTCGTCTCGTGACAGAGGAACGCGTATTCCAGGGCGAGGTAGCTGTCGTTAGGGTCACGGCGGAGCACTTCGCCGAACTCGTCGCGGGCACGTTCACTCTTGCCGACCGCGAGCAGCGTATAGGCAAGGTCTTTCCGCAGATGGAGGTTATCCGTGTCCGACGCCAGCGCCTCCTCAAAGAGAGCGACCGCTCTGTCGAACTGGCGCGCCTGTTTCGCCCGATAGGCAAGGGTCGCCGCGGGGGACGGGCCGGAATCCGGCGTGCTTTGCGGATGGCTGAACAGAGGGTGGCTGAGACCCATTGCGAGGCCCACCGCGAGCAACAAGATCCGGCACCGTCCCATGCGCATGGCTATCTGTTAAGAGAAGTGGG
>JBDIBK010000218.1:0-4745 GCA_039812845.1 Bryobacterales bacterium
CTGCGGCCGCTGCCGGAGCGCCCGATGGATCCGCTGAGCGGCATGACGCTGCTGACGATTCTGGTGATCGTGGTTTCCGTGCTGGTGACCATTGCCGTGGGCCTGGACAAGGGGCTCCCGCGCTACTACTATCACGTGCTGGCCGCCGCGCTGGTGCTAACAGGCCTGATGGTGGCGGAGTGGTTCCGGCGGGGCCAGCGAACGCTGGCGGCTCTGCTGCTTCTAGGGGTGCTGATCTGGCCGAACATCAACTACAGCATCGAATCGAGCGAGGGGATGGTGGGACGCCAGCTTACACTGAACCGGACGGTGGATTACCCGGTGGTGGAGTATCTTCGCGAGCATGCGAAAGCGGGGGAACGCCTGGTGGTCTACCGCAACGTTCAGGGAATGATGATTCACTTCTATCTGCCGCAGCTCGACTGGGTGGGGCAATTGGACTCCACGAATCCGCACGCGCTTCACTTCCGGGACCGTCTGCCCGCCACCGCGTACGACGATGTCGCGGACGTGGACTGGTATGCGGTTTGGGACAACCGCGGAATCATGCCCAAGGGCCTGGACCAGAACTACGAGAAGGTCTGGGATTATACGTACCGTTATCCGCTTTCCTGGTGGGATAAGCGGCAGGGGAGAGTGGATGAGCGCCGCTGGCGGTTGTACCGGCGCAAGGACACCAACAGGGCACAGGGCGCAAGCGGGCCGACCGACACTGGGCGCTAGAGCGGAAGAAGCTGCGGCAGTTGGAACAACTGCAGGGTGGTTGCACCAGGGAACCGGGGCGCGCCTCCGGCCGGCTCCTGAAGGAGCTTTTCGTTCGCGGCACTCCAGTCGCGGACACGCGAGGAACTCTCCCGATTGAGGAGGAAGGATGCGCTCCCGTTCCGCGCGGCTTCCGAGGCGAGCGCGAGAGCGTTCTTCATGATCAACGCGGGGTCTTCCGCACCGTAAGAATCCTGGAGCCAGAGGGCGCCGGCAACCTGAATTCGCCCCATGACGCCGGCATGCGCGGGCAACTGTTCGAGAGCGATCGCCAGATCACTCACGGCGCGAAGCGCGCGCTCCAGCGGTTCCCGCGCCGCAACGCCGTGCTCTTCCTCAATACTGCAGATGACGAGATCGCCGGCGTAACGGACGTCGCGAATCGATTGCCGGTCAAGCGCCTGCGCCAACTGGTTCCGGCAAGCTAGCAGCGCCGATTCCAAGCGTGAGGCATCCGCGTTTTGCGCCAGGCTATCGAAGCCGGCCATGGAGAGAACAAAGCTGAGCTTGGAGGCCGGGGCAAAGGTGGCGGCGATGGTGGCTTCCTCGCCAAAAACGCCAAGTCCGAGACCGCCATCGGGCCGGCAAAAAACTACCTTGGTGTTCCCAATCTCGATGCGGTCTCCATGCTTCAAACGCACGGGTCCACTGATGCGGACGCCATTGAGACAAGTTCCATTCCGGCTGCCCGCGTCCGAGAGAATGTACTCATTTCCGCGCACCTCGACGGTGGCATGGTGGCGGGAGACCTCCGCATCCTGGACGACGACTTCATTGGAGAGACTGCGCCCGATCTGGCAGATTCGACCCGATTCCAGGTGAAATTTCTGGTCTCCTCCGTATTGCAAATACGCTATCGACATTGGTTCTTAACGGAATTTTACCCGAATTTCGCGCACGTGGGATAAGAAACTGTGATGTATCGAGTGGAAATGACTCAAAACAGTACTTTAATTCCGGTTCACAGGCGAGTGTGCCGATTCTGTTTGGAGTGGTGCGGATGGAGGGACTTGAACCCACACACTCTTTCGAGTACCAGAACCTAAATCTGGCGCGTCTGCCAATTTCGCCACATCCGCGAGGCTCTCTTAGGATACCTCAGCGCGCCAGCGTGGGATTATGGGAACGGCGACCGGCAACCAAGCTGGCTTCCCGGTGGAACCGTGGTGTCGCGAGCTTTTCATCGTTCCCTCAGAGGTATAGTATGGAGTCGCGAATGATTGTATTTCAACGCTCCGTTCCCATTTCCGCGGAAGGCGACACCGATATCGTGAATATCACGGACGCGGTGCAGCAGGTTGTGCGAGAGAGCGGGGTCCGGACTGGGCTGGCGAACATTTCCGGCAAGGGCTCCACGCTGGGGATTACGACGATTGAATATGAGCCGGGGACGCTGGCGGATCTGCGGCGGGCCCTCGACCAAGTTGCTCCTCCGAACCAGTTCTACGCGCACAACGCGCGGTGGGGCGACGAGAACGGCAGCGCCCATCTGCGCAGTGCACTGGTCGGGACATCGCGGAGCTATCCGGTGATCAAGACGATGCTGGGGCTCGGCACCTGGCAGCAGATTGTCCTGTGCAATTTCGACGACCGGCCGCGCAACCGCGAGATCACCGTGACGGTGATCGGAACGGTGGAATAGCCGCGTCCGAGCGGGCGGAATCCAAGGGGATGCGCCCTGGCCAGCGCCGAGATTCGCAACAACCGCGCGCTTACTCGTCTACCGTGCAAGAATTCGGTTCCGTTTGAGGAGCCGACAATGGAGCGCCCGACTGCGTGGACGCCTCGGTTTGCCCGGTTTGGGACGGGGACGCCGTCTCCCGCAGGAGTTTCATAAAGGAAGCGGCCATCTCCCGGCTGCCCAGACAGTAGATGAGATCGGGGTCGATTTCCTCCTCTTCTTCTTCTTCGTTGGAGGCGGTGGGCTCCGCGTTGTCCAGGTTGTCCACGGTGTCCATGGATTCGTCCTTGGACTGTTCCGTGGGGACTTCGAGCGGGGTTTCACGGGGACCGGCCGGAGCGTCGTTGTCCTTGGCCTTGTCCAGGGTGATTTCGCCTTCCAGATTGACGAAGTGGCGCAGGTTGTCCATGGTGTCCACGATGTCCACAGTGTTGGCGGTGTCCTGTGGAAAGGGGATCGGGGTGGGGAGCCAGCGATCGCTCTTGCGATTCAGGATAGCGAGCGCGGCGCGCAGGCGAAGGCTGGCGGGGAGATGTTCGTCGCGCATGGTGGCGTCAATGAGGACACGGGCGTAGGCCTCGGCGTCGTGGAACTCTTCGGCGATCTCGGCGCGATGGAGTTGGCGCGCCTGGTTTGCCTGCCGTTTGAACTCTTCGTTGCGGTCACAGGCTTTGTAGAAGGCGTACGTGGTGTAGCCGACATGACGCGTGGCCTCGACGACGGATGCACCCTGCGCGAGCAGGTCAATGACGGTGTGCTGCCAGGGCTTGAAATCGGCTGTGCCGGAATCGGGCTGGGCTGGAAAGGGAAAGGGGTTGGCAGTGGCCATGGGGAGACTCCTCGGATTCTTTGTTCTTGGTTTTGGGGGAAGAGACAGAGTTCTCCTCACCCGCGACGAGGATACGCATCCAGACGGATGGACTCCGAAAGTCGGAATTGGAAGCTCTTGATTCCACGCGAGAAAGAAATTCGGATTCGTGGAACTGGATGGGCGGGGGCGGGCGCGCCAGGTGGTAAAACAGAGCATCGAATGGGCGTTGCGCAGTTCGGATCGCTGCGCGATCAGGCTGTATCTTGCGATGCGCCGGATGGGCGGTCACCGATGTTTTGAGAAAATATCTGTCGTGTTTTCCGGTGCTTGCCGGATCGGCCCCCCGCAAACGGTTGCCTTGCCCCGTATTCTCGGAACGAAGTGAGCCGCGAGGGCGCAGCCACTTCCGGGGCCGGACGCTCTTCCTCGAGCGAGATGCTGGTTTCGAGCGCGACAGGTTCCGGGTTCCGCCGTCTTGATTGGTCCACGCTCCTCGGCGGACTCCGGGGCCTGCGCGCGCACTCGCCCTCCGCATTGAGAAAGGAGTTTGCATGAAGTATTTCGTTCTGGCGCTGCAGTTGTTTCCCGCGATTCTGGCCGCGGTGAAAGCTGCCGAGGCGCACATTACGCTGCCCAAATCGGGCGCGGACAAGCTGGAACTGGTGACCGGCGTGGTGGAAGAAGCCTATGAATCGATCACCGAAGGGATGGGCCAGGATTATTCCAGGGAGAGCGTTACGCGGCTGGTGGTGGGCATCATCGGACGGATTGTGGCGGTGTTCAACCGGCTGGGGATCTTCTCCGCGGCGGTCGTGTGAGCGATTCGCGATCTATGAGGATTTCGGCTGATTGACGGCGATGCGGCTGCCGGTGGCCGGTTCGTGCCGCGGAGGTTGTATCGCATTCGTTGTAGCGCATTCGCGCTTTGTGGTGTTGGGCATGACTCAGGGGGATTCCGTTTCGGCGAGGTCCCCCGTTTTTTTGGTTTGGCGGGGCGCGGGGTGGTGGCGCTGGCGGGACCAGCGGGGTGGAGTGTGGCCTGGAATTCCCATCCGTGAGGCACGGGAATTGGGAAGGCGCTCGCTCGATTTGGATCGCCTTCCGGTTTGGCATGGACGTGCTCTCCGGGATGCCGCTGGAATCCATCGGTTCCTGTGCGGGGGATTCTTCGTTATCGGACGCCGGAGTTGGTGCGGGCTGGATGTCTCAGTCGGTGCGCGCTTCCGGGCCGGGGGCTTGTTCGGAGGGACTGGTTTTCGGCTTCCGGCCCCGTTTGGCGGGGAAGAGGCGGCGGTCGAGCTTCTCTTCGAGCTGCGCGATGAACTGGCCGGAGCCGAAGGGGCGGCCGGTGCGGGTGGCCGTGCGGAGGCGGTCGAGGTCGCCGGCGAGGCGGAAGTCGAGGGCGAGCGCTTCCTGCCATTGTTGCGGGCTGTAGCGGGCGCTCCAGTGGGCGGTGTCGAGCCAGGCGGGGGCGGATTCCAGTCCGCAGTG
>JBDIBK010000219.1:0-4717 GCA_039812845.1 Bryobacterales bacterium
ATCTGGTCCTTGAACCGGCTCGCCGCCTCCGCGCGTTCGCGCTGCACCTCGAGTTCCCGCGTGCGCTCGCCCACCGCGCTTTCGAGCTGGTCCTGCCGGTGGATCATCCGGCGGTAGCGCCACTTCCACATCGCGCGCAGCAGCGCCAAAGCCGTCCAGATCATCAGGCCGATCGCCCACCACTGCCGCCACCACGGCGTGGGAACGAGGATCTCGATGGCCGAGGCTTGCGACCATAGGCCGCCCCCTTCGCTTGCCTCCACTTCAAACCGATGAAGCCCTGGGCTCAGCCGCGCAAAATTCACTTCGCGGTCTCGCGTAAAGACCCACCCCGCGCTGCCGCCCGCGCCATCTTCGACGAGACGATAGCGAAATCGAATCGCGCTCTGGTTAGAAAAACGCAGTGCTGCGTAGGAGATGCGGAGTTCCTCCGAAGTCTTCACCCGCACGCCGGACGCCACCGCTCCCTCCAGCACTCCTCCAGAACGCACCGCCTTGAAGACGACGGGCGGAGCGCCCCGAGTGATCCGGTCCGGCGCTTCGAAGCGGGATAGGCCCCGGCTGGTGCCAACCCAGATCGCGCCGCCGGGTTCCGCCTCCAGCGCCGCGAAGCTGCAATCGTCCCAGACCAGCCCATGGTCCCGATTGAAGGTGATCCATGGCGGGTCGCCCTCAAGAACGCTCACGCCAAACTCCGTGCCCACCCATACCCGCCGTTTCGCATCGGTGGCGATCGAGAGTACCTTGTCGGAAGCAAGCCCCTGCGCCTCCCGGTAATGCCGGACGCGGAGTTCCGGAGTATCCATCATCAGATGAGATACGCCCAGGGAAAGGCGGTAGTGAATCCAGATCGAGTCATCCGGCGCAACGCTCAGCCCGAACACGTCATCCTGCTGCAAGCCGTTTCGCCGGTCGAACAGGCGCATACCTTTTGGGCCGGCGCGCAACAATCCTCGCGAAGTCGCGGCCCAGATCGCGCCTTTCGAGTCCGAGCCCAAGCCGTATACGTTCGCCTCGCCGTCCGCGGGCCAGACCTGTTCGTAAACGCGCTTTCCCGCCGTTTCCCGCACAACGCCAAGCCCTTTCGTGTGGGCGATCCACACCGCGCCGTCATGCGCCAGGTACTGACACACGATTCCCAGGGGGAATCCCTGCGCCGCCCCGTATTCCGTGAGCCTGCCCGTGCCCGGCTCGAGCACATGCGCACTCCCGGGCCCGAGGGAAAGCCAGACCTCCCCCTGGAGCCCGGCACCCACGGCATACACCGCCGGCGTCTTCCCCAAAGCGGAACGCAGCGGCACTTGCCGCGGCATCAGCCATGGCCGTCCCGCACCGTCCCCACGCAAAGGCAATCCGCCGCCTTCCACAGCCGGCGGCTCGAACTTCACCAGCCCTTTCAGTGTGCTCACCCATTCCGTTCCATCCGACGCTCTCGAAATCTGGGTGACAAAGTTCCCCGGCAGCCCGTCGCCGAGCCGCCACTGCCGCCACGCCCGCCCACCCATCCAGCGAATCAGCCCCGTGCCCACCGAACCAATCCAAAGCGCACCGTCGCCGTCCTCAAGGAAACACTCGATGACCTCTCCAGGCAGGCCGCTGGCCGCTTCGATTTTCTCGACCGCGGTGCCATAGCCCTCCACGATGGAGAAACCCGACGACGCGGGAACAAGCATCTCGTTCCCGCGCGTCACCGACATCCTGCCCCGGCCGCTAAACGCCACCGGCATGCGGCGAAACCGCGGGCTCCCCGGCGGCCTCGCGTACACCCTCCCGGAGACGCCAGCCAGCCAAATGCCTCCCTTGCGGTCCTCAAGCACGGACACCCAGACATCCGGCGGCAGCGACGAATCCACCTCCTCGCGCCTCCCGTCCCGCGCGGAACGCCTCACCAGTGTGCCTCCCGGCGCGGTATACCAGACCGCTCCCTCGCGGTCCACGAACAGCCCGCTCGTGGTGCTAAGCTCCGTTTCGGTTACGCCGAGCCGCTCAAAGCGCAGCGGCGGCGCAATCGGGTCGGCGTCGCTGCCCCCGCGTTGCCAGACCGCGAACAGCCCATCGTTCGTGGAAAAGAACAGGTTCCCCTCTTTGTCCGCCGCCAGCGGTGTTCCCGTATTGGGGCGGAACCGGAGCCACGCGCGGTCTGGCAGCACGGTCTCAAACCGGTCGCCCTTACGGCGACAGAGGCCCTTCAGCGTTACTGCCCACAGCCCGCCGTGCGCGTCCTCCGCAAGGTTGGTGATCCAGTTGTCCGCCAGCCCGTCTTTCGTGGTGTAGTGGCGGAATTCCCGCCCGTCGTAGCGAAAAAGCCCGGTATGCGTGGCGATCCAGAGAAAGCCCGTGCGATCCCGCAGCAGGTCCCGGATCACCAGATCCTTGAGCCCGTCCGGATGCTCGTAGACGCGAAAACTGTAGCGCCCGCTGGAGGGCGTCGCCAATGCCGCCAGACACAGCGCTAGCAGCCCCAGTGTCAGCGCCCGCATCGCCGATCGGTAGTTCGCCTTAGAGTCCATCCGAGGTATCTGTAGGACTCATCGGCCAAACCGGGCCAGAGCAACAGGGCAGTTCTCGATTTGCTCGCGGAAGCACACCCGCCCCCCTCGCCGCTATTCCGGCTTATGCGGCCCCGCTCCCGCCGCTTTCGCGCGCTCTTCCGCCGAGAGAGACCCGTTAAAACTGGCCCCGTACCCCGTCGTCTGGCGGTATACATACCCCTGCCAGGGGTCCTTTCCCTCGATGCGAGGGTCGCCCTCCCCGCGCAGAATCGCCTCCAGCCGGTCCCGGTACCGGCTCAGCGTCGCCACCGCAGCCCGGCTTCCGGCCAGATTCTTCACTTGATCGGGGTCATTCCGCACATCGTAAAGTTCCTCAGCCGG
Organism: Bryobacterales bacterium; assembly: GCA_039812845.1. Lineage (GTDB taxonomy): Bacteria > Acidobacteriota > Terriglobia > Bryobacterales > Bryobacteraceae > JACTMJ01. Next base: position 2,874 of record JBDIBK010000219.1, read on the forward strand.
CCGCTTGCCAAACCCCAGCTCATACTGGGTCCGGTACTTCTCCTGATTGGCCGAATCGAGAAAGAAATCTTTCGTGGGGGAGGCATCCACATCGCCATGCGTCCTCTTGTTCGAAGAAATAAAATCCGGCCCGCCTGTGGGCCAACGGTCCGGTTCGAAATTCCGGATATAGAGGAAATCGGCGGTTCGCAATGCCCGCATCGGGTAGGTTGCGCCATCCGGCCTGCACATCGTATGCCGTTCAAGCGCGGTCACAACGTGATCCCGCTCGGGATCGATCCTCCCGCTCTTCGTGGATGTGAGCAGCGGCATCAGGCTCTTGCCGGCAGCGCCAGGCAGCGCGGGCAATGCAGCCGCTTCCAGAAACGTGGCGGCGAAATCCGTGTGGCTCACGAAATCGTCCACCACGCGGCCGCCCGGAACCCGTTTCCCCCAGCGAACGGCAAGCGGCATCCGCGTTCCCGCATCGTAGAGATTCACCTTCGCCCGAGGAAACGGCATGCCATTGTCGCTGGTCACCACCACCAGCGTGTTCTCAAGCTCGCCGGACTTCTCGAGAACGTCTAGCGCCTTCGCCACCTGCTGGTCCAGCCATTCCACCTCGGAATAATAGTCGAGAATGTCGCCTCGGATGGCCTCCACATCCGGCCACTGCGCCGGCATTTTCACATCGCTCAGTTTCTTGCCGATATCGAGCCCCGCCCCCGGCGCGTAAACCCGGTGGGGTTCCGTGCCGCCCAGCCAGAAAAAGAACGGCTTCCCTTCGGGGCGTGCCTCCAGAAAATCGGCGAAATTGGCGGCGTAATCCCGCGGGTCCAGCCCCGCGCGGATCCCCGCGGGATGGCGTCTGTTCTGAAACGCCTTCCCGGTGGGGGAGCGCTTCATTCCCAGTGCCTCCGGCTGCCCCGGGCCCCATCCCTTCCCCGTATACCCGACGAAATATCCGCCATCTTCGAGCGCATGCGGAAAGAGAGGAAGGTCTTGGGGAATGCTGCCATAGAGCACGCCCGCTTCTCCGCATTGGTAAATCGGCCGCCCACTCAGAATGGCGCTTCTCGATGGCGTGCAGGAAGGCGACGCACAGAAGGAGTGCGTGAAGAGAACCCCCTCGCGCGCGATCCGGTCAAAGGCCGGCGTCTTCACGCCCTGGTCGCCGTATGCCCCGGCATGCGGGTAGGACCAATCGTCGGCAATCACAAACAGGATGTTCGGAGCCTTCTCCGCTTCCCGCTTGTTGAATGCGCAGCCCGCCGCGAGTGCGGATGCCCCGGCCACGCCAGCCCCGAGAAAGTTGCGCCTTGTCCGTGCCATGCCCATGTCCGGAAACCGTATCACAACCTCGGCGTGCGTCGAAAGCGCATCGGCGCCACGCACAATCCCCGCTACGTGCGCGCCAGACGAGGGTAAGGCGTCGTCCGCTCCCAATACAGTGGCGGCCGCCGGGCGCTCGTGAGTTGTTCGAACGCATACGCAATTCGGATCAGGCGGCCTTCGTCGTTCGCGCGCCCAAAGAACGAAAAGCCCACCGGCAGCCCGTGTACCAGTCCCGCCGGAACCGTGATGTGCGGGCATCCGGTCACCGCCGCCGGGCCCGACGCGCCGTCTCCGCCGCGATGGTCTCCGTTTATCAGATCGGCGAGAGCGGCGGGGTCCGTCGTCGAGCAGACCACGGCGTCCACCGCGCTCGCATCGAGCAGCTTGTGGAACTCCGCCTTCACCTTCTCCACTTTCTCCCGTGCTTCGAGATACGCCGCCGCTTCGAGGCCATCCGTCTTCGCCGCCCGCTCAAAATATTCCTGGCCAAACCACTTCAGTTCTCTCGCGGCGTGCTTCCGGTTGAACGC
>JBDIBK010000220.1:0-4708 GCA_039812845.1 Bryobacterales bacterium
GGCTGCTACATCGGGCAGGAGATCATCGAGCGCGTGAAATCCCGCGGCAATGTCAACCGGCTGCTGGTGCGGCTGGTGGCGGATACCGCCGAAGCGCCTTCCACGGATGCACCCGTGATGGCGGGCGAAAAAGAAGCGGGCACCGTAAAAAGCGCGGCCTATTCCCCGGCCCTCGGCAAGAGCGTCGCGTTCGCGCTGGTGCGGGCGGAGTTCGTGAAACCGGATGCGGCCTTTCGTGTAAACGATGCCGAAGCGTCGCTGGCGGGTTCCGGGCGTTTAGGTTAACGCGGCGCGCGGCATCGGCGCTCCGGTGCCGTTTCAGAAACAGCGGCTACGCGTCGCCGAGCGCCGGCTTGCGGTCGAGCCCCTGCAGCAGCCAGGCCGTCGCCACCACCACCACGCAGCCGATCACGTTGAACCACAGGTAGCTAATCGTCGTGAAGTAGTTGCACGCGAAGATCGCGGCCTCGCCCAGAATCACTCCCCAGAATGCGGCGTTGGAGCCAATGCGCCGCATGTAAAAGGCGAGAATGAAGACGCCCAGCATGCCGCCGTAGAAGAGCGACCCCACGCGGTTCACCACCTCAATCAGGGAGCCGAGCGTCTTCGCATAGTTGGCCACCACCACGGCGTAAGCGCCCCAGAAAAGGGTGAAGATGCGCGATGCCCACAGGTAGTGCCGGTCGCTGCCCCCAACCTTGATCCGGCGGTAAATGTCGATCACCGTTACCGTCGCGAGAGAGTTCACTTCAGCGGAAATCGTGGACATCGCGGCTGCGAGAATCGCGGCCATCAGCAGGCCCACAATCCCAGCGGGCATGTACTTGGTGACGAAGTGCAAAAAAATGTAGTTCGTATCGTTGACGCTGCCGGAGTCGCCAGTTGCTTCCGCGGCCAACGCGGATGCGTCGCGGCGTGTTTCCGTGAGGTCGTTCACCGCTTGCTGGAAGCGGGCAAGGCTCGCCTGGGAGGCGCTGCTGTCGCCCGCGGCATCGGCCGCAAGCAGCTCGCGCGCGGCCTGCCGCCTCGCTTCGTAAGCCGCGTCGTAGCGCCGTTCGATCGGCCCGAAGCGCGCTGCCTGCGCCTCGGAGGAGATCGCCCGCATCGCTTCCGGCTGAAACAGCACCGGAGCCTTTTCAAAAATGAAGAACACGAAAACCAGTGCCCCAACCATCAAGATCAGGAACTGGAACGGAATCTTCACCACGGCGTTGAAGAGCAGACTGATGCGGCTGTGCGCGATGCTCTTGCCCTGCAAATACCGCTGCACCTGGCTCTGGTCGGTCCCGAAATACGCAAGGGCCAAGAACATGCCGCCCAGCAGCCCACTCCAGAGCGTGTACCGGTCGTTCCAGTCGGCGGAGACCGTCACCGCGTTCAGCCTCCCGGCCGCTCCGGCGAGCGAGAGCGCATCGACAAAGGAGATGTCGGCGGGCATCAGCCAGATCGCCAGAAAAAAGGCAAAGACGATTCCCGCGAACATGACCAGCATCTGCTGGAAGTCCGTCCAAGTGACGGCCTGCACCCCGCCGATCGCTGTGTAGGCAACCACCACCGCGCCCACCACCAGCGAGGTTGTGGTGTCGCTCCAGCCGAAGATCAGGGAAAGCACGATGGCGGGGGCGGAGAGCGCCACGCCCACTCCCAGGCCGCGCGAGATCAGGAAAATCAGGCTCACAAGACTGCGCGTCTTGCCGTCGAACCGCTGCTCCAGGTATTCGTAGGCGGTGTAGACATTGGCCCGGTGATAAATCGGCACCGCCGTGGCCGAGAGGATCACCATGGCAAGCGGCAGTCCGAAATAGAACTGGACGAAGCGCATGCCATCCACATACGCCTGGCCGGTGGTGGAGATGAAGGTGATGGCACTGGCCTGCGTGGCCATGATGGAGAGCGCCATCGCATACCAAGGCATCTGGCGGCCGGCCCGAAGATAGTTCTCAACCGTGTTGGCGTTTCGGCTCTTATAGAGCCCGTAGACGACGATGCCGCCGAGCGTGACAAGGAGGACGATCCAGTCGAGCGTCGTCATCGCTCAAACGCCACCCGGAACCCGTACATCAGCGCGATCAGCAAGGCCAGGTACGCCACGACGCACACGTAAACGTTGCGCCAGGAGCCAAAGAAGCCGGGGGGCGGATCGTCGGCGGGAGCGCCGCGCGGCGGAATCGGAACGTCGTGCGGTGACGGCAAGGCCATGGTCGAGGTCCGTGTCTGGCGTTACGCGAAAACCCTGGATACCGGCGGGCTGCGCCAGATCGCCGCGCCGCCGGGATTCGATCGTTGCCGGGATCGCCCCGATCGTTAGTTGCCCGTGGGGCCTTCGCCCACGCCCATCCAACTGGCGAGGTAGTTCTGCATGCCAACTTCTTCCATCAGGCCGAACTGCGCTTCCAGCCAGTCGTAGTGGTGTTCCTCTTCGAGCAGAATCTCCTTGAAGAGCTCGCGGGAACCGTTGTCGCCCACTTCGGAGCAATACGCCATCGCCTCATTGAGGAAAGGAATTGCCTCTTTCTCAAGCTGAAAATCGCTTTCCAACTGGCCCTTCACATTGCTGCCGACGTGGATGGGAAACATATCCACCATGTTCGGCACGCCTTCGAGATAGAGGATGCGCTCGATCAGCTTATCCGCGTGGTTCATCTCTTCGATGGATTCCTTGCGCATGAACGCGGCCAGCTTGGTATATCCCCAGTTCTGGCACATCTTGGAGTGCACAAAATACTGGTTGATGGCCGTCAATTCGCGCTTCAGGCTGACGTTCAACAACTCGATCACTTTCGGATCGCCCTTCATAACCCCTCCTTCGAAGCGGCTAGGATCCCCAGTCTCAGTGCCTCGCCGCAAGGCTTTCATTGTAACAGCGGAGCCGCCGCGCCGGGCGGGCATATCCGCGTCTCGCGCCTAACGCGAGGCCACCAGAATGCTTCGGTCAAACGGGTAGCCCGAAGGACGCAGAAACCCCGCGTTGCGCCCCGTTTCTTCAAGCGAGCGGAAGCCGAGCTTCCGGCAAAACTGGCGGAAGAACGCGAGGTTCGGGAGGAACCAGCAAAGATCGTCCTCATCCAGGTTCTCGCCCCCCACGTAATGCAGAATCGGCTCTTCCGTCGCAACCTCCGGCATCAGTTGGGAGATAATCAGCTTCCCCTTAGCAAACGAAGCCGCGGTCGCGATCGCTTCCACCGGATTGAAGAGATGCACCAGCACGTCCCCCAGCAGCACGTAGTCAAACGTCTTTCCCGCTATCGCCGATTGCTTCAAATCGTAGATGGTGGAATAGACGCGATCCACCCTGGAATTCAAATGGCGGTAGCAGAACTGGAAGGGGCCGTCGAGGTGATAGAAGTAGGTCTGCCCGCTCGACATCGCCACCAGCGGATCGGTGTCCAGCGGAGCGTCCGGCGTGCGCATCTGAGCGAGCCGCCGCAGGAGCCGCATCTGGGATTGGCCGGGGAAGCGGTCCAATTGATGAAACGACGGCAGCTCCACGGAAGTCACCGCGGCACCCCGCCTCTCCGCCTCAAACGCGAAAAAGCCGGTGGCGGAACCCACCTCCAGCAGCGTCAGCCCCCGCATATCCTCCGGGAACGGAAACGCGCTCACCGTCGCTCGATAGTCGTACTGGCCGGGAGTCACCAGTCCATTGCCAAGATCCACCGTGTGATACCAGTGATACAAGCGGATATCGTGCATATCCGCCACGGCGGGATGCGCGTAAAACGCGTCCTCCAGACGTTCATATTCTTCCCGAATCGCTTCTTTGTCAGGCTGGGCCAACGGCATAGCCTAAGGGTAACCGATCCCCTCGCGGGTTTCCCTGAGGGAACAGTTCTTCCGAGTGAATCTTGCACACCGTTTTCACGCGGACGTCGCCATTTTTCTCCAGGCGCGCGGACTCGGTCTCCCCAATCCCGCGCGCCCTTCCCAATGCCGCAGCCTTCCGCTCAGCCGCCTAACCTGCGCGTAGGCGTCGAAGGCCCAGCAGGCCAAGGAAGCCAAGACCCGTCAGCAGGAGCGTGCCGGGCTCCGGAACCGGTGCCAAGAAGTCCCGGATTTCTCCCGCCGGAAACAGATTGCTGTGGATGTTGAAGTACGCCTTCCCATCCAGGATTCCCTGCAAGAGCCTGGCTTCCGCGCCTGCCGGGTCTGCCGGGTTCGAAGCTCCAAGGAAGCCGGACGTATACGTGCTCGCGGAAGTGAGATCGAGCGTGATGCTATAGGACCCGCTCGTGACCCCCGTGGGAAATCCCGGCAGCGTCGTCGGCGTCACCGCCACTCCCACGGTTCCGGTGCCCGCCGTTGTCACACAGCAATGGATGTGCGCTACCGTCGTCGTTCCGCTCAGTCCGGAAAAGTTCACGTCAATGAACAGCGTGTTGGCATCCGGATCGAACTCGAAGTAGCCGGTCCCGCTCCCGGACCGCCCTCCACCGCCTTCCGGCTCGAACACCGTGTAGAACTTCATCGGCGCGGCCGAGAGCAGCGTGGAGCCCAATAGCAGGCCAAGCCCCAGCAAGATTATCAGTTTCTTCATCGTTATTGCCCCTTGTTCCCTTCACGCGGGAATCGCGAAACGGACCCAGCGCGTTCCAGCGTGTAAGCAATTCTAGACCGCAAACTTGCCGTTTTCATCCGCGATTTCGCCGCCACTGTTCGGAGGAAACCCTCTGAAACGTACAGGACTATCGAGTGAGAGTTCCCGTACCTC
>JBDIBK010000221.1:0-4678 GCA_039812845.1 Bryobacterales bacterium
CGCAGCAGCCGGCACGCATCGTCTTTCGTGGCCTGGGAGACCGCGATCAGCCCCCGCGCTTGCGGATAGACGCGCTCGGCGAACGCCTTGTTGGCACGCACGTTGCCGGGAGTGTGCGTCTCCGGCACCAGCCAAACGGTCATATCGTGGATGGTGGTGGAGACAGGCACGTTCGTGGGCGGCTGATGCAGGTGAATTGAGATGTGGAAGAGTCCGGCGCGCGGGGCGAGCACGTTCCGCGCAAGCGCCGGGGCCTTGTTGAACGCATGCACGTAGGCCAGGCGCAGCCAAGTGTTGAGCCGCGGCAACGGAGACCGCTCATGGTCGAGCGTCTCCGGCAGATCCAGATACGGGAAGCAGGAGATCCGATGCGCGGAACCGGCCGCCCGCAGCGCCTTCACCCACTCGTAGAGCGCGGTCTTCACCCCGGCGCTGCGCAGCAGAAACGGAAAGGTGTCGATCGCGATCTTCATGGCTTCGCGCTTCCACCAGGCCGGCTTCCAGCTTGGAGCGGATGATTCGTGAAAAGAAACTTTCCGCCGCTCTCGCTCACCGGATGCAGGTGTTCCTTGCCCACCACAGCCTCGATTCGGGGAACTCGCGGCGCCGCGACCACCAGATAGTATCTCCGCGCGGATTTCCAGCGTTCGGCGAACTCGGCGTCGTTGAGGAAGACGTTCGGAGCGCCGGGCTCGTAGCTGCCGTATTCCAGGTTGGTGACGCGCCCGTTCAAGAGCAGCACGCGCTCATCGGCATAGAACGCCACGGAGCTGAAGGCGTAGAACTGGTCGTCGAACACCAGTTCGCCCGCGGGAGCGGCATCGTAGGCGACAGCGAGGGCCCGCGTGGAGAGATAGGGGTCGAACACCGTGAGCGCCAGACGGGCCGCGGAGAAAAACATCACCATCGCCGCCGCGATCACCAAAGCCCCACGGTAGCCCCGGAAGAGAAGGGCTCCAGCGGCTCCGGCCAGCATCGCCACGCCCGCCACAAGCAGGGGCAGCTTCAGATACGCAAACGAATCGATGGTCAGATCTTCGAGATGCCCCAGAGCCAGCGTGTAGGCTTCGGGATTCGAACTCAGCGCGCCGGCGATGTCGCCCTGCACCGGGATGTTCCACACCCTCCACAGAAGGAAGACGATTGCGGCGAGCGCCAAAGAGAAAATCGCCCCGGTGGCGAGCCGTGCAACGCGGTTCCAGGCCGCCGATTCCTTCGGCTCCCGCCGGGCCATGGCGCAGGCAACCAGAATGGCGAAGGCCGGGTACGCGGGCATTGTGTAGTATTCCTGCGTGGTCGAAAAGCTGAAGAACAGCAATACGAAGGCGATCGTGCAAAGGCAAAGCAGGCGCGTGCGCGAAGCGCGGTTCGCGTCGTGGAACCGCAGCTTTGCGACGCCCGGCAGAAAGGCAGTCCACGGGAACACCCAAAGCAGGTGATAAAGCCAGAACTGCACGCGCGGCACCGTGTTGTAGTCGCGCGGATAGCGCAGATTGAGGAAGCGCAGCAAATGTTCGTTAAAGAAATAGAACCAGAAGAAACCGCGGTACTGGCCGGGCCCGGCGTGCAGGGTGAAATCGAACAACGGCGGATTGGCCAGCATGGCCAGTATGTGCCAGGGCGCGGCAACGGCGATGGCGATTCCGGCGCATTCGGGGATGTGCAGGCGCTTCCATGTTTCGAGCCGCGGGATCTGCCGCGTCGCCAGCAGGTAGAAGAAGATCGCGCCCACGGGAACGACGCAAGCGAGCAAACCTTTGATCAGCGTGCCGATGCCCAGGCACAGGCCCATCGCCATCGCCCAGGCTCGCGGGTTCGTCTCTTCCGGCTCCATCATGCGCAGGAAACAGCCCAGCGCCAGCAGAATGGCCAGCGTCAGCATGCCGTCGGAGATCATCACGCGCGTGAAGAGGAACAGGCCGACACACGTCGAAATCACCAGCCCGCTGTAAAGGCCCACCTGCGCGTCAAAGGCCCAGCGGGCGATGCGCGCGGTGGCGAAACAAAGCAGGATGGCGGCCATCGCCACCGGGATGCGGGCGCTCCAATCATGGACGCCGAAGATCCCGAAGCTGATGCTCATCAGCCAATACTTGAACGGCGGCTTCTCCAGATAAGCAATGCCGTTGATATGCGGCGTCACCCAGTCGCCGGAGCGCAGCATGTCCCGGGCGATCACCGCCTGCACGGAATCGACGTCGTCCATCAGATAGGGCGGTGCGGCGATACCCACCCCGAAGATGGCGAGCGCGAAGAGCAGCACCAACCACTCCGGCCGCTGGAACAGAAGGCGCTGAAGCGGTCCGGTAGGCGGCAGCGCTTCGGTGGGGGTGGCTAGCGTCGCCATGCGCCGGCTCCTTCTCTGCCGGACGGCCGCGGAAATGCGCTACTCATAGCGAAGGGCCTCCGCCGGGGGAATCCGCGCCGCCGTGCCCGCCGGGTGCAGCGTGGCGATAAAGCTGACGAAGAGCGTGACTCCGGCAATCCAGATGGAATCTATCCAGCGCGGTTCGAAGGGCACGTGGCTGAGCGCGTACACCTCGGCATCGAGCGAAATCCAGCGGTATTCATTGGCGAAATAGCTAAGGGTGTAACCGGCACTCAGTCCGATCACGATTCCCACGACGGCGATCAACACGCCCTGGGTGATGAAGATCCCCCGGATCTGCCCCGGTTTCGCCCCCATCGACATCAACTGCGCGATGTCGCGGTGCTTCTCCATCACCAGCATCACGAGGACGATGAAGATGTTCAGCGCGGCCACCAACTGGATAAGCCCGATGGTGATGACTGTAACCACCTTCTCCATGCGCAGCGCATCGAGGATGCGGCGGTTCTGCTCCATCCACGTTTGCGCCACAAACTCCTTGCCCAGCAGTGCGACGGCCTGTTCCGCGACGCGGGGGGCGGCGTAGATATCGCTGAGCCGCACCTCGATCGCGTTCACCACATTGTTCATGCCCATGATGCGCTGGGCGCTGTCGAGCGAGGTGAAGGCCCATCCGGCATCGATGTCGTAGAAGCCCGTTTCGGCGATGCCCACCACGCGGAAGCGAACCGAGATCGGCCTCGGGCCAAAGGGGGTGAGTTCCCCGGCGGGATTGATGACGTTCACCACGCTGTTGAGCATCATGCCCGTGCGCTCGGCGAGTTTGGAGCCGAGGACGATTGCGGGGAATGGGCTCGATTCGCCGAGGCGCCGCGCGTCGCCTTGCTTGATCGCCTCGCCCAACCGGTGGAGTGCCGCGGCATCCTGGGTGTCAATGCCCTTGAGCACGGCGCTCTCGGTGAGCTGCGGGCCGGTGAGAATCACGGTGCCGTAGAGCGCGGCGGAGACTTCCGTCACCCCTTCGAGGCCGCGCAATTTCTCTTCGTCCGGCTTCCAATCGCCGATGCCCGCGCCGGGAACTTTTTCGAGCACATTGATGTGCGCCGTGGCACCCAGCAGGCTGGATTGCAGATTGTTCCGGAACCCGTTATTGATGGCGAGCGCGATCACCAGCGCCATCACGCCCGCGGCCACCCCGACGATGGAGATGACGGTGATCAGCGAGATGGCGGCATTCTTGCGGCGCGCCCGCAGATAGCGGCTGGCGACGAAGAATTCAAACGAGGCGCGGGCCACGCATCAACCTTCCAGCTCGCGCAACTGGGCGGCAATCCCGATGGGGCCTTCTGGGCGCAGTTGCGGGAAAAGAATCACGTCCCGGATGGAGCGGCTGTTGGTGAGCAGCATCGTCAGGCGGTCAATGCCGATGCCTTCGCCGGCCGTTGGCGGCAGCCCGTAACAGAGCGCCCGCACGAAATCCTCGTCCATCTGATGCGCCTCTTCGTCGCCGCGCTGCTTCATGTCGAGCTGCATTTCGAAGCGGCGCCGCTGTTCCTGCGGATCGTTCAACTCCGTATAAGCGTTGCCGAGTTCCATGCCGGCCGCGTAAATCTCAAAGCGGTCCACCATTGCCGGGTTCGCCGCGTTCTGCTTGGAGAGCGGCGAAAGCTCCACCGGATACTCGTAGATGATCGTGGGCTGAATCAGGTGGTGCTCCGCCACCCTCTCAAACACGTCGCCGAGCGCTTCCCCCGCGGTCGCTTTGCCGGAGTGCCGCTTCAGCCATTCGGGGTCCGCCACCTGTTCGAGCGTGGGCTTCACTTCCTCCGGCCAGTACTCGACGACGGCCTGCCGCATGGTGAGCCGCCGCAGGCTGCCGAAGTCGAGCTGGTGCCCCTGATACTCCACCACCGTCCCGCCCGTGGCGTCGATGGCCACCTGCCGCAGGAGTTCTCCGGTCAAATCCATCAGCCCGGCGAAATCCGTGTACGCCTGATAGAACTCCAGCATGGTGAACTCGGGATTGTGCTGCGTGGAGACGCCTTCATTGCGGAAATTGCGGTTGATTTCGTAGACCCGTTCAAGGCCGCCCACCACCAATCGCTTGAGGTAGAGTTCCGGAGCGATGCGCAGATAAAGATCCACATCGAGCGTGTTGTGGTGGGTGACGAACGGGCGCGCGGCCGCCCCGCCATAAACGGGCTGCATCATCGGGGTTTCGACCTCGATAAAGCCGCGTGCCTCAAGCTGCCTTCGCAGGGAAGAAACAATTTTTGCGCGGGTGACGAACGCATCGCGCACTTCCGGGTTGGCGATCAGATCGAGATAGCGCTGGCGGTAGCGGGTTTC
>JBDIBK010000222.1:0-4611 GCA_039812845.1 Bryobacterales bacterium
ACAAGGGTCTGCGCTTCGCGATCCGCGAAGGCGGCCGCACGGTGGGCGCCGGCACGGTGACGGAAATTCTGGACTAGCTAGAACGTGTGGCGGCGCGCGACGGCCATTCGGCCTCCGCGCGCCGCGCATGAAGGAGAAGGACACATGGCAATCAGGGAAAGAATTCGCATCCGGCTCAAGTCCTACGATCACCGCATCCTCGACGAATCCACCAAGGATATCGTCCGGACGGCCCTGCGGACGCAGGCGAGCGTTGCCGGTCCCATTCCTTTGCCGACGGTGCGGAACACGTTTACCGTAAACCGCTCGCCGCACGTGGACAAGAAGTCCCGGGAGCAATTCGAGATCCGCACGCACAAGCGGCTGCTCGACATTTTGGAGCCCACGCAGGAAACCGTGGACGAGCTGATGAAGCTTGACCTTCCCGCCGGCGTGGACGTGGAAATCAAGGCTTTCGGAAAAGACCGGAAGTAGCGGCAGTGAAGTTCGCCGCCATGAATCGCATGGCAAGCCCTGGAAGTATTTCAGGGGATTCACCGCCAAAGGCTGTGTGAAGAATTACAGTCGGGCTGCTGGAGAAAATAGCCGGCAACCCGACGAGATAGGCAGCGCAAAGCTATGGTGCCAGGAATTCTTGGAAAGAAAATCGGAATGACGCAGATGTTCCGGCCGGACGGGCAGGTTGTGCCCGTAACCCTGCTGCAGGCCGGGCCGTGCGTGGTTGTCCAGCGCAAGACGCCGGCCAAGGATGGCTATGACGCTATCCAGGTGGCCCTTGTCGAGTATCTGAAGCCTTCCCGCATGACCAAGCCGGCGAAGGGACACCTGAAGGCCGCGGAACTCGATGCCGCGAAGTTCCTCCGGGAGTTTCGCCTGGCTCCGGGCGACGGAGACTACAAGGCCGGGGACAAGATTCTCGCCGATGCCTTCGCGACGCGCCAGATTGTGGACGTGGTGGGCACCAGCAAGGGACGCGGTTTCGCGGGGCTGATCAAGCGCCACAACTTCGGCGGCGGTGAAGATTCGCATGGTTCCATGTTCCATCGCGCGCCTGGCTCCATTGGCTCGTCGAGCTATCCGTCCCGCGTATTCAAGGGGATGCGCATGGCCGGGCAAATGGGCTCCGCCCAGGTGACGGTGCGCAACCTGGAGATTGTGGACGTGAACACCGAAGACAACGTGATCGCGATCAAGGGAGCGATTCCAGGGCCGAAGGGCTCCTACGTTGTGGTGAGAAGGTCGAGGAGATAGCGCCATGCCGATGGTTGACGTGTTGGATCTGAATAACCGGAAAGTGGGCGATCTCGAACTCTCCGATGCCGTCTTTGGCGCGGAGGTGAAAGAGCACCTGATCTACGAATCCGTGCGGCACTACATGGCCTGCCGCCGGCAGGGATCGGCCTCCACCAAGACCCGGTCCGAGGTGGCCGGATCTGGAAAGAAGCTTTGGAGACAGAAGGGCACCGGGCGCGCCCGCATGGGTTCGGTGCGGTCCCCGATCTGGCGCAAGGGCGGCACGGTTCACGGCCCCCGGCCTCGCGACTACTCCTACCGGCTTCCCCGGAAGATGCAGTTGGGCGCACTGCGCAGCGCACTTTCCGCCAAGCTTCGCGACGGCGAGTTGAAAGTGGTGAAGGAATTCGCCCTGGCGGATCACCGCACGAAGACGATGGCCGGGGTTCTGAAGACGCTCGACACGGCGGCGACGGTGCTGCTCGTCGATAACGGCGTCGATAACCGGAATCTCGATCTGGGGTCGCGCAACCTGCCCGGTGTGAAACTGGCCCTCACCCGCGAGGTGACCGTGTACGACTTGCTGAAGCACAAGCACGTGGTTCTCTCCGAAGAAGCCGCGCGCAAACTCTCGGAGGCACTGGCATGAGCAACATTGCCGCTCTTAGCGTATATCGCGTCCTTCGCCGGCCGATCGTGACCGAAAAGAGCCACGATCTGAAGGACAACGCGCAAACGCTGTGTTTTGAAGTCGCCGTCGGCGCCAACAAGACGCAAGTGCGCCAGGCCGTGGAATCGATTTTCAAGGTCAAAGTGGCCGAAGTGCGGACCATTAACCTCGACGGCAAACTGCGGCGGCGCGGCCGGTACTCGGGCTATCTTCCGGATTGGAAGAAGGCCTACGTGCGGCTGAAGCCCGGACAGAAAGTGCCGGAGTACGCAGATATCTAGTTTTTGAGGAACTTCCCGGCGTGCCGGGGAGAGCGGAGATCCGACCGATGCCGATTAAGACATACCGACCGATAACGCCATCCCGCCGTTTCATGACGACGGTGTCCCGCGAGGGCATCACGAAGCAAACGCCGGAGAAGTCGCTGACCGTAGGCAAGACGAAATCCGGCGGGCGCTCGTCCACGGGCCGGGTGGCTGTGCGCTTTATTGGCGGCGGTCATAAGCAGAGCTACCGCGTGATCGATTTCAAGCGCGACAAGGCGGGCGTTCCCGCCAAGGTTGCGTCGGTGGAATACGACCCCAACCGCTCGGCGCGCATTGCGCTGCTGCACTACGCGGACGGGGAGAAGCGCTACATCCTGTGTCCGAACGGCCTTGAAGTGGGCGCCTCCGTGGTGTCTGGCGACGGCGCCGACATTCTGGTGGGGAACGCGCTGAAGCTGAAGGACATTCCGCCCGGCACGCCGGTTCACAACATCGAACTGCGCCCCGGAAAGGGCGGGCAGATGGTGCGCAGCGCCGGCGTGGGCGCGCAGTTGCTCGGCCGGGAAGGCGCCGTAGCGCTCGTGAAGCTGCCTTCGGGGGAAACGCGCCGCGTCTCCTCGGAGTGCATGGCTACCATCGGGACCGTCGGCAACAGCGACCATGAGAATCAGAAGCTCGGCAAGGCGGGCCGCAGCCGCTGGCTGGGCCGCCGGCCGCACAACCGCGGCGTCACGATGAATCCGGTGGATCACCCGCACGGCGGCGGCGAGGGCCGCACGTCGGGCGGCCGTCATCCGGTCACGCCCTGGGGCGTTCCGACGCGCGGCTACAAGACGCGCAACAACAAACGGACCGACAACGCCATCGTTTCGAGGCGGAAGAAGGGTTAACCGAGGCTATTAAGGGCACACGGCGGACGAAGCGGTGTTCGAGGACAGGGAAAGAACAGGTAACGAAGCATGAGCCGATCTCTAAAAAAGGGTCCATTCGCCGACGACCATCTGGTGAAGAAGCTGGCGGCGGCCGCGGAGAGCAACGAGAAACGGGTGATCCGCACCTGGTCGCGGCGTTCGCAGATCCTGCCTGAGTTCATTGGCCAGACGATCGCGGTTCATAACGGGAAGAAGTTCATCCCCGTTTATGTGACAGAGAATATGGTGGGCCACCGTCTGGGCGAGTTCTCGCCGACGCGCACCTACCGGGGCCACGTGGGCAAGTCCGACAAGTCGGGAGGGCGCGGGTAGTTCTTCCGGGGCGTGAGCCTTGGGGAATTCGCGGGAGAATTCACGATGGAAGCAAGAGCCGAAGCACGACACGTCCGAGTATCGCCGCAGAAGGCGCGCCTGGTGATCGACCTGATTCGCGGCCTGAAGGCGGAAGAAGCGATCACGGTGCTGCAGACCACAAACAAGGGGATCGCCCCGACGGTGGAGAAGGTGCTGCGGTCCGCGATCGCAAACGCCGAGAACAAGTCCTCCGAGGTGGATGTGGACACGCTGGTGGTGAGTGAAGCGTACGTCAACGAGGGGCCGCGCATGAAGCGCATCCGTCCCGCGCCAATGGGCCGCGCCTACCGCTACCAGCGCCGGATCTCCCACATTGTGGTGAAAGTGGCGGAACGGCCGGAGTCGGAATAGCCGCGGCCGGGCGAGAGCGAGGCGGGCTGAAGAGTTAGGCCAAAGAAGAGTCAGGCCGAAGACGAATCGAGAGAGAAACGATGGGTCAAAAAACACATCCTTATGGTTTCCGGCTAGGGATCACAAAAACGTGGCGTTCCCGCTGGTTTGCGAAGGCGGATTACTCGCGCGTCCTGCAGGAAGACCAGAGATTGAAGGAGTCGCTCGTCAAACGGCTGAAAGCCGCGGGCCTCAGCTCCATCGAGGTCGACCGTCCCGGCAACAAGCTCCGGATCACGATTCGCACTTCCCGCCCCGGCATCGTCATTGGACGCAAGGGCGCGGAGATCGAAAAGCTGAAGGCCGATCTGGCCAAGAGCACGAAGCGCGATGTCTTCATCGATATCCAGGAAGTGCTGAAGCCGGAGCTGGACGCGCAGCTCGTTTCCGAATCGATCGCAACGCAGTTGGAGAAGCGCGTGGCATTTCGCCGGGCGATGCGCAAGGCCGTGGATTCTGCGCTCCGTTTCGGCTGCAAGGGAATCAAGGTTCGGGTTTCCGGCCGCCTGAACGGAGCGGAAATCGCGCGCAGCGAATGGTATCTGCAGGGCCGTCTGCCGCTGCACACCCTCCGCGCGGATATTGACTACGGGTTCACCGAAGCGCACACCACTTACGGCGTGATCGGCATCAAGTGCTGGATCTACAAGGGCGAAGTGCTGGAGGGCGGGCGCAAGATGACCGGCGACACCGGCGATGCGCGCCCACGCCGCAGAGAGCGGCGGCCCCGCGAGGGAGGACCGCGTGAAGGCGGGCGTGAAGGCGG
>JBDIBK010000223.1:0-4610 GCA_039812845.1 Bryobacterales bacterium
CCGATACCACTCGAACGTGCGGCGCAGCCCGTCTTCCAATTCGAACTGGGGGCGATACGGAAGCGCTTCCCGGATGGCCGCAATATCGGCCTGCGAATCCTTCACATCCCCGGCGCGCGCATCGGCATACTTTGCGGCCAGCGGCACGCCGGCGATGCGCTGAAGCGTCTCCCACACTTCGTTGAGCGTGTAGCGATTCCCATTCCCCGCATTCAGCAGTTTCCCCGCGGCCGATGGCTCCCGCCCCGCGATGGCATTCAGCCTGGCCACATCTTCCACGTAAGTGAAGTCCCGCGTTTGCCGGCCGTCGCCAAAGATCGTGGGGGCCTTGCCGGTGAGCAGGCTCTTCATGAACACAGAGATCACGCCGCTGTACGGGCTGTTGGGGTCCTGCCGCGGCCCATAGACGTTGAAGTAGCGCAGCGACACCGTCTCCAGGCCGAAGCAGGATTGAAACACCTGCGCGTAGTATTCGCCCATCAGCTTCTGCGCCGCGTACGGAGACTTCGGCAGCGGGCGCATCGTTTCCACCTTCGGCAGCACCTCGGTATCGCCGTACGCCGACGACGACGCCGCGTACACCACACGCCGCGCCTTCGCGTCGGCGGCCGCCCGGAACACGCTGAATGTGCCGTTCACGTTCACATCGTGCGAGGGCACGGGATCGCTGATCGAGCGCGGCACGGAGGGAATCGCCGCCAGGTGGTACACCACATCCGCGCCCCGCGCATGCTTCAGCACCGTGTCGTAATCGCGGATATCCGCCACTACCAGCGAGATGCGCTCCAGCACTTCGGCGAGGTTCGCGCGCTTGCCGGATAGCAGGTTGTCGATCGCCACCACCTCGGCATCGGCTTCCTGCAGCAATTCACGCACCGTGGCGGATCCGATAAAGCCGGCGCCCCCTGTCACAACATACTTTGGCATGCTAATCCTTAACCCGCCACCTTCGCATATTCCGCATTCAGGTAATCAATCGATTCTTTGGCGATCTTCTCCGCGCCCGGCTTGAAATCGAACGCTTCGAGGCTCACGTAACCGGTATAGTTCCGCGCGGCCAGCACGGCGAGCACGGGCTTGAAATCGTAGTCCGCCGTCCCCGGATGGCCGCCGTTCATCTCGTTTACGTGAACGTGTTCAATGTAGGGGAAATACTTCTCCACGAGTTCGGCATGGGGCCGTTCCTCCAGCACCGCGTTATGCGTGTCAAACATCGTTCGTATCGCGGGGCTGTTGACCGAATCGACGATGGAGACGGCTTCCTCCAATGTCTCCACCACATCGCACTGGTCTTTTGGGAGCGCCTCCACCAGAATACGCACATCGCGCTGCTCCGCGTACGGCGCAACCCAGGCCAGCAGATCCCGGTAATGCTTCGTCGCTTCATTCGCGCTCAACCCGCCGGTGGTCGCGCGCTGCGCGGGCGAGCCGAACACCATCACTCCGCGCGGCCCAAGATCCGCGCACAGCGACACCAGATCGTGAATGTGCCGCCAGCTTCGCTCACGCAGCGCCTTGTCCGGAGTCGTCACGTGCAAGCCTTTCGGCGCCACCATCAGCCAGTGCAAGCCCGCGAAGACCAATCCTTCTTCCCGGATGATCTTGGCATGCTCCCGGCGGGCGTCCGCGGAAATGCTCGCGGGATCTTCGGACAGCGTAAACGGCGCGATCTCAATCCCCTCGTAACCGAACTTGCGCATGGAACGGCAGCTCTCCGCAAAGTCCCAGCCCTGATAAATCTCATTGCAGATCACGTGCCGCAGCCTAAAACTCATCCTGAAACTCTCCCTGAGCTTGCATCGCTCTGTTCCCAGATCGCCGGCGTCTTTCAACCGTTCCTCGTCAGTTCGAGGCGGCCGCGACTTCGGCGAGCGCCCGCCCCGCTTCCGGCGCGGGACGCCCCGCTTCCGCATCCAACTCCGCCGCGATAATCAGCGACAGGCCCGGCCACGGCATCAGCCGGTCCAGCCGTCGCCATAGCCACATCGATTTATCGAACAATTTTAACGTTACCTTAGCCACCCGCCTCCGGCGAAGGATCTTGCCGTAGATCCACCAGGAAAGCGAACCCACGCGGTTAAATTCCCTCACCGCCACCGGGCGCAACCCGGCCGCCGTCATCATCCCGGTCAGCTCGCGCCGCTCAAAACGCCTCAAATGCCCGAGCGGCTTATCGATGCTGCCGAACAGCACCTTTTTGTGAGGCACAAGCACCACCGCTTTCGCGCCTTCGTGCAAGACGCCGGCAATCGCCTTCAGCGTAGCGGCTGGGTCGCTCTCAAACTCCAGCACGTTCAGGCACACCACGGAATCGAACGCCCCGGCGAACGCCGCGAAGCTCTGGGGATCCCCTGGGTCGATCTCCGCCACCTGCACATTGGGCGTTCGCAGAAAGCGATTTTCAAGAGCGTGCAGCATCAGCGGATCTTTGTCCGAAACCACGTAGCGCAGCCGCTTCGCCATCAGTTGGGAACTCAAATGGCCGGTGCCCGCCCGCAACTCAAGCACCGCGTCTCCAAGATGCGGCGTCACCTGATCGCCAATCCATCGCAGATACTGCGGCGTGCCGGAGAGATTGTTCAAGAGCAGCCGCCCGTACGGAGCCGTGTACAGATCGTCGATCAGCCAGAAGCGCAGAATCGTGCTGAGGGCCTGCACGCCGTCCTTCCAGTTGATCTTCTTCCCCTCCTCGTAGCTGCGCCCGTGGTAGCTGATCGGCACCTCATAGATGCGCAGCTTCCGCTTCGACGCCTTCATCGTAATCTCGGGCTCGAATCCAAAGCGGTCCGAACGGATCGGGATGCTCTTCAGCAGATCGGTCCGGAACACTTTGTAACACGTCTCCATGTCGGTCAGATTCAGATTGGAGAACATGTTCGAAATCAGCGTCAGCGTCGCGTTCATCTTCGAATGCCAGAACGGGAGAATGCGCGTGCGCTCGCTCCCACGGTAGCGGCTTCCAAAAACGGCGTCCGCGCGCCCGTCCAGCAGCGGTTTCAGCAGCAGCGGATATTCGTTGGGGTCGTATTCAAGGTCGGCATCCTGCACCAGGCAGAAGTCCCCCGTGGCGTGCTTGAGCGCGGTGCGGATCGCCGCGCCCTTGCCCTGGTTCTTCTCGTGCCGGTAAAGCTGGATCTCCGGGTGTTCCCCGGCCAGCCTGTGCAGGATGTCCCAGGTTCCGTCCGTGGAACGGTCGTCCACCATGATCAGTTCCCGTTCCATCCGCTCCGGCAGCGGCGCGCGCAGCACCTGCTGCACGCTGCTTTCCAGCACAATCCGCTCGTTATAGACCGGGATGAGAATCGAGAGTTTCATCGGCTGGTGAATCTCCTATTCTAGGCCAAAAGCGCAGTCCCCCGGCCTCGCTTCGCCAGCCAGTCCGCCCCCGCCGGGCATCCGCGCTTGCAGTGCGCGAACGCCCGGAATCGCCGTCCTCAGACAATCGGATTCTTCGTATAGGCGCGAATTTCGAACACCCGCGCGAGCGGATCGCCGTTCGTCTTCGAAATCAGCACGCGCAGGCGTTCCACCGGCCTCGCCTCGAACGCCAGCCGGTTCAGCCGCTGGTGGTTCCCTTCCACCTTGGCCACGGTTTCATACGACGGCGCGCCTGGCCGCTTCACTTGCACCTCGTAATCGCGCACCGTTTCCGGCTGCGGCGCGCGAATGATGGTGCGCGTCATCGAGTCGTTCGCCGTGAGCGTGAGCTCGCGCTGGAAGCCAGTATCGAAGGTCAGTTGCACCCATCCCACTTGCCGCGGCTGCTGCCATACCAGTTCGATCCAGGCGGGCTCCTCGCCGATCTTCGCGGCCCAGTGGTTGGCAACCGCCGGGCTGTCCGTCCCTTTCGGAATATCGCGGACAATTCCGTTCAGCACCTTCGCCGGCTCACGCCCTTCCTCGTGCCCGCAAGCCTCCACCGATGCCGTCCGCGCGAGGTCGAGCGGGTCCTCATTCTTCACCCGCACGATCGTCTGGTCGTCGCGCAACAGCGCCTGCTGCAGCCGTGCCAGGCGCGGCTTCTCCTCCCGGATCCGCCGCGGCGTCACCCCTTCCTTCACGCACTGCGCCGCGGCCGTTCCCGCCGCCTGCCCCAGCACCGCGCATGTCGCCATCACCCGCGTTGAAGAGAATGCCACGTGCGTCGCGCTCGCGTTTCGTCCCGCCATCAGCAGGTTCTCGATGTTCCGGCTGTAGAGCGTGGAATACGGGATGTTGAACACCTCCTTCGTGCGGATCTGCTGTGCCGGCGCAAGGTCCGCCCGGTCGAATCCGCCCGGAGGATGATCGTCCATCGGCCAGCCTCCGATCGCCACCGCGTCGTCAAAGCGCCCGCCGTCTTCGAGATCCTGCTGCTTCAGCGTCGAATCCCCCACCAGCCGCCGGCTCTCCCGCTTGCCCGGCACCATGCCCACCCAGTCGAGAGCCCAGCGCCTCGAATTCGGATGGTCGCCGCTGTTCTTGATGTAATCCCACACGCCCATCACGATGGCCAGCAGTTCGAATCGAATCCGCTCGTTGTCGTGAATGGTGTTCAACTGCCCGCCCCACTCAATCCACCAGTAGCCGTATTCCCAGAACTCCGTGCCCCGGTGTTTCAAGTGCTCCCG
>JBDIBK010000224.1:0-4540 GCA_039812845.1 Bryobacterales bacterium
GATTCCAGGTTCATTTCCACGCGCACGAACATCTCCGCCCGAAGCTGCATGTTGGGGTTCGGAATCTCGATCTCCACCGTCGCGGAGCGGGTAGAGGGGTCGAGCACCGGGCTGATGCGGGCGACGCGGCCGCTAAACGGCTGGTCCGGCATGGCATCCACGCGAATCGTGGCGTTCGTGCCCACCCGCATCTTGGCCACGTCCGATTCCGGGACGGAGGTGGAGGTCACAAGCGTCTTGATATTGACAATCTGCACGATCGGCGTGGATGGCCCCACGAGCGCGCCCACGTCCACATTGCGCATGGAAACCTGGCCATTGATTGGCGCATAGACCTTGGTCTGCTCCAGGCGGATGAGGAGTTCCCGCAATTCGGCTTCGGCCTGCTTTTGCTGCGCCCGGGCCAGTTCCACCTGGGCTTCGAGAACCTGCACGGAGGTTTTTTCCGTTTCAAACTGCTGGCGGGGAATCAGCCCGTCTTTCAACAGCGTTGCCGCCCGTTCAAGGTTCAATTTGGCATTCGCCTGCTCCGCTTCCCGCTGCGAGAGCGAGGCTCCGGCGACGTTGATCGACGCCCTGGCGCGGTTCACCTGCTGCTGCAACTCATCGTCTTCCAGTTCGGCAATCAGGGTGTCCTTGCCGACGGTGTCGCCCACATTCACGAGCAGCCTCACCACGCGCCCGGCCGCTTTGGGGGTTACGTCCACCTGTTCCTTGGGTTTCAATGCACCGGTAAGCGCCAATCGCTCCCGAATCTGGCCCACCCGGCTCTCGGTGGTTTCCACCGTGACGGTGCGCACATCGCTGGGCCCAGCGGACTTGCCCTTGGTTTCGGCGGCAGCGGGGCTGCGTTGCTGGTACACATAGAAGCCCGCTCCCGCGCCCGCAAGCACCAGGATGGCCAGGATCGTTTTGAATGAAGAAGACACCTGATAATTCTCCGATGAGAGAGGATATTTGTTTCGCCTCCCGCGAAAGCAAGGGCGATTCTCAATAGATTCGAGCGCCGGCCACGCCAGAGAAAGATTCGAGCTCCGCCAAGGTGGCCGTTTTACGAAACGAACCCAAAGCCCGGATATGGTCCGGGGTTCTTACGGGCTCCCGGTCGGATGCCCGTAAGGGAACTAGGATCGCAACTCCTTCATATCAACGGAGTTGGACAAAATTACGGAACGAACCCAAACCTGGCGGATACAAGTTCGACGAGCGTCGCGGCCCTGTCGAGAGGGCGCACTTCCACGGATGTGGCGCCGGAAATTGAGACTCAACATTGAGATAGGCGCTTCGCGGAAGGGCGTGGTTACCCGGCATCCGCGAATTCTGGCGTTCGCAAGGTCCAAATTGCCGGACAATTCAAAGGATCGCATACGGGTTAGGCCGATCCAGCGCGTCTGTGCTACCATTCTTCGACAATGGCTGCTACCAGGGTGACGATTCGGAACAACGGCTCGATTGTGATCGAGGGCGATTTCAGCATTCACGACGAGTCTGGATGCGAATATGGCTTGGCGGGACGCCAGCGAGTCAGCTTGTGCCGCTGCGGCCATTCGGAAAACAAGCCCTTTTGCGATGGCAGCCACAAGCGGTGCGGATTCGCTTCCGAATGCGCCGCGTTTGACCTGCCGGAACCGGTGAAGAAGGCTTAGGGCCGCGCCGCGCCCGCCCCGCCAGCTTGCACGTCGTCGAGCAGGGCGCAAAGGTCCTTCAGATTCCGATACTTCGACGCATAGTCCAAGCCATAGCCCACCACGAAGCGGTCCGGAACCTCGAAGCCGCGATACGCGATCTCTACAGGCTCCTTCCGCCGGCTCGGCTTATCGAGAAACGTGGCGATGCGGAGGCTGGCCGGGTGGCGCTGCCCCAGCACCCGACGCAGATAGGACAGCGTGACACCGGTGTCGACAATGTCTTCCACCAGCAGCACATGCTTGCCTTCGATGGATTCATCCAGGTCCCGGATCAGCTTCACTTCTCCCGACGAGGTGCGCTCTCGTCCGTAGCTCGATGTGGAGAGAAAGTCCACGCTTACGGGCCGGGGAATGGCGCGGGCGAGATCGGCGAGAAAGACCCACGCTCCTTTGAGCACCCCAACCAGCAGGAGCGGTTCCGCGGCGGGGTAATCCGCGGCAATCTGGGTGCCGAGTTCGGCGACGCGCCGGGCGATTTGCTCGGCGGGGATCAGGATTTCGAGGGGTGTCGTGTCCATGCGGTCAGTTTCGCTTCGCTGGGGGTCCGCCGTGTAACGGGTCCACTGTGTAACGGGTCTGCTGGGGGCGAGGCCCTTCGTTTGTAGTACCATGGACACGATAGCTGCCGGAAGCGTTTGCCGCGATTTTGTGTGAACCAGCGAACTGGAGAGCAGCCCACATCCCTAACGGAGAGCGAAAATAACCCGCGTGTCTGAAGGCAATCTGAGTTCCTCCTCCCCCATCCAGCCCTCCAGCGACCATATTCAAGAGAACCTGGAAAGCACGGCGACTCCCCTCCCCGCGGATCTGATTGAGGCCGTGCGCGGCGCGCAAGCGAAACAGGCGGAAGATTTGAGGATCTTCGACCTGCGCGGCGTCACCAGCCTTACGGAATACTTCCTCATCTGCGGGGGCACGAACCAGCGCCAGAACCAGGCGATTTCCGACGAGATCCTGCGCCGCCTGAAGGAGGCGCAGGGCCGCACTCGGCTTCCCCTGGGCGTGGAGGGCTACGACAAGGCCGATTGGATTCTGATGGATTACGGCGATTTTATCGTCCACATATTCTCCGGCCAGGCCCGCAAGTATTACGATCTGGAGCGCCTGTGGCGTCAGGCCAAAGAGTGTCCGACGCCGCCGGAAGAACTGCCGGCGCATTTGACGCCAAGCGCCGCTTCCTGAGCGAGTTCGCCGAGGGCGGACCGCGTCCGGCGAAAGGCGCTTCCGTTGCCGCCGTGGAAGGAGGGTCCTCCGCTGCCCCTTGCAATTTCCCTGGACGACATTGAACAAGCGAGCGTTCGCATACGGCCGCTGGCACGGGAAACTCCTGTGCTCGAAAGCGACCGCCTCAACGAGCGTGCTTCCGCCAGTCTCTTTTTTAAGGCGGAGAATCTCCAGCGGGGCGGCTCCTTCAAGCTGCGCGGTGCGGCCAATTTCGTGAGGCGGATTCCGCGCGAAGATCTGTCCGCCGGAGTGGTGGCTTTCTCATCGGGCAACCATGCGCAGGCGGTGGCCATCGCGGCCCACGATGCCGGTGCGCGGGCCACCATCGTGATGCCATCGGACGCGCCCCGCGTGAAGCTGGAGGGTACCCTGTCCTGGGGCGCGGAAGTGATTTTCTACGACCGCTTTCAGGAGGACCGGGAGGCTGTGGCCCGCGCGGTGCTGGCCGAACGGGGAGGCACCCTGATCCCGCCTTTCGATCACCCTTGGGTGATGGCGGGCCAGGGCACGTGCGCGCTTGAGCTGATGCGTCAGGCCCCGGAACTGGACGCCCTGCTCGTGTGTCTGGGGGGCGGCGGCTTGCTGGCCGGCTGCGCGGTGGCGGCCAAGGCGGCGAACCCGGCGATTCGCGTCTTCGGCGTCGAACCGCTCGCGGGCAATGACGGGCAGCAATCCCTGCTCGGCGGGAAGCGCGTGACGATCCCGGTGCCCGATACCATCGCCGACGGCCTGCGCACCACCTGCGTGGGCGCGCACAACTTCCCCATCTTGCAAGCGCTGGTTGAAGACGTCCTCACGGTCACGGAAGAAGAAATCGTTGAAACCGCCCGTCTGCTGATGGCCGAATTGCGCGTGGTGGTGGAGCCCAGCGGCGCGGTGGCCGCCGCGGCCGCGCTCAGCGGGAAGCTGCCCGCTGGATTGAAGCGCATCGGCATCACGCTCTCGGGCGGCAACGCCGAACCGCGCTTCCTGCGAAGCCTGCTCGATTAGCGCGCGGCCGTCACGGGCATCGGGGGCTTGGTGGCGTCCTTCACCCAGGTTGCCAGGCTGTCGAACAGGCCCGGCGGAAACTCGGCATCGAGCGCATCGTAGGAATCCGCACCGACAAGCATCTTGTGATTCGCGTTCGGGATGATCTGCAGTTTCCACGCCGATTTTTCATTTTTCGCAAAGTACGCAGTGAAGCGGTCCCGCAGCGTTTCGGGCAGGCTGAGGGGGTCGTTCGACCCGGCCAGAATGAGCACTGGGACGGTCACCTCGCCCCAGAGGGCGGGCGCGTCGAAGGAAAGCGAGGTCGTGGCGGCGCTCAGATTGCCCGCCTGCGGAACCTCGTCCGGGAAGCCCGCGGCCTTGAACCAGGCGGTGTTCTTCGCGGCGTCCCAGCGCTGGATGAGCGCGGTGCGCTTCTCGCCGATGTCTCCCGTGCGCAGGTTTTCGGCCAGATCGCTTACCAGCGCCTTGGCGGCGGCGATGTCGTCCGGCACGAGATTCTCCGAGCGCAGTTCCTGGTCAAGGTTCGCGAGCACGCGCTCCACGGGCTGCATGCCGCTCGGGGCGAGCAGGACGACGAAGTCCACGCGATTCGTCTTCTGGGCGGCAAAGGGCGCGATCCATTCGTTCTCCGAGAA
>JBDIBK010000225.1:0-4517 GCA_039812845.1 Bryobacterales bacterium
AGCAATGTGCTGACCGGCGCGGTGGCTTCCCTGGAGGCTCATCCCCTGCGGCGCATCTTCGACGCCGGCGTGCCGGTGCTGCTCAATACGGACGACCCGGCGATGTTCCACACGTCCCTCAACCGGGAGTTTCAAATCGCCCACGAAACTTTCGGCTTTTGCGAGGCCGAGCTAAGACAAGTGGCGGCGGACGGCTTCGCCTTTGCGTTCGACGCGGAGGCCGCGCAAGCCGCGCTCTAGCTGGTGGAGTGCCGCTTGTTCGAGGGGAGAGGCGCATCGTCGCAGGGGGCGCCCTGCCGCGCTTCGAGCGATTCCAGATGCAATTCAAGCACTTGCAGGCGGCGCATCAGCTCGTCGATTCGCTGCCCCTCCGGATCTGGCAAGTCCCCGTGGGCCAGGGTTGCAATCTTCTCGCCCATGCTTCTCACCACGCGGCCGGGGATTCCCACCACGGTGCTGTTCGCGGGAACATTCTTCACCACCACGGAACCGGCGCCCACTTTCACGCAATCCCCGAGCGTAATGTTCCCCAGCACTTTCGCCCCCGCGCCCACCACCACGCCATTGCCCAGAGTCGGATGCCGCTTGCCGCGTTCATTGCCGGTACCGCCCAGGGTGACGCCCTGATAGAGCAGCACATCATCCCCGATTTCCGTCGTCTCTCCCACGACGATCCCCATGCCGTGGTCGATAAACAAGCGGCGGCCGATCTTCGCGCCGGGGTGAATTTCGATGCCGGTCAGGAAGCGCGCGGTTTGGCTCACCATGCGAGCGAGCATGAACCGCTTCTTGCGGTAGAGCCAATGGGAGAGTTTGTGGAAGAGGATCGCCTGCAAGCCGGGGTAGCAGAACAGGATCTCCGGGATGCTCTTGGCCGCCGGATCTTCCAGCCGGATCGTCTCGATTTGTTCCCGGATCGTGCGGAGCATGCTCTCCTCAATTATCTGGGATGCGGGCGGGCCAGCCAACGGTTCTATCGCTGCGCCGCATCGCTCCAGTTTTGTCTATTTAGGCCGGAGATCTCATCGCGGGGAGGCGAGGAAGCCTTGGTCTGGGAACCCCTCAATTCACCCACCGGTCCTCGTCGCGATCCCGCTTCCGCATATAGACCTGGAACTTCTTCTTGGCCTGCCTCAGTCTGTAGGCCTGATATTCCTGGTTCAGATACGGGACAAGGCGGAAGCGCTTCCGCCGCGCGGTGAGGTAGAGAAAGCCGAAGAGCATTCCGCTCAAGTGGGTGACGTGGCTCACACCGTCGCCGGACTGGAATGACATGAGAAAGGCGATTCCGCCGATAATCATGACGAAGTATTTCGCCTGGATCGGGAACAGAAGCATGAACAGGATCGTCCGATTCGGATAGAGCATGCCAAATGCCAGAAGCAAGCCAAAAATCGCACCGGAGGCGCCGATAATGACGACGTTCTTCTGGATATCGAAAAGCACGCGGATGATCAGATCCATCACGCCGGCGCCGATCCCGCACAGGAGGTAATACTTCACGAAGAAGCGGGTTCCCCAGTCCCGTTCCAGGTCGGACCCGAACATCCACAGCGCCAGCATGTTGAACAGGATGTGCCCAATTCCCGTGGGGGAATGGATGAACATGTAGGTGACAAATTGCCAGACCGTTCCGTACTGCAACACCATCAGCGGGGAGAGGCCCAGCAGACGGAAAAGGCCCCCGGCATGCAGCATGCCGGCGAAGAAATAAAGGAGGAAGATGACGGTATTGGAGATGAGCAGCCACTTCACAGCCGGAGGAACGGGGCCACCCCCGAACGAGGAAATCATGCTGCGGCTGCGATGTGCCATGGGTCTGTGGGGGAACCCTCTCAGCATATCAAACGGAGTTCCTCCGGCTTCGGAAAGGACGCCTTGACGGCGGGTGCCACAGCGTGAGGAAGCCTCCCGCACAGAAAATTTACATGCCCGGCCCGTGGCGGCGGTTCTGGGACCGGCTGCGCGGCCACGAAGTGCGCGTATTCGAATCCCTGGAAGCGCTGCCGATTCTCGTGGTCCGGCACCCTCGCACCCGCCGCGGCGAGGAGGCAGCGGAGAGCCTCCGGACGGCCTGGGTGCAATTGCTCACCGTGATGGAACCGGATCCCCGACAGGTGTACGCCGATGTGCTGAATGCGCTTCCGCCGATGGTGGTGGTGCGCTTCGAGGAACGGAACGCCGGCGGGGTGCTCGGCCACGCATGCCCTCGCGGTTTGGAATCGGATACAACGAAGCGCTTGCAGGCGGAGACGGGGTTGCCGGTGGGGGAAGTGGACCTCGCTTTCCAGCAGATTGCCGAATGGCAACCCCGGCCGCTGGCAAGTATGGCTTCGGGGGCGGAGGCGATGGAAAGCGGGGAGTTGCGGTATCGGGTTGCTTTGCTCTCCGTACTATTTCACGAACTCGAGCATCTTGCTTTCCCGGATCGCGAGGAACGCAAGGTCCGCATGCGCAGCGATGCGTTCTACGGGGCGGCGCTGGAGGCGGGGGTTCGCGGGGTGGGAAGCCGCTATGGGCTGGACCACTAAACAGCCAGTCACTCCGAATGAAGCGTGGGGTCGCCGTAGCGGTTCAATCCGAGCGAAACCGCCTGCATCAGGACAGACAAAAGCAGCCAAGTCTGCCAGCGTGAAAACACGCCATGCTGGATGCCGAAAGTGCCTGAGTAGCCCAGATCCGCGGCGAGACTCCACAGGCATAAAACAAATGTTACCAGCGCGGCGGGCGATAGCAGGGCCGCCGTGGCCAAGGCAATTCCGCGTCGCGGCAACGCCTTGCGGCTGAGTGGATCCTTGGGTCTCGGCGTGGGCCCCAGACGTAAACGAATTCGTACGATCATGGGCCTCGAAGAACTCCCAGTCTAACAACAACTGCGATACAGTGTGAGGTGAAATCCCCGCTCCCGCTTGCGCAGAATGGGTTTTTTACGCATCTTCCGCGGGCCTGGTAGGAGCGATTCGGAACTGAGGTTACCCCAACAATGGCAAGAATTAAGACCGCAATTATCGGCACCGGATTTATGGGCGCGGTGCATGCGGAAGGCATCCGCCGACTGGGCAATGTGGACATCGCATGCGTCGCCGGATTGACGGACGAACTGGCTTCCGGTTTCGCCCGGCAAATTGGCGTGGAGAAGTCGACGTCGGACTACAAGACGGTGCTCGCGGATCCATCGATCCAGGCTGTACACGTATGCACCCCCAACGCGCTGCACTACCCGATCTCCAAAGAGGCAATGGAAGCGGGCAAGGCCGTGCTTTGCGAAAAGCCGCTGGCGCTCGACGTCACGCAGGCCCAGGACCTCGTCGATACCGCCGCCCGGACTGGTGCGGTGAACTGTCTCAATCACAATCTGCGCTACTATCCCCTGCCCCAGCAGATCCGGGAAATGATCGCCGCGGGGGAACTCGGCGACATTCTCTCCGTGCAGGGCACCTATGCGCAGGATTGGCTGCTTTACGATACCGACTATAACTGGCGTATCGAACGCAAGGACAACGGCGCGCTGCGGGCCGTCGGCGACATCGGTTCCCACTGGATGGACATGATCCAGCACGTAACCGGCCTCAAGATCACCGCGCTGTGCGCGGATCTTGCCACGTTCCACAAGACCCGCAAGAAGCCGAAAATGGCGATCGACGCCTTTGCCGGCAAGACCTTCATGCCCGACGACTACGACGAAGTTCCGATCGATACCGAGGACTACGGTGCCGTTCTCCTTCACCTGGGCGACCGCGCGCGCGGGGCTTTCACGGTTACGCAATTGGCTGCCGGCTGCAAGAATCGCTTCCAGATCGAGATTTTCGGCACGAAACGGGGCGTCATCTGGAATCAGGAACGGCCGAACGAACTGTGGATCGGCGAGCGGAACGAAGCCAACAAGCTGCTGCTCAAGGATCCATCTCTGTTGGGTCCGAAGGCGCGCACCTATGCGTCGCTTCCGGGCGGGCACAACGAGGGCTATGCCGATACGCATAAGAACGTGTACCGCGCGTTCTATCACAAGGTGGCGGACCCCTCGGCCGCGGCAGAGTACCCGACGTTCAAGGACGGACTGCTTGGCATGCGGCTGCTCGAGAAGATCATCGAGAGCGATCAGAAGCGCTGCTGGGTGGAGACGGGGATCTAGCGATAACAAGGCGCAGACCAAAGCCGAAGTTTCAGTGAACGAAGAAGCGCGGCACCGGCAATTGTCGGGAACCGCGCTTTTTCGCTTTCGGGGCTGCAAAATCTGAGGAAACGGCACAACTTAAGAACCGGACGCGGTGAATCCGCAGCCGGATGTCCGTGGAATTCTCGCGTTTGACAGCGAGAGACTCATGAACCGGACGTTCTCGAAGAAAAATCCTGTTCCATTTGCAACAAAAATTCTTCGTGCCTATTGCTGTTCAGAATCAATGCGATAGCGCGGCATCCCGTTGCACGGTAGCTGGAAAATCGGCAAAGTTGTGGACGCCGAGTTGCTTTACTCCTGCGAGTATGTCATTCTTATCAATGCGCCACCCGGAACGGCT
>JBDIBK010000226.1:0-4361 GCA_039812845.1 Bryobacterales bacterium
GCAATCTGAATGGGGCGCGCGGCGTAGTCTACGCCGACAAACTCCGCATTTGGCAGGGTCTGGGCCATCGGGAGCAGGTTGAGCCCGGTTCCGCAGCCCACCTCCAGCACGGAAGCGGTCTCAATGGGGACGGGATCGAAGCCGCGGAGATAGGCGGCCGTGTAGAGGTTGTCGATATGAAGCTGAGGTTGTGCCTTGGTGGGATAGAGGTTGATTTCGTAAGCATTCTGGCTCATGGAAACACTCAGGCTCATAGAAACGCTTTGGGCTGCATCGCCGATACGCGGCCGCGAACGGGCCGGCCTTGTTTATCCAAAGATACCCCACTCGTGCGGCGCGGGTTGCCGCCTTCGGGCGGGGAATCCGGATCGGTGATAATGGCTGCTGGAAACGAGCGGCGAAGAGTGCCGAAGGGCTCCCATAGTACTGAACCGCGTTCCGAGACGCCGGGAAAGCGGGGTCGTCTCCAAAATTCTTTCAGATTTTCTTGTCTTTTATTCTTTGAAATTTGTATGATGTGTACTTGAGTGGTGATATTTCAGCGGGGTATCGCCTTTTCTGACGAATGATGTCAGAATGGCAGGCTTCAGAACGTATGTCTCTGATTCTGAAGCACTCTGAAAATCGATACTCCCCCATTCAAAAGGAGCAGTAAAGGCGAATCTATGTCGAACCCCGTATTCTTTCTCGCACCCATCGGCTCGTTGATCGCACTTCTCTTTGCGTGGCTGTTCTATTCGCAAATGATGAAGAAGTCGGAGGGAACGCCGCGCATGGCGCAAATTGCGTCTTACGTTCGCACCGGCGCCATGGCGTATCTGAAGCAGCAGTATCGTGTCGTCGGCTATTTTTTTGTGGCTCTCACCTTGCTCTTGGCGTTCATGGCTTTTGTGCTTGACGTGCAGAACCCCTGGGTTCCGTTCGCCTTCCTGACGGGAGGCTTCTTTTCCGGGTTGGCCGGGTTCTTCGGGATGAAGACCGCGACCTACGCTTCGGCCCGCACCGCGCATGCGGCCTCCAAGACTCTGAACGAAGGGCTTTCGGTGGCCTTCCGCAGCGGCGCGGTGATGGGGCTGGTGGTGGTGGGCCTTGGCTTGCTGGATATCTCCGTCTGGTTCATGGTGCTTTCTTATTTCTATCCGCCGGAGGCGGGAGACGGGCACAATCTCCTGGTGATCACGACAACGATGCTCACCTTCGGCATGGGCGCTTCCACACAGGCGCTGTTTGCCCGCGTGGGCGGCGGCATCTACACCAAGGCGGCGGATGTCGGGGCGGATCTGGTAGGCAAAGTGGAAGCCGGGATTCCGGAAGACGATCCGCGCAACCCAGCCACCATCGCGGATAACGTGGGCGACAACGTGGGCGACGTCGCCGGGATGGGCGCGGACCTTTACGAATCCTACTGCGGCGCGATTCTCGCCACCGCCGCCCTGGGCGCGGCCGCTTTCGTGGACAACCCCACCGTGCAATTGAATGCGGTGATCGCGCCGATGGTGATCGCCGCCGTGGGCACGATCCTTTCCATCGTGGGCGTCTACCTCGTTCGCACCAAGGAGGACGCTTCGCAGCGGAACCTGCTCGACGCGCTGGGCCGCGGCCTGAACGCCAGCACCATCCTCATCATCGTCTGCTCATTCTTCATCATGCAGTTTCTGACGATTCCCAACGCGATTGGCGTTTGGGGCTCCATGGTGGTCGGCTTGCTCACCGGTGTTGTCATCGGCAAGGCGACCGAGTATTACACGTCGCAAGGCCACAAGCCCACGATGGGAATTGCCAGGCAGGCCGAAACGGGACCGGCGACGCTAGTCATCTCCGGCATCGGCACCGGCATGCTTTCCACCGCGATTCCGGTGATGTCGGTAGTTGTCGGTACGCTTTTTGCTTTCCTTTGTGCGTCGGGTTTTGACATCAAGAATCTGAACTTGGGCCTTTACGGAATTGGCATCGCGGCCGTGGGCATGCTCTCCACTCTGGGCATCACGCTGGCCACGGACGCGTACGGGCCGATCGCCGACAACGCCGGCGGTAACGCGGAAATGAGCGGTCTTCCGCCCCAGGTGCGGCAGCGCACGGACGCGCTCGATTCCCTCGGCAACACCACCGCCGCCACGGGCAAGGGTTTCGCCATCGGTTCCGCTGCCCTCACCGCGCTGGCGCTGCTGAGCTCTTACATCGAAGAACTGCGCATCGGTTTGATGCGCATGGGAGCGAACGAACTGGTGCTGGACCACTCGAAGGTGGAGACGGCCAAGGCGACGCTGCTTGATTTCGTGGATTTCTACAACATCAACCTGATGAATCCGCTGGTGCTGCTGGGGATCTTTATCGGTTCCATGCTGGCGTTCGTCTTCTGCGGCCTCACCATTCAGGCGGTGGGCCGGGCGGCGGGTTCGATGGTGGACGAGGTTCGGCGGCAGTTCGCCGCTTTCCCCGGCATCATGAAAGGCACCGAGGAGCCCGACTATGCCCGCTGTATTGAGATCTCCACGAAGGGAGCGCAGCGGGAAATGATCGTCCCCTCCACCATCGCGATCGCCACGCCGATCATCGTCGGCTTGGTGCTGGGCGTGGCCGGAGTCTTCGGGTTGCTGATTGGCGGGCTTTCCGCGGGCTTCGTATTGGCGATCTTTCTGGCCAATTCCGGCGGAGCCTGGGATAACGCGAAGAAATACATTGAGGAAGGCAACATGGGCGGGAAGGGCTCCTCGGCGCACAAAGCGGCCGTGATTGGCGATACGGTGGGCGATCCGTTCAAGGATACCGCCGGCCCCAGCTTGAACATCCTCATCAAGCTCATGAGCATGGTGGCGATCGTGATGGCCGGTCTGACCGTCGCGTACAGCCTCTTCTAAGCGGCCCGCCAAGCCGCTTCCGGGCGCGGACGTCCTTGCCTCAGGCGGTGAAGCCGCCTAGCATGGAGTCTGCGCCCATTTTGTTTTCCGTCGTGCCTTATGCCGCTCTTCGCTCTGCATATCAACGGCAATCCGCGGGAGGTGGAAGCTCCCGATCAAACTCCGCTGCTTGACGTTTTGCGGGATGTGGCGCACCTGACCGGCACCAAGTATGGCTGCGGGGAAGGGTTGTGTGGCGCGTGTACGGTGCTGATCGCGGGCAAGCCCGTGAAATCCTGCTTGATCGCGGTGTCGGAGGTGGGCAGCCAGCCGGTGGAAACCATTGAAGGGCTGGCCGCTCCGCGAGGATTGCACCCCCTGCAGGAAGCCTTTCTCAGCCACGGGGCGTTCCAATGCGGCTTCTGCACCCCCGGGATGATTCTCGCCTCGAAGGCCCTGCTGGCAGAGATTCCGAACCCTACTCCGCAGCAGATTAAGGAGCGGCTGGAGGGGCATATTTGCCGCTGTGGCACCTATCCGCGGATCGTTGAGGCGGTGCAAACGGCGGCACGCGCGATGCGGGCCGAGCCATCCGGCAACGGGGGGCCGCGCCATGGCTGAGCGCCGCATCTTCCGCTTTGAAGCGGAGCCGCATCCGGGGGAGGGGAAACGGGCTTACCGCCGTCGGACGGAGTTCGCACCGGGCGCAATCGAACCGGAACGCTTCGAGCGCTTCGAACCGCCGCGGTATACGTTTGCCCTCAGCCGCCGGGCCTTCTGGCAATCGGCGGGTGCCGGCATTCTGCTCACCGTCCGCTTGCCATTGAGCGCCCAGGAGAGAAGCGGCAACGACGCCGCGCTGCCCGAAGAAATTTCGTCCCGCTTCCTCTTTGAAGAATCGGGAAACATCACCGGCTTCACCGGCAAGGTGGAGCTCGGCCAGGGTTCTCGCACGCTGATAACCCAGGCTATCGCCGAAGAGTTGTTCGTGCCGGTTGGGCGGGCGAGCCTGGTGATGGGCGATACCGCGCGCGTGCCGGACGACGGCGGCACCTGGGCCAGCCTCACTTCACCGCAGACCGTTCCGGCGGTTCGTGCGGCCGCGGCGTTCGCTCGCGCGCTCTTCCTCGCGGTGGCGGCGCGGGCCTGGAGCGTGTCAGTGGCGGATGTGCGGCTGATCGATGGCGTGATGCATGGCCCCGCCGGCCAGCGAATGTCGCTCATTGACGCAGCGAGGATCGCGCGAGAGAACCGCATCGCGCCCGAGGCCGAACGAACGCCAGTGCGGCCGGAAGAATGGAAGGTTCTCGGGCAGTCCGTTCCGCCGGTGCGGGGCCGCGAGATCGTGACCGGCGCTCCCCTCTATGCGAGCGACCTGCGATTGCCCGGCATGCTGTTCGGGGCGATGGTGCGGGGTCCGCATTACAAAGCGAAGATGGAACGCGTCCGGGGCGTGGATCGCTTGCCGCCGAACGTGCGGGTGGTGCATGAGGGCGATTTTCTGGGAGTCGTCGCCCCGGACGC
>JBDIBK010000227.1:0-4242 GCA_039812845.1 Bryobacterales bacterium
GGGGCTCGGAGCGGGTGGAGCGTGTGCTCGAATCGCGGCGGGCGCATTTCATGGCGGAAACGCTTTGCGCGCAACTGCGGACGGGTGCCACCGAGCCTGGTCTCGGCAACGGCAATCACCCGGTGCGCGAATACGATCTCGATGGCGAGTTGCTGCGGGTGACCTTGCTGCCGGAATAAGTGCCCCTACGCCGCTTCGAGGATGAAGCACTTCAGGTATTCGGTCTCCGGCACGCCCACGCGAATGGGGTGGCAGGCGGCCTGGGAGCGCGTCTCCAGCAGCCGCAGGGGGCGTCGCACGTCCAGCGACGCTTCCTGGATCGCCGCCAGCAATTCGGCGCCGGAGACGTGGTGGGAGCACGAACAGCTCACCAGTATGCCGCCGGGGCTGAGCAGGTTTAGCGCACGTCGGTTGATCTCTTTGTAACCGCGCCCGGCGTCTTCCTTGCGCCCGCGGCTCTTGGTGAACGCCGGGGGGTCGAGAACGATCGTTTCGAAGCTGCGGCGGGCCGCTTGATAGCTCGCCAGAATCTGAAAGACATCCGCTTCCCGCACGCTCACATTGCCGAGACCGTTTTCCTCGGTATTCCGGCGAGCGCGGGCAACTGCTCCAGCGGAGGAATCCACCGCTTCGACGCTTTCGCACACCGATGCCAGATGCAGCGCGAAGCCGCCCCCATACGTGAAGCAATCGAGGGCGCGGCCCCGGCCGAAGCGGCGCACCGCGGCGTAGTTCTCCCGCTGGTCGAGGAAGAATCCAGTCTTTTGCCCGCCGAGCAGGTCCACCTCGAAGCGCAGGCCGTTGAGCCCGATCGTGACCGCGCCATCCAGCGCGCCCGCAAGCACGCCGGACCGCAACGGCAGCCCTTCGAGCGTGCGCGAATGCACTTCGTTCTTCTCGACGATCGCCCGCGGATGAAGCAAGTCCCCAAGCGTCTTCACAATCAGCGGCTGCAGGGCATCCATCCCCTGGCTGAGCGTCTGGATCGCAAGGCAATCGGCGTAGCGGTCCACCACCAGACCGGGGAGAAAATCCGCTTCACCGTAAACAACGCGGCAGGAATCGGAATCGCGAACCACGCGCTCCCGCAGAGCGATGGCCGCGGCAAGACGCTGCGAGAGGAACGCTTCATCCACGGCCGTGTCGCGCGCGGCCAGCATGCGGAGGGCAATCTGAGACGTGCTGCTATAGTGGGCCGTCCCAAGCGGCTTGCCGGACGCAAGCTGCACCCGCACGACGGAACCCGGCGGCGCGTCCGGCATTCCATCCAAATCGGAACGAAAAACCCAGGGATGTCCCCGCTCCAGCCGGGCCACGGCGCGGCGGTTCACCGTTACGGTGTGCATAAGGTTCAGGATAGCGAAGGCAGACACGCGGATCAGGAGAGATGCAGAGTGCCGCCGAGCGGGGGCGAGAAGTTCGAGTCGCGCTACGCCGCATCCTTGTAGAGTATTCGCAGCCGCTTCAACTCAGCCTTCAGTTCCGTCACTGTTGTCTGGTAAGCCTCGTCCGCATAGACGCTGTGCATCTGGTGAGGGTCTTTTCGGAGATCGAACAACTCCCACTCGTCGGTTTCGTAGAAATGGGCAAGAGTGTAGCGGTCCGTCCGGACACCTCGATGGGGTGCCACATGATGGGTGCCCTTCTCGTAGTAGTGGTAATAAAAGCTTTTCCTCCAGTCGGCGGGACTTTCGCCGCGCAATAAAGGCAGCATGCTCGTGCCCTGCATGTCGTCGGGGGTGGGGCGGCCAGCCGCATCGAGAATGGTTTCCGCCAAGTCGAGGTTCGAAACGAGATTGCGGTTCACGCTGCCCGGAGCGATGACGCCGGGCATTCTCATCAGCAGCGGAGTGCGAAGAGACTCTTCGTAAATCCAGCGCTTGTCGAACCAGCCGTGTTCCCCGAGATAGAATCCCTGATCGGAACTGTAAATGACCAGTGTGTTCTCGGCCAGGCCTTCCGCATCCAGGTAGTCGAGCACGCGGCCGACATTGTCGTCAACCGACGAAACCACGCGCAAATAGTCCTTGATGTACCGCTGGTATTTCCAGCGCACCAACTCCTTGCCCTGAGGATTTTCCCGAAAGAACTGGGCGTTGCGCGGGCCATAAGCCGCATCCCATATTCGCCTCTGTTCGGGAGTCATGCGCGCCAGTTCGGCGTTAACGTCCGAGCCTCCAAACGACTTCGATGCCCATTCGGGAACCTTCATGTCGTGAGCCCAGCGCATGTGCCGGTCGATCTCCATCTCTTGCCGGCTCGCCGGAGCAGCGCGGCCCTCATAGGTATCGAAGAGAGTCTCCGGCTCGGGGATGGATTCTCCTTCGTACATCCACATTTTCCCCGGCGCGGGCATCCAGTTGCGGTGGGGCGCCTTGTGCTGGCTGAAGAGCAGGAACGGTCTGTCCGGGTCTCTGCCATTCTTAAGCCAATCCAGGGAAAGATCTCCAATGAGATCGGTGACGTAGCCCTCCCGGCGCCGCTTTCCGCCGGCATAAAGGAAATCGGGGTTATAGTAGTTGCCCTGGCCCGGAAGCACGTCCCAATGGTCAAAGCCCGTCGGCTCGCTCTTCAAATGCCACTTTCCAATCATTGCCGTCTGGTAACCGGCCTTTTGGAGAATCTTGGGAAATGTCTGCTGCCCTGCGTCGAAGACCGCTTTGTTGTCGATCACCCCGTTCAGGTGGCTGTACTTGCCCGTCAGAACAACGGCCCGGCTGGGTGCGCAAATGGAATTGGTGACCAGGCACTGGTCGAACCGCATTCCGCGATGAGCGATCCGGTCGATCTGCGGAGTGCGGTTGATCCTGCCGCTGTAGGCGCTGATGGATTGCCACGCATGGTCGTCCGAGAACATCATCAGGATGTTCCAGGGCTTGCCGTTTTGCGCCCGCGCGGGAATCAACGGCATGGCCGCACCGCAGGCAGCCGCTGCCGCACCTCTAAGAAAGGCTCTTCGCTTCATCGAGCACACTCCAAACTCCGCCACGCAGTCACGGAGCTGAACTCCGGGAATCCGCGGCGGCGCTCCTCGGCTAGCCATCCCAAGGAGCGCCATAGCCAGGAATCGAACTACCAGATCAGCTTCAAGCCAAGCTGGAGGTTGCGCGGCGTTTCGGCGGACGTAATCTGGCCGAAATTGTTCGTCCCCACGGTATTTCCCGCCTGCCCGAACCTTGGCGTATTGGTGAACTGAAAGGCCTCGAAGCGGAACTGCAGCAGGGCGGCTTCCGTGATGCGGAAGTCCTTCAGCGCGGAGAAATCCCAGCCGAAGAAACTGCGCTGGCGCAGCAGATTGCGTCCGGCATTCCCTACCGTATAGGCCGCGTTTGGCGTGAACACGCTGGTATCGAAATCCCGATCCACGGTTCGCGTTGTGTCGTACGGATCCCCCGACACGTTGGGCCGGTTGACGACCAGATAGCTTCCCGTATTCGCGGGGTTCCCCTGCGTAGTGACGTTATAAGGCCGTCCGCTGGCTGCGGTAACAATGCTCCCGATGGACCAGCCCCCAAGAACGGCGTTCACCGCCGCGGGCATCTCCGCGCCCAGCCGGCGGCCGCGGCCGAACGGCAATTCATAGACACCGCTCAGCACGAAGCGGTGAGGAACGTCCTGGTTGTCAACCGCGCGTTCCTGCCGGAGGTTGCGAATATCCTGGAAGCCGCAGCCGCCGGTGTTCCCCTGGGCCGCACCGCCGCACGTGTCCCCGATCGTCTTGGAGAATCCGTAAGAGGTGAGCAGCGTAAAGCCTTGAGAGAAGCGTTTTTCGAGCTTCGCCAGCAACCCGTGATAGATGGAGTTCCCGTTGAGATGGTAGCCGTAAATGCCGCCCAGAGGGGAACTCACGACGCCGGTTCCCGGAATCTCCATTCGGTTCAATGGCCGCTTCGCATTGATGTTTCCAGGGCCGGGAGGTGAGAAATTGTCATCGTAACGAAGAAGCAGATGGGTTCCCTTCGAACCGGAGTAACCAACCTCCAGCAGCCAGTCTTTCGCGAGTTCGCGCTGGATGTTGAAGTTCCACTGCTGCGAATAGCTCTGATTCGGCCGCCGCTCATGGGAGACAAAAGTGAGGCCGGTGGCTCGTTGAAGGGTGAGCGCCCCATCGGAGGGGCCGCTCTTCAACAGCACCGCCGGAACGGTGGCGCTCGACGCAAGGCTCACCCCGAAGGCGTTCGGCGGATTGCCGATCAGAAACTCCGCGTCTCCAAACGGCTCGAACAGCATGAAGAAGACGCC
>JBDIBK010000228.1:0-4195 GCA_039812845.1 Bryobacterales bacterium
GTCGGTGCGGCGCTACCTCACGAACGTCTGGGAAAAGAGCGAGTATCCGAAGGGCAGGACCGTCGATGGCCGAAAATTCCTTCATGTGCTCGACGACACGAAAGACCATTGGGCGGACCGCACTGCCGATCTGGGCTACATGTTCTATCCCGAACAGAGCATCGGTCTGGAACAGTGGCGCGCGTCCTTGAGCCGGATCATTGCCGGTTACGCGAAACAGCACAACGTCGAAGTGCGTGGCCTCGCCGAAGCCCGCCTGGAGGATTAGGCGCGTATTGCGACTGGCGCCCTGTGCGCCGCAACCGAAGCAAGGGGCCTGAGTTGTGTGGGCAATCCGTGGTTCATGGAGCGTCCTCACGGAGGGTCCATGATACTGTTTAGCTTATCGCCGAAGGCGGGCTCCCATTGCCGGTTGATGCTCTTTCGGCGTTCCGATTCGAGTGCGACCGATGATTTTCAAACGATTTCCTCTTCTCTTTTTACTATTTCTGTTAGGGCAGGCCAACGCAGCCGACCTCACCGTACTGCCCGCGTATGTGCGCGCGGACCCGTTCGGCCAGATCGTGGAGGCGGACCGTTCGGCAAGGGTGCAGCCCGCCGCCAGAATCGAACTCACCTCGGCGCGCGATGCGTATGCTTCCTGCCGCTTGCTGGTAACCAGCCCTCAGCCCGTTTCCTATTCGCTGAAGGTTTCCGGTCCGCTGGAAACCAGCCTCTACCGCGAATGGTTCCACTACCTGCCGAGATCGAAGCGCTACTACCCGGACGCCCTGGTGCCAACCCCGGCGAACGTCCGCGCGGAACTGCCCGCGGCGGACAATCGCATCGCCAGCCAGACGGCGCAATCCTATTGGCTGGATATCTGGATCCCCGCCACGGTCCGCCCCGGCGCGTATACGGTGGATGCGGTGCTCGAATCCGGGGGTGTGAAGTCCACGCTGCCCGTGCGGATTCAAGTGCTCGACGCGGCCGTTCCCGCCGAAGATCCAATTCTGATTGACCACAATTCCTACGGCACCGGCTGGCTCCTCACGCAATACCCAGAACTCGTCAACCGCACGAAGGACTTCTATCTCAGCGACGCATTCTTCGGACTCATCCATGCCTATCACCGGGTCTTCTACGAGCACCGCGGCATCTACCACCAGTTGGGTTACGGACACGGGGGCAAGACCGGGCCTGAGTTCGCGCCGCGCCTGGAGGGGACCGGCAAGAGCAAGCACGTCGCGGACTGGACGCTTTTCGACAAGCACTATGCGCCGCTTTTCGACGGCTCCGCATTCGCCGGCACTCATCGCGGAGCCAAGCCGATCCCGTTTGTGTACCTGCCGGTGAATCCCGAGTGGCCGGCCTCGTTTCTATGGTGGGGCCAGCCGGGCTACGAGCGGGAATTCGTCAATGTGATGCGCGAGATGGAGGCCCATTTCCGGGAGAAGCGCTGGTTCCAAACCAAGTTTGAACTGTTCTTCAACCACAAGAAGCGCTACAAGGGCTTCGATTGGGATGGAGACGAGACGCGCTTTCTGCACGATCTGCCCCATTTCGTTGAGTATCAGCGGCTGATGAAGCTGGCGTTTCCCGAGGATTCCCCGGTGAAGTGGGTCTACCGCACGGATGCGAGCTGGCAGATGGAGCGCCAGTTCAAGCTCCAGGCCGGCGTGATCAATATGTGGGTGGTGGGCGACGGGATGTTCCGTTGGTATGCGGAGAATGCGCCCGTGCTCAAAGGCCGGGGCGACATCGTGTGGACTTACGGCGGAACGCCGCGAGTCGACGAGTCCTCTTCCCATATCACCCGCGATCTGCTGGAGCCGTGGATGCTGGGCGTCGATGGTTTTGTCCGCTGGCAGACCGTGAGTCCGGGGCCCGACCCCTGGTTCAAGTTCTCCGGGGGCGGTGAGACGCTGGTGTATCCCGGCGGCCGCTTCGGTGTGGATGCGCCGCTTGCCTCGGCTCGGCTTAAGCTGCAGCGCAATGCCATGCAGGATCTGGCTCTGCTCGATGCGTACAAGACTTCCGCGACGCTGCCCGCGATCCGCGCCGAGGTGGCGAAGCGCTACAACGGGACTTCCCCCTCGGAATGGCGCCGGCCGCGCCCCGCTCTTGCGGATACGGATCCCCTCACGTGGGATAACGTGACCATCGGTGAAGCCGTGCCCGACGATCCGCGCTTCTCCTCCGGCCTCGACGCGGCCGCCTGGGAGCGCGTCAGCACTTACGTCAAAACTCTCGCCAAGGAGCGCCGCCCATGATTCTCACCATCCTTCTTTTGCTGATTGCCGGGTCCGCGCCGGCCCAGGACCCCTTGACCGCGGAACTCGACCAGGTGGCGCGCACCGCCACGGCCATGGTGGATGGGGACGTCGCGCGCGGCATCCAGACCAAGCGTTCGATCGAGATGATGCTCGAGAAGAACCCGCGCGATCATTGGGCGGCCGCGGACAACTACGATGTCGATCACGACGCCTACGTCGCCACGAAGAAGACGCTTATCCGTCTCTCCAAACTCTGCACATCGGCCTGCGATGTGAACCTTTGGCTGCCAGTCACGGGCAAGCCGGACCGCGTCCACGTGGTGATCCGGAACGTCAATGAGATCAGCCAGTTCTGGAGGTGGGGAGACCTTGACCAGCCGATGCCCCCGGAAATGAAAGCCGTCCTCGAATCGGGCCGCCGCCAGACCGTCCGCCAGCGGGGAACGATGATCTCCGTGCTCGCCCCGGTCTACGACAGCCTGGGCGACATCGTGGGCCTGGTGGAGGTGGCGGCCAGCACCAACCCAAACCCGCAGGAGAACGTCCAGTAGGCCACGGGCACCGCCTACGGGGTCAACATTCCGTCCGGGGCGATGATGGCGCCGGAGCAGCGGCGATACCGTACAGCCGACTCCGCGCATGCCTCAACGGGGATGTCCTCCTGTTTCCGGGCAAGCAGATCAGACCATGGGGCGTAACATCAAAGGATCCCATGGCCATCCGGCAGAATCAGCCAGAGGGTTGAATTGCACGCCAAGAGTGAGACACTGGAACGGGACATGTGTTCGCCCGATCCGGTGCCCCTTTCCGCTTGGAATCAACAGCTTGGAAGCTGGATAAGCCCGCCGGCCCTCTCTTTTAGGCTACCCTTAGGGGAACGATGCCTCTTGATCTGTTGTTCCGGATTCTCTCTACGTCTCTCGCCCCCATGATTCTGATCTCCGGGGTCGGCCTGCTGCTGCTGAGCATGACCAACCGCTTCGGGCGCGTGATTGACCGCGCGCGACACGTCGCGCAGGAAATCGAACATGGGGCCGAGGGGTCGCGCCACGACATGCTGCACCAGCAACTGGAGGTCCTCTACCAGCGGGGCCGCATCATGCGGGGGTCGATTTTGTTCACATCCGCCGCCGTGCTGTGCGTCAGCATCGGCGTCCTGAGTGTTTTTGGCGCGCAGTTGGCCGGCGCGGAGGCGGATTACATCTCGCCTGTGTTTTTCGCGCTCGCGCTGATCTCCGTCGTGCCGGGTGTCTCCCTGTTCATTCAGGATATTTTTGTGTCGCTGCGGGCGCTCGAGCTGGAAATTGGCCCGGCCCGCAGAAGTTGACCGAGCACTCGCGACCTCTCCGCCTCAAAGGGATGCGGCGAACGGGCACACGGCGCGAATCCGGATGCAGCGGGCGTCGCCGCCGCGAAGTCGCACCGCCAAACGGGGCGGATGCTCCATGGACTCGCTTCGCGAGGCTGATTGTTTTGGAGACGGATACTGTTTCACGGCTTAGATCCGGGGCTGGGGATTCGTGAAAAATTCGCCCTGACATAAGGGTACGGGGGATTCGGGCTAAGTGATTGGCGCGGAAGGGGAAATTGCTCTTATGGGCAAGCTTGCGTTTGTCCGGATTGTCCGGATGCATCCGGACAAACGGGGGGCCGGTTCGATGTGCCATTTTGCCTAAGCCGGATGCCGGGCTGGGCGCATGGCTGGGTGCTTGAGTGGAGCGGGGGTGACGGGCAGATTCGGTTTCCAAAGAGCTTGCGTGGGAGCTTGTCTGGGGCGGCTTTCTTTCCCGACACCGAGACGGAGTTCTCCCCGCGATCCGATTATCTGGTTCGGCGTGGCGAAAACGAACCATGAACGGGGGACGCGGGAATGGGAGCGGGCGTAAGGCTTGCAGGATCAAGCTCTTATCGGCAGCAAGAAATTTGTGTTTGCCGGTGAC
>JBDIBK010000229.1:0-4177 GCA_039812845.1 Bryobacterales bacterium
AATAGCCTACGTGGCGCATCGCAGCTGCGACGGACGCGCCGTGCGCGAGGAGATCGAGGACGGTTTCCTGCCAGGACGCAGGCTCCGATCCGCTTGTCGCGCGCGGTGCGGGTTCCGGCGTGGGGTGACATCTCGGCGGCGTCTCGGGTGCGGCGGTTTCGGACTCGGGGAATGCGGTTGTGATGAACAAGTGAATAACTCCTTCGATTGCGGATCGTTCCAGATGGGACGGTTTGTCTCTCTTCCCGAAGAAAGCATAGCGGCGGCCCTGGCAGGAGTCTGAAATGGTGGGAGCGAAGTACTTGATTCGAGACGGGATATAAATCGGAAAATGCAGAACTAGCGGCGGTTGGGCGGAGCGGATTGCGAGGAAGAGGCGTTAGGGTACCGAGGACGGCACGGCAGCGTCGCGCCCGCAAACGGGCCGTCGCGACACGGACTCGCTGGCGCTCGGCTCTGACTGGAAAGAATGCGATTCGTGATGGCCATCCCGACGTTCCCGAATCGGCTGTATAATTGGCGGACCATTTCCGGACAGGGGAGGTAGCCGTGTATTTGAGAACTCTGAGCAGTTTTCTATTCATGGTGGCGTCAGCGCTCGTGCTGAGCCATCCAGCGTTGGCGCAGACCAACATTGGTGCTATTTCGGGGCGCGTCAGCGACTCAACGGGTGCGGTGGTACCGGGCGCTCAGGTGTGGGCAACCAACCCCGCGACGGCTCAGACGGTGAGCACAACTACGGATGAGCAGGGCCTCTACAATTTTCCGAGCTTGCAGAGCGCTACCTATAATGTGCGCGTTGAACTGCAGGGCTTTCGGCCCGCGGAAGAGACTGGCATCGTCCTCGACGCCGCGTCGCGGCGTGCCGTGGATTTCAAACTCGAGGTGGGGCAGATCAGCGAGGCTGTGACGGTGTCAGCGGCGCTGGAACAGGTGAAGACGTCGTCCGGCGACGTTTCGAAAACGGTGAGCGAGCGGGAACTGTCAAGCATCGCCGTGAACGGCCGAAATTATGCACAGATGCTGAGGCTCGTACCGGGTGCGATCTCAACCGGCGGCGATGCCTTTGGCCTGAATCTGTCCACGACCGGGCAGAGAATTAACGGTGTTCGAAGCAATTCCGTCTATTTCCTGATGGACGGTGCCGACAACATGGACAACGGAGGCAATTCCAACGCGATCGTGAATCCGAATATGGACGCCATCGGCGAGATCAAGATTCTGACATCCAGCTACAGCGCCGAGTTCGGCGGAAGATCCGGCGCCATGGTCAACGTAGTAACCCGATCTGGCACACAGCAGTTCCATGGGACGCTGTTCGAGTTTGTGAGAAACGACGTGTTCGACGCGCGTTCCTTCTTCGCTACGAAGAAGCCAATTCTTCGCTTCAACAACTTTGGATATACGATTGGCGGCCCCGGATATATTCCGGGAAAGTGGAATACGGATAAGACCAAACTATTCTTTTTCGCCGCCCAGGAATGGAAGCTCAACCGGCGAGCCGAGGCGCGTGTCTCAACGACACCCACGGCTCTCGAGCGAAGCGGCAATTTCAACGGATCGCCTCTCGCCGCCCCGCTTGACCCGGCGAACAACAACGTGCCGTTCCCGAACCGAACGATACCAGCGCCGCGATGGTCAAAGAATGGGCCAGCCCTGCTCACGCCCTACCCGCTGCCGAACTTCAGCGGGCCTGGCGGGAACTTCTCGGTGAATGGCACGGACCGGACCGATACACGTGAGGATTTGGCCCGAGTCGACTACTACCTCAGCCCGGCACATTCGGTGATGTACCGCTGGACACGCGACTCCTGGGATCTGTTCAATGCATGGCAGGGAACAAACATGGGGTTTATTCCGGGAGGACGGCCGCGTCCCGGTTACACGACAATGCTTTCTTTCCAGGATACGTTGTCGCCGACAGCCATCAATTCCTTTTCCTTTTCCGTGACCAAGAACGCGATCAAGGGAGCGCCGAGAAATGAAATTCTCAAACGGAGTTCACTCGGGCTCAGCTACCCG
This sequence comes from Bryobacterales bacterium, assembly GCA_039812845.1. Lineage (GTDB taxonomy): Bacteria > Acidobacteriota > Terriglobia > Bryobacterales > Bryobacteraceae > JACTMJ01. The sequence goes on from JBDIBK010000229.1 coordinate 2,023, forward strand.
GAGATTTTCCCGGTGAACCAATATCAAGTAGGTCCGAACGTTTCGATTGCCGGCTTCACTGCGTACAACGTGGGAGACCGCATCCAGAACGGAAACACGACTTTTCAATGGAGGGACGATTTCACGAAGATCATTGGGGGCCACACGCTGAAGTTCGGAGCTCAGATTTTCCGGAGCCGCAAAGATCAAAACAGCATCGTGATCGACAATGGATCGGTGACGTTTAACACGACGGCGCGAAACTCGACGAAGAATGTCATCGGCGACGTGCTGCTCGGAAACTTCCAGAACTATACCGAAGGGCAGCAGGATACCGCGTACTTCGCGCGTTTCAATCAGCTCGAATTCTACGCGCAAGACAACTGGCGCGTAAGCCGCAAGCTGACACTCGACTATGGCGTGCGCTGGCAAATTTTCGAACCGATATATTCCGCGCTGAACAACTTCACGACGTTTCTTCCGAGCATGTACGACCCGGCCAAGGCACCGCGTGTCGATCCGGCTACGGGCACCATCGTGCCAGGAACGGGCGACCAATACAACGGAATCTACATCCTGGGGGAGTCCTGGACGGAAGCCGCGAGGGGGCGAATTCCACAGGCATTCGATCCCCAGTACGACCGGCTTTTCATGGGTCTGCCGCGAGGCTCTTATCCGATGAACTACCGCAACTTCGGACCGCGTTTTGGTTTTGCCTACGACCCAAGCGGGGATGGCAAGATGTCGATTCGTGGAGGCTTCGGCGTCTTCTACGATCTCATGCGCACGGACTCCCTGGGAAGCACATCCTCGAATCCGCCGTTCACAGCCAGCGCGAGCGTATTCGACGGAAACATCGACGCCCCAGCGGGTGGCACGATGCGGGCCGCGTCGGCGGGCAATCTAAACTTCACGTCAACTTCCATGAACCAGCCGCTCACCTATTCCTTCAACCTGAACGTGCAAAGGGAATTGTTTTCGAGGGTCATTCTGGACGTGGGCTATGTCGGAACCATGGGGCGGCGGCTGACACGAACTTGGAATTTGAACCAGTTGCCCGCTGGTTCACGGCTCTCCGGAGCGAACGTAAAGACCAACGTCAACGCACTGCGCCCGTACCTGGGCTATGCCAATCTGAACTGGCAGGAAAATGGGGACACCTCGCACTACGATTCCCTCCAGGTCGCCGTGAGCCGGCGGATTTCTGGTGGGCTTCAGATCAGCGCGAACTATACATGGTCCAAGACGATGGATTCATCCGGGGGAAGCTTTCAGGATATTTACAATCCCCGGGCGGATATCGGTCTCTCTTCGATTCACCGCGCTCATGTGGCGAACATCGCTTTTGTTTATGAGATTCCATTTTTCCGAAAGAGTCCGAACAGGTGGATTCGTAACACGATCAGTGGCTGGGATCTCTCCGGCATTACCAGTTTTCAATCCGGTGCCCCTTTCTCTGTCACTGTGCCCGCGGATATTGCGAGAAATGGATCCTCCTCATCGCGTGCGACGGTTGTCGGAAACCCGGTGCTGCCGTCTAGCGAGCGAACTCTAACTCGCTGGTTTAATACGGAGGCTTTTCTCGGAGAGACGGCGATGCTCCCCGGCCAATTCGGGAACTCTGGACGGAATGTGTTGATCGGCCCAGGACAGAGCCAATGGGACCTGGCACTGCTCAAGACCTTCGAAATCACTGAACAGACGGACCTGCAACTCCGGCTCGAGAGCTTCAATCTGCCCAACCATCCCTCGTTCACGGGGATCAACACAGTCGTGCGCTTCGACGCGCAGGGCAGGCCGAGCCAGAACTATGGAGCGGTGAATGCGTCCAATCCTGGGCGTGTCCTCAGTTTCGGAGTCAAGCTCCTCTTTTGAGATAGGTCCTCGGATCAGGAACCGACACTCCATGGATCCGTCGGCAAATTGTATCCGTCAGAGTAACCCGATGGGTGATTTGGCGGCAGGCGTGCTTAGGCGCGGGCGGCTTTCCATTGGGTGGGGGTGAGGGTGGCGGTTTGGCTGTGTTTGCGGCCGGCCAGGCCGGGGAGGACGCCGAGGAGGTAGTCGCACAGGGGGAGGCCTTGGCGCTTGCAGGTTTCGGCGATGCTTTCTCTTATTGGTTGGGACTTGCGTTTGTGGCGTGGCGGCTGTGGCACCGCTGACGCGGTGCGCGGTG
>JBDIBK010000230.1:0-4143 GCA_039812845.1 Bryobacterales bacterium
AGCCCCAGGCATAGAGGATGCCAGAGCAGGGAGCAACAGAAGGCGAACGCGGAGGCTCGGCGGCACATCGGGATCGGTTCCTCTTGGTTGAGTATTCCTATCCAGGATAGAGGAAACGGAGGGGGGTGGCGGCGATGCCCGGCAATGATGCCCGGCAACTGGCCCGCGCCCCTGGCGGCGACCGAGCGAAGGCGCTCGTTCGCCGGATTCCGGTGCGCGGGTCCGTTGCCGGGCGTGCGGCTACTTGCGGAAGACGACGATGTCGTTGAGATAGACGTCGGATCCCTTCGAATCGCCGTACGGCTTCCCGAGCACCACCAGCTTCAGGGTGTGCTTTCCGGGGGCGAGGTTGAAGTCGTGATAAATGGACTCTTCTCCTTTAGCGTCCTTCTCCTCATCGGAACTGACGTCCACGGTTGCGGCGAGCTTGCCGTCGATATAGACTTCGGCGGTGCCGGCACGGACGGATTGGAGGTAGGTTCCGACAAGGATCACGCCGGTGCCTTCGAAATCAATCGAGGCTTCCGCGCCCGCCTTGCTGGCGATCTTGCGTTTGTCCGAGCTTCCAGCCGTGTCGGTCCAGGGACCCTTGAAGCTCCAGCGCTTATCGAAGACCGAGACCCGCTCGACCGGCTTGCCGTAGTCGTTCCAGAGAGGGATCTCCATCGCCTTAGGCCGCTCCGTTTTTACGATCAGCGTGTCGCCGTCGCGGCGGCCTCCGGTGCGCTCCACCAGGGCGACCGCCCGCTTTTCCGTGCTATCGACGATGGAATTGAGGGAGTAGTTCGTATAGGCAAACTTCTCGTTGGCGATTTCTTCGATGCCGTTCTTCCATTCGTTGGGAATGGCGTCGTACCCGAGCATCACGCCAAGGACCCCGGCGGCGCTGGCAGGGTTGCAGTCGGAATCCTGTCCGGCGCGGGTGCTGATATCGAGGGTTTTGCCCATGTCGCCTTCGCCATAGAGCATGCCGAGGACGATATAGGCGCCGTTAAGTTTGGCGTCGATGTTGAAGGGGAGCAGCGCGCCGGCCGGACAGGGTTCGTCGCGGTCCCACTTGTCCTGGATCTGCTGCCAGTTCCATTTCCAATCGCCCGGCTTTTCCTTGTGCCAGCGAATGACGTCGGCGATGACCTTGGCATACTCGCTGTTCGCGGGAAGCGCGGCAAGACCGGCTTCCACCACTTTCGCGGGATCGTTCTCAAAGAAGGCCGCCGAATACATGGCGGAAACGAACATGCCGCCAAGAATGCCGTCGCCCTCGTTCACCACGCGGCCGGCGCGGTAGCAAATATCGTTCGACGATTGGGGCAGGCCGGGCGCCATCAAGCCGACGAAATCGGCTTCGATCTGGAAATCGATATCGTTCGCGTGGGAGTTGTACTTGGGCGTGCCGGATTCCATGGGGGAAACGCCCCGGCGAAGAGCGCGCCGGGCCGCGAGGTTGGCGTGCCACAGGTGGTACTTCGCATCGCGCAGCATGTTCCCGAAATCCATCGTCGTGGCGTCGAGGCCCTTGTCGTCCAGAACCTGGGCGAAGGTCATGTCCACGTAGAGATCGTCCTGGTTCAGAGAGTTCCGCAGGCGTTCCGGTGTCCATTCGGGCAGTGGCCCTTCAATGATCTTCTGAAGGTGCCGGAATTCGGTGGGCGCACCGAAGCTCACGCCGATCATCTGTCCGGCCCAGCCGCCGCGAATCTTGTCGCGCAGCTTCGCCATTTCAATCCGCTTCTCGTTCGCGTCCGCCTTGTCGGAGGCACAGCTAGAGAAAAGCAGCAGGCCCAATGTGAGGGCACCGGTTAAAAGATATTTAGGGGTCATGATATGGCTAATCCTACCCTACGCGCGGCCTTTTCCAAAGTGCGGGGGCGGAATTCGTTTCAAGGCCGTGAATGGGCGGAAGAGAAGGTGTCGCAGCCTCTCGGATTCCCCGACTTCATACCGCGCTGGAACCATTCCATGCGCTGGGCGGAACTGCCGTGCGTAAACGATTCCGGGCTCACGCGGCCCCGCGTCATCTGCTGGATATGATCGTCGCCGACGGCCGATGCCGCGCTGAGGGCTTCCTCCACGTCGCCCGCGTCGAGCAAATCGCGCTGGGCCGTGGATTGCGCCCAGACCCCCGCGAAACAATCGGCTTGCAGTTCCATCCGCACGGACAGTTCATTCTGCCGTGACGGGTTCTGCCGCTGGATCTGGCGGACTTGGCGCTCCACGCCCAGAAGGTTCTGGACATGATGGCCGATCTCATGCGCCAGGACGTAGGCTTGCGCGAAATCTCCGGGCGCGCCGAAGCGGCGGCGGAGTTCGTCATAGAAGCTCAGGTCAATGTAGACTTTCCGATCGCCGGGGCAATAGAACGGGCCGGTGGCGGCTTCGGCGAAACCGCAGGCCGATTGCACGGCATCGCGGAACAGCACCAGCTTTGGCGGCTCGTACTGGCTGCCCTCGCCGGCAAGAATTTTCGTCCACACGCGCTCCGTGTCGTCGAGGACGAAGGAGACGAATTGCACCTGCTTCTCTTCGGCGGGGTCGTTGATGGGGGCGGTGGCATCGGCGCCGGGGGAGCTGTCCATGCTCACGCCGCCTCCGCCGAGGAAGGGGCTGAGCAGGTCCTGCTTGAAAACGAAGCTCAGCACGAGGAGGATCAGGATTCCTCCGATCCCGAGACCGCCGCGGCCGAGCATGGGTGCGCGCATGCCGCCACCCCCGCCGTCTCCGCGTTGGTCTTCGAGATTCCGGCTGCGTCCCCCAGGTGTCCAGCGCATCGCAATTGCTCCCTCGAACGATTCTGCCGTATTCCACGCACGCCGCCAATGCGCCGCATCGCTCGCACACCGCGCGAGGACGGCCCCATCCGCGACGGTTGTCACGCGCGAACGGCAGCGCGCAGTGACATGCGTCGCTGAATTATACCGGGAAAACCGGGGGCTCCGGTTGTGGGTGCCGGGATACGCACCTTCCACTCGCCCGCGTCCGAAGTATCCCGCTGCGCCGATCGGCTTGCGGCCGCGCTGGCGGGGTCCCGGTTACACTGGCAGGATGGCGAGCCGGTCTTCTCGTTTGCTCTTCGCTCTTTGGCTTTGCTTCACGCTCCGGCTCGTCTTTTACGCGGCGGTCTACCCGATATGGGAAGGGCTGGATGAGTGGGGGCACATGGCGTACGTGGACCATCTGCGCCAGACGGGCCGATCTCCCATTTCGGATGCGCCGGTTTCCGGTGAGATTGCCGCTTCGCTTTCCCTGTTGCCGCTGGCTCCGCACCTTCCCGGCTACGTTGGGACGGGAATCTCGCATGGGGAGTATTGGCAGCTTCCGGCGGAAGAGCGCGAACGGCGGGAGCGGGCGGTTCGCGGGTTGCGTCTGGGGCTTCCCGCGCTGCCGGATGTGCGGGCGGTGAACTATCAGGCGCAGCATCCTCCGCTGGCTTACTGGCTGCTTGAAGCGCTGGATGCGGCGTTGGGCTTTGAGGATCTTCCCAGCCGGGTTTATGCGCTGCGGATGGCACTAGTCGCCTTCGCTTCTCTTTGTTTGCCGCTGCTATGGATGCTGAGCAGGCGGGTGTTCGCGAATCCGGATCTCGCCGTGCCGGCCTGTCTGGTACTGGCGGTGATGCCGAACTTTGCGGTTTACGTTGCCAGGGTTTCGAACGATGGGATCGCGGTGACGCTCATGGCGCTGGCGATGGTGGTGTTTGTGAGCCGGACTCGGCGCGGGCGGCCATTCGTAACCTCCATGGCGGCGGGAATTGCAGCCGGAGCGGCAGCGCTCACAAAGGCGTACGGCATCTTGCTGATTCCGGTGTATGCCCTTGCGGCATTCGCACCAAAGACGCCGCAATGGCGCGACGGAGCACGGCGCTTCGCGCTGTTCCTGGCGGTGTTCCTGGCGATTGCCGGATGGTGGTTCATCCCGACGTTCCTTTCGACGGGTACCCTCTCGGGAGAGCGGCTGGATGTGGACGCCGCGGCCATCCCCCTGGCGGAACGGCTGCCAAACCTGTTTCGGGTGGATTGGTGGGAAGCCTGGAAGTATGGCAGCAGTTCGCATATCTGGATCGGGGGATGGAGTTTTCTGCTGCTCGATGAGTGGATCTACTGGATCTTCCGCGCGGTGGGGATTGTTGCGCTGGCCGGGCTGGCC
>JBDIBK010000231.1:0-4118 GCA_039812845.1 Bryobacterales bacterium
CCAGCAACGAAGAACAGGTTTCGGCGAAGCGTTATGACTGGCAGCTTACGTGGCGGATGCTGGCGTGCCTGCTGCCTTACCGCAAACAGGTAGCGGTGGCGCTGATTTCGCTCGGATTCTACGCGATGCTGCAGGTGGTGCCTCCGCTGCTGAGCAAACTGGCCATCGACAGCTATCTGGCCACGCCGCGGCAGCCGTTGCCGCCCCTGCTGGCGCCCTACCTTCCGGCAGACCCCGCCACCGCCATTGTGTGGATCACGGTGGCTTTCTTCACGGCGCTGCTCGTGACCTTCGTGCTGCAGTTCATCCAGAGCTACACGATGCAATGGACCGGCCAGCACGCCATGTTCAGCATCCGCCGCACGCTGATGGAGAAGCTCCAGCAGTTGGACCTCGCTTACTATGACCGCAATCCGGTGGGCCGGCTGGTCACGCGCGTTACGACGGACGTCGATGTGCTCAACGAACTGTTCGCCTCCGGCCTCGTGACGGCGCTGGCCGATGTGCTCTCGCTCTCCCTGATCATCACGGCGATGTTTCTGCTGAGCCCGCAGCTTACCCTGCTGCTGATGCTCGCGATTCCCTTCGTCGTCTACGCCACGTATCGCTTCCGGAAGGCATCGCAGGAAGGGTACACGCAAACCCGCCTGGCCACGGCGAAGATCAACGCGTTTCTGAACGAGCACGTCACGGGGATCGCGGTGCTGCAACTGTTCAACCGCCAGCAGCGCGCGAAGGACGATTTTGCCGGCGTGAACCAGGAATACCGGGAAGCGATGCGGCGCACGATCTTCGCGTACGGCTGGTTTTATCCGGTGGTCGAGTTTACGGGAGCGGTGGCGCTGGCGGCGATTCTCGCCCGCGCGGGCGTCCTCATCCAGAACGATGCGGTTTCGATCGGGGCGCTGGTGGCCTTCTTTCAATACGGCTCGCGCTTCTTTCGGCCCATCCAGGAACTCAGCGAAAAGTACAACCTGCTGCAATCGGCTCTGTCGGCGGGCGAACGCATCTTCAAGCTGATCGATACACCGCTGGAGATCCAGTCCCCGGCCGCGCCGAAGCCCTTCCCGGAAGAGGCGCGCGTCATCGAGTTTCAGAATGTCTGGTTCGCGTACCGGGATGAGGAATGGGTGCTGCGCGATTTCAGCATCCGCATCGAGCCCGGTGAGATGGTGGCCATCGTTGGCCATACCGGCGCGGGGAAAACCACGCTCATCAGCCTGCTGCTGCGCTTCTACGACGTCCAGAAAGGGCAGATCCGCATTGGCGGCATCGATATCCGGGAGCTTGACCCGCGCGATCTTCGCCGGCACTTCGGCATCGTGCTGCAGGATCCCTATCTCTTCACCGGCACTCTCGGCGGCAACATCCGCCTGGGCAGCGCCTGGATTCAGGATGAAGACATGATTTCCGCCGCCGAACAGGTGAATCTGCTCGATTACATTGAGGCCCTGCCGCTGCGCTTTGACCAGCCTGTGCGCGAGCGCGGCGAAGGCCTCTCAACCGGCCAGAAGCAACTCGTGAGCTTTGCCCGCGCCCTGGCCCACAACCCGCGCTTCCTGATTCTCGATGAAGCCACATCGAGCGTGGATACGGAGACGGAGCAGAAGGTGCGCGACGCTTTGGGCAGGATGGTGAAAGGGCGCACTTCGCTGATCATCGCGCATCGCCTTTCGACGATTCAGAAGGCGGACCGCATTCTGGTGATGCACCGCGGCGAATTGCGCGAGCAGGGCACTCACCGGGAACTGCTGGCCCAGAAGGGAATCTATCACCGCCTCTATCAGTTGCAGTACCGAGACCAGGAGAACTCCCATCGCGGGACGGAACCGGCTCTCGCGCCATTACCGGAGACACACAACGCATGAGCCAGACCGATTCGAGCGGGGCGCGTCCGCAACTGCCCCGCGTCTATCCCATTCTGGATACGGCCACGCTTGGCGCGCGACGCCTGACGCCGCTCGATGCCGCGCACGCGATTATTGGGGGTGGCGGACGCATTCTGCAGTTGCGTCACAAAGAGGCGTTCACCCGCGCGCTCTTCGAGGAAGCCCAGCGCGTCGCCGCGTATTGCGCGGAGGCCGGCGTGCTTTTCGTGGTGAACGACCGCGCCGATCTTGCCCGTCTGCTGAATGCCGGGCTGCACGTGGGGCAGGACGATCTGCCTCCGGCGGACGCCCGCCGGGTGCTGGGCGATGCACTGCCGCTCGGCTATTCCACGCACAATCTCAAGCAGCTTCGGGAGGCTGCCGCCGAACCGGTGGATTACCTCGCCATCGGCCCCATCTTCGGCACGGTCAACAAGCAGAATCCGGACCCGATGGTGGGCCTGGAACCGCTCCGGCAGATTGCGGAACATGCTGCCCATCCGGTGGTGGCCATCGGCGGCGTCACGCTGGAGAACGCACAGCGGCTTTATGATGCGGGGGTCGCGAGCGCGGCGATCATCGGCGACCTCTACGCGCTGGGAGACACGGCCAGCGCCATCGAGCGCCGCATGGCCCAGTGGAGCGAACTTTATCCCCATGTCTGACGCACGCACTGCACCCGCGGGAGCCAGCGGCGGCCTAGTGAAAGGGCTCGGGCTGCTCGACGCCACGACAATTGTGATGGGGTCCATGATCGGCTCCGGCATCTTTATTGTGTCGGCCGATATCGCGCGGCAGGTGAGCTCGCCGGGCCTGTTGCTGCTGGTCTGGGTGGTGACGGCGGTTCTGACGCTTTGCGCCGCCCTCAGCTACGGAGAACTGGCGGCCGCGATGCCGCACGCCGGCGGAAAGTATGTTTATCTCCGCGAAGCCTACGGACCGTTGACCGGATTCCTCTATGGCTGGACCCTCTTCCTGGTAATTCAGACGGGCACCGTCGCGGCCGTGGCCGTCGCGTTCGCAAAGTTCGCGGGCGTGCTCTTCCCGGCAATTTCCGACGCGAACTTTCTGCTGGCGCTCGGCCCGCTGCGCATCTCCACGCTGCAGGCGCTCGCCATCGCGGTGCTGGTGTTTCTCACATGGTGGAACACCCGGGGCCTTCGATACGGCGCGATCCTTCAGAACGTGTTTACGATCACCAAGACCGGCGCGCTGCTGGGGCTGATTTTGCTGGGCTTGTTTCTGGGCAAGCGCTCCGACGCGGGTACCGTGAATCTGGAGAACTTCTGGCCCGCGCATCTGGGCTGGTGGGAAGGGCTTCGGCTGGTGGGCGTTGCGACGGTGGGTTCGCTCTTCGCGTCCGACGCCTGGTATAACGTTACGTTCACGGGCGAGGAGGTACGCAATCCGAAGCGCAACCTGCCTCTTGCGCTCGCCATCGGCGTTCTGAGCGTCTCCGCGCTCTACCTGGCCACGAACTGGGTCTACCTGCGGGTGCTTCCCTTTGAAGCGATCCAGAACGCTCCGGCGGACCGGGTGGGCACGGCCGCCGCCGAAGTGCTGCTGGGCCCGGTGGCCCGGCAGGTGATGGCCATCGCGATCATGATCTCCACGTTCGGCTGCATCAACGGGCTGCTGCTGGCCGGCGCCCGGGTCTATTACGCGATGTCGCTCGACGGCCTCTTCTTCAAGGCGGTGGCGAAGATCAACCCGCGCACCGCCAGCCCGAATGCTTCGCTGGTGGTGCAATGTGTCTGGGCCAGCCTGCTGTGCCTTTCGGGCACCTATAACGACCTGCTCGACTATGTGATTTTCGCGGTGCTGCTGTTCTATGCCGCCACGACATCCGCGCTCTTCGTGCTTCGCCGCAAACGGCCGGATATGGAGCGCCCGTACAAAGCGATCGGCTATCCGTTTATACCGGGCTTCTACACGGTCTGCGCCGTCTCGATCGCGCTTCTGCTGCTGGTCTACAAGCCGCGCTTCACCTGGCCGGGCCTTGGTCTGGTGCTGCTGGGCATCCCGGTTTACTATCTTTGGAAGCGCTCCCGCGCACGCGGGGCTGCCCGCGGGGTTTGAGCGCTCCCGGCACCGTCCGCGTGTGCGCGGACCAGCGAGCGTGGGAGAATGTCTGTAAGCCGGGCAGCGGCAAATATCCTTGCCCGCGAGACCCATCGGAAAAATCCGCCCGCCGATTTCTTGAGCCACCATGCCCCGCAAACGATTCCGACTTGAACTGAAGCAGGAAAC
>JBDIBK010000232.1:0-4112 GCA_039812845.1 Bryobacterales bacterium
TGCTGGGCATCCGCGAGATGCGGGACGCCGCGGGCTTGTGGACCTTCGAGAAATACGCGGATCGCCGCCGCACGGAGGCGTTCCTGCAGTTCCTCTACTATCCTGACGATCTGAAGCCCGTCTCTCCCGCCGAACTCCGCCTGCCGACTTCGCACTATTTCGAGTTCGACCGGAATCGCGCGGGCTACCTGTTCGCGCGCAGCGAATGGGGGAACGAGCGGGCGCATTGGTTCGCCTTTTCGACGCGCTATGAGAATGCCAATCACGCCCACTACGACATGAACAGCTTCGTGTTCACGGCCTTTGGCGAAGAATTCGCGGCGCACACGAACATCTATCCGTATCAGGATCCGCTGCACGGGGCGGACCTTGAACACAACATTGTCATCATCGACGAGGGCGGCATGGCCGTGGCGGATAACCCAGGGTCGGCGGGCGACGACGGTTCCATTCTCGGCTATCTTACCGGCTGCGGCACCGGGGAGTTCGCCGACTACGTTCGCGGAGACGCCCGGCGCTCGTACGCGGACCGTTCCGTCCGCACCGACAAGCCGGCGGTGCAGGCCGATCGCGCCGCTGTCTTTGTGAAGGCGGGGCCGAACCCCTACGTGGTGCTGGCCGACGACATCCGCAAGGATGACGCGGAGCGCGACTACCGCTGGCAGTGGCACACCATGGCCCATGAGATCGAGGGCGAAGGCACCGTGGCGAACCCGTTCCGCATCCATGGGAAAGCGGCCCACTGCAAGATTGTGTTCCTCGCGCCGGAGCGTCCAATCCACGAATTTCAGGTGGTGCGCAACAAGGAACCGCGGCGCGAGGACCGATGGGGCTTGCTGCGCGTCCACCTGCGCGCGGTCTCCGCGCACTATTTCGCCATCGGAATCGCCTGGGATGACGGCGCGCCGGAGCCCGCGGTGGAGCCTGGCCCGGCCGTTTCGGGCGCGCCCGGGGCGAAGAGCCTGCTTGTGAAAGGAGATGGGTTTGAGGACTTGATTGTCTGGCAGCCGGGCGCGACCGGAAAGCTTCTTCGTTGCGGCGAGTGGGAAACGGACGGACTCATGACGGTGGTTCGGGGACCGCGCAACGGCGAGCCGGCAGCCTACCTGCTGGGTGATGGCACGGCGCTGCGCCGGGGCGGATTCTCCCTGGTGGATGCAGCCTCGGCCTGTTCCGTCAGCGCCGATAGCCGCCGGGTCGTGGTTTCTCCGGCGCGGAGGGCGGAATCCGGCGAGGAACCCATCCGGCCGTCGGGAGGGTTCTGGAGGCCCACGCCGCACGCGGAAATTTGGGATGCCCTGGGGCCATTGCCCAATCGCGGCTAGTCGTCGTCGCTGTCCATGGGATCGTCGTCTTCCGAGCCGTCAGACCCGAACAAATCACGCAGCCAACTCTTGCCGAGCAGGCCGGCGCGCGATGCGGCAAGAGGGTTCACCCGGTCCCATGCCGGGCAATGCGGGCAGGATGTCCCCTCCGCGTAGTCAACGCCCTCTTCATGCGGGCAGCCCGCGATGGCTCTCGACATGGCGATCGATTTGGGCGCATGTTCGAGATAGTGGGCCAACACACGCTTGCGGACGGAGGGATCGTCGCGGGCGTCGGAATCGGTTGTAAAGATGCGATCGAGAATCTCCGCCTCGTCGTCTTCGGAGCGCACCAGGCCAACAGCCACCTTCGTCGCGCGGAGATCGTCGGGGCCATAATAGGCCACCGTCATCACGGGGAACCCGCGAAAGCCCCGCTTCGCTTTCTTCCAGACGGGATCTTCCGATTTCTTCCGAATGCGCATACTCTTTCTCTAACATGGGCTGGCCGTGATCGGGGACAATTCGGGCATGTTCCTTACCCCCGGTGCTCCTGCACGCTTCCCCGCGCTTCCGTTTGGACGGCTGCGATTTTCCGGTCGTCCAGAATCTGACGCGCGCGTGCGATTGCCACGCGAACGTTCGCGCAAAGATTCTCGGTACCCACAATCGCCTGGAAATCCGCGTTGCTCATGAGTTCCAGCGGTTGAGGCCGCATTCCGCACAGGAGCATCACCCTGCCGGAGCGCCGCAGCGTCTGAGACAGATTCGCGATCGCGTGGATGCCGGTGGCATCGAGTGCTGTCATGTTGCGAAGCCGAATGATCACAACGTAGGGCAGGCCAGGGAGATCTCTCTCAATGATCGCGAGTTTCGCGGTGGAGCCAAACAGAAATGGTCCGTGTATCCGGTATAGCGCCACATCCGCTGGGATCTCGTTCAATTGAAGGCTGTGCCGCTCCCCTTCGGACACGTCTTCGGGAGTGATTCGCGAAACGGTTGTTGTCTGGGTGACACCGCGGATGAAGAGCAGCACTGCCAGAACCATGCCGGCTTCCACGGCCACGGTGAGGTCCGCGAGCACGGTGAGGGCGAAAGTGACAGCCCAGACGGCGATATCCGTCCAACTGAGGCGGAGGATCGCCCCGATTTCCCTCCATTCACCCATGTTGTAGGCCACCGTGAAAAGAATGGCGGCTAGCAGGGCGAGCGGAATGTGCTTCGCGAGAGGGGCGGCGAACAGCAGAATCGCGAGAATCACGAGAGCGTGAATCATGCCCGCCATCGGCGTTCGGGCGCCGGCGCGGATGTTCGTGGCCGTGCGGGCGATGGCGCCGGTTGCCGGCAGCCCTCCGGCGAGAGGAGACACCATATTGGCGAGTCCCTGGGCCACGAGTTCGACATTCGGGTTGTGACGGTCGCCGCTCATCCGGTCGGCCACTACCGCGGATAGCAGGCTCTCAATCGCGCCCAGCATCGCAACCGTAAGCGCGGGCGAAAGCAGCCCAAGCATCAACTCCGGGCGAAATTTTGGCAAATGAAACTCGGGGAGGCCCGAGGGAAATTCTCCAAACCGGAGGCCGATCGTTTCGAGGGGCATGCCAAAGGCGAAGGTGGCCAGCGTTCCCACAAACAGCACCACCACCGCGCCGGGGATGCGCGGAGAGGATCTTCTCATCAGCAAGATGGCCACAAGCGCGACGGTCGCGGTGCCGGCGGCCCAAGGATTCGCTGTATGCCATGCTTGCGCCAGCGCCCACATGCGATCCAGAAAACGGTCGGCGGAAGGGGAAGGGTGCAGCCCAAAGAAATCCTTGATCTGGGTGCTGGCGATGAGGACGGCAATCCCATTCGTGAACCCGATCACAACGGGGCGCGGAATGTATGCAATCGCGGATCCCAAGCCGGTAAGGCCGAGCAGAAGGAGAATGACCCCAGCCATCAGCGTACACATATAGAGGCCGTCCAGCCCATGAACGGCTACGATTCCGGATACGACAACCACAAAGGCGCCTGTGGGGCCGCCAATTTGCACTCTTGACCCGCCGAAGGCGGAAATCAGAAAGCCCGCCAGCACGGCACAATAGAGGCCCGAAGCCGGGGGCACACCGGAGGCGATGGCGAACGCGAGGGCAAGGGGGAGTGCGACCAGGCCGACCGTGAGTCCGGCGGACAGATCATGCAAGAACGTGGGGAGATTGTAGTTCGAGAAGATTTGGAACGACTTTGGGAGCGAATCTCCCCAGAGCCGCAGACGGGCAGCGAGCGCGCGAGGCGGCCACTGCACACGGAACCCCATACGTGCGTTCATTCGCGGCCAGCCCACCTCACGAGTTCGAAAGATCGAATTGCGGAGAGCGAAGCTCCGCAACAGCATCTAGGATCGCACATTCTTCCAGAAACGAATCGCGCCGGGCGGTCTCCCGAAAGGAGACCGCCCGGCGCGATAGTGGTAAAGCTCCCGGACGAGGTTCTCTAGGACCAGGTCCATCCCTTGCGAACGACCGGCTTCAGGTATTTGTTCGCGCTCTCGTTATTGGTGAAGCGCATCTTGGCGGGGTCGTATTCGAGCTTGCCCTCCGTGCGCAGCGCGGCCACTCCCAGAAGCATCCACTCCACAAACGGAGACGCCACATTGAAGTTGGAGCACGCCTGTTCGCCGCCCTTGCAGGCGCGAATCCAGTCGTTGTAATGGCCCGGCGAGCGCGTGAGGAACTTCTCGGGGAACTTGTAATCCGCCATCCGCGAGACCGGAATCAGGCGCGTATCCTCGCCATACGTTCCGGTGGTAAGCATTCCCTTGTCGCC
>JBDIBK010000233.1:0-4104 GCA_039812845.1 Bryobacterales bacterium
CCGAAGCCCTACCGAATGCTCTCCGCGATCCGCGACTTCTTTTCGATCACAGGCGCGCGGGAGACCTTCGCCGAGGCTCAGCGCGTTTACGGGTTGCTTGGCGCTCCCGACCGGATCGCGATGACCGAAGCCGACGACGGCCATGGCTACAGCAAGCCCCGCCGGCTCGCGTCCTATAAGTGGTTTGATAAATGGCTGAAGGGTGTGGAGCGGGATACCGTCGAAGAGCCCGTGGTTCCCCGGCGGGAAGAAGAACTGTGGGCCACCAAGACCGGCCAGGTTGTGCCTGAACTGCACAGTGAGACCGTTTTCAGCCTGAACCGCGCGCTCGTGCAAGGGTTCCAGCGCGGATCCACACCGCCCGCCGAGATCGGCCGCTTGATCGGCTATGATCGCTTCGATGGCGTCCCGGTGGTGAAGTCTTTCGGCGTATTGCAGCGCGACGGCTACCGGATTGAGAAGCTCACCTATCTCAGCGAGCCCGGCATCGAAGTGCCCGCCTTGTTCTACCTTCCCGATGGCGCGGCGCAAAAGCTCCCGGCGGTGGTGTACGTCAACTCCGATGGCAAGTCCGCTCAGCCCGGCGATCTCGAATCCATGGTGAAGCGGGGGCTCGCCGTCCTCTCCATCGATGCGCGCGGCTTCGGAGAGACGCGAGACCGCAAGGCCGCCGATACCACATCCTGGTCCCGCAATTTCGGCGACTACGGCAACGCCATGACCTCCATGCTCTCGGGCAGAACCCTCACCGGCGGCCGCGCCACCGACATTTCCCGCGCCGTGGATCTGCTGGTTTCCCGCCCCGAAGTAAATCCCCAGCAGATCTATGGCGCGGCGCGGAAGTTCGGCGGAGTTGCGATGCTGCATGCCGCCGCGCTCGATCCCCGCATCCAGCGCCTCGCCTTGGAAGAGACCCTGGAGAGCTACACTTCCGTCATTGACCATCGCCTCAATCGCGGCGTCACGGAGCACATCGTCCCCGGCGCTCTCCGCTACTACGATTTTCCGGACCTCGTCCGGATGATGGGCGCGCGCCCCGTCGTGATCGTCGATGCAGTGGATCCCATGGGAATCGAAGTCCCGGCGGAGCGGGTGGCCAAAACGTATCCCTCCGCGAAGGTGCTCAAACGATACGCCGACAGTGCGGCCGCCACGCTCTACGGATTCGCGAATCCATAGGCGAATCGGCTGACGAATCGGCTTCGCGCCCGCGGTCTCACTCGCCGCGCAGCACAACCAGCGGTTTCTGCCCCAGAATGCGAAGGCTCGCCAGCCAGCCGGCCACATTTGCCATCAGGGCCGTGGCCAGCATCGCAATTCCAATCGGCAGCCAAGCGACTTCGTACTCCGCTTCGAAAAAGCGTGTCAACAGGAGCCCGGAGAATACCGACGCCAGCACGGAACCCATCAATCCCGCCACCAGCCCCAGGACGGTGAACTCCATCGAGAAGATCGCGGCCAGCCGGTTCTTCGTCGCTCCCAGCGTCTTCAGGATCGCCACCTCGCGAATGCGGCGGAAGCGCGTGCCCGCGACGCTCGAAGAGAGGATGATGACGCCCGCCGCGATTGCGAACAGCGAGATGAATTGCACCAGCACCGTCACCTGATCGAGAATCTCCTGCACGATCGCCAGCACGTCCGCGACATTCACCACCGTGACGCTCGGGAACGCCCGATACGTGGCGCGCTGCAACGCGCCCACATCCGCTGGATCCATCCGCACCGCGCCGAAGTAAATCGTGGGCAGCCCCGCCAGCGCGCCGGGCGAGAACAGAAAGTCGTAGCCCGAATCCATCCGCGAATTCTCAATCTTGTGGATCGCCTTTACCTTTGCTTCCACCGGCTGGCCCGCCGCCACCCAGCGCATCTTCATTCCCGGATGAATATCGAGGGCCTTCGCGGCGTCGCTGTCCACGGAGACCATTCGCTCCCCGCCCGCCGATTCCGCCACCCACCAGGTTCCTTCCAGGATCTTCGTCCCCGCGGGCGGCGTGGCCGCTTCCCGCGCGTTCCGCTCCCGTCTCAGGCGGCGGTCAAACCCTTCGAGCTTGAAATCTTCCACGCTCTTCTCGCCCACGCGGTCAATCCGCATCGACACCGAACTTTGAATCACCGGTTTCGCCAGAATTCCCGTCTGTCCGTTGATGATCTTCAGAAGCGGTGTCTGCTGCTCCGGCTGAATGTTGATGAAGAACACATTCGGCATATTGGGCGGCGCATTGGCCGCCAGGCTCTGGAGCATCGAGCCCTGCACCAGATACACGGTCAGCGTGAAGGTCACGCCGATGCCCAGCGCCACCAGCGCCGTGCGCGCATGGTTGCCGGGCCGGTAGAGGTTGCTCATCCCATGCCGCAGCGTGGCGGGAATGCGCAGGTGCTTGCGTTCCATCAGCAAGCGCAGTCCGCTGAGCAGCAGCCATCCAATCCCATGCAGAGCCGCCAGGCTCGCCAGCACCGCGCCCACGAAATAGGCCCCCAGCCGCCACGAATCGCTCAGCCATGCGGCGATTCCGCCAATTCCGCAGAGCAGCAGCGCCCCGATCAGCACGGAGGCTCGCGATTCCTTCAGCCACGTCCGCCAGTCTCTCCGGCTTTCCGCCATCTCCCGCCGCAGGATCAGATTCGGCTTCACACGCCGGATATCGAGCAGCAATGGGAGCGTGAACAGCAGCGTCGTCAGCACCCCCACCAGCACGCCCTGGATCGCCGACCACGGCTCCCATCCGATCTTCGCCGCCACCGGGAAATAGCGCTCCACCAGCAGCGGAAAACTGCGCTGCACCAGCACTCCCCCGGCCACGCCGACGCAGGCGCCCGTCAGCCCCAGCAGCAGCGTTTGCAAGCCGTAGATGCGCAGAATATGGCCTGACCGCGCGCCGATGGCCTTCATGATCGCGATTGAATCCAGCCGCTGCCGCAGGTGCGCCTGCATCGCCATCCCCACGCCAAGCGCCCCGACGATCAGCGCGATCAGGCTCACCAGGCTCAGAAATCTCGTGGCGTTGTTCAGCCCCGTGTTGATTACCGGATGCACTTCCCGGAAATCGGAAACGCGGGCGTTCGGGAAGGCCTCCTTCAGCGCCGCGCTCACTGCCGCGACATCCACTCCCCGTGCCGGAAACTTGAGGAGAAAGCGCTGCGCCGCGCGGCTCCCCTCCGTGATCAGCCCGGTGCGCTCCAGCCCTTCACGGCTGATCAATACTCGCGGACCGGCATTGAGGCTCCCCGTCATCCGGTCCGGTTCATTCTCCACCGTCCCGGCCACCAGAAAGTCCGCCGCTCCCAGCCGCAGCGTGCTTCCCACATGCAGGTCGAAGCGAATCCGCAGGTCGTCGGCAACCAGCACGTGATGCGCGTCCAGCACGTCCTTCAGCTTCGCCGGCGGGTTCGTCCGGAACTCGCCATAGAACGGATAGAGCCCCGGCTCCACCGCCTTAACCGAAACCAGCAGCGGCACCGCCTCCGCTCCCGTTGAGAGCATGGAAACGGATTCCGTCACCCAGGTGACGCCGATGCCCTGCGCGCGCAGGCGGTCCAGCGCCGCTGTCTGTTCTGGGGTCGGAAGGCGGAAGTCCCGCACGCTCAAGTCCGCCGCTAGCAGCGTCCGCGCTTCCTTGAGCAGCACATCGTGAAAGAGGGTGGAGAACCCCCGCACCCCCACCAGCGCCGCCACGCCCACCGCTACCGCGGCCACCACGAATACAAAGCGGCCTAGCGAAGCGCGGGATTCACGCCATGCAATCCGGGCCGCCAGCCCCCAGGGAAGTTTTCCCGCCGAACCGAAATCCAATTCAGCGTCCGGCGCGCCCTCGCTCAAGACGCCACCTCTTCCAGCAGAATCTCGCGCGGAACCTGCATCTCATCCGCCACCATGACGCCGTCTCTCAGCAGAATCCGACGGTCCGCGTAAGCCGCCAGTTCCGGGTCGTGCGTCACCATCACCAGCGTCGTCCGCTCCTTGCGGTTCAGCCGGATCAGCAGTTCGAGCACGTGCCGCCCGTTCGCCGAATCCAGATTGCCCGTCGGCTCGTCGGCCAGCAGAATCGGCGGCTTCGTGATGAAGGCCCGCGCCAGCGCCACCCGCTGCTGCTCGCCGCCCGAGAG
>JBDIBK010000234.1:0-3959 GCA_039812845.1 Bryobacterales bacterium
TGCCGCTGCTCAAAGGAAGGGGAAGCGGCCGGTGCCGGGGAAGCAAACCTGTTCGAATTGAAGCGGGTCGCCCTCCAATTGCTGGCGGGCTCTCGCCTGACGCCGGATGCGGCGCGCCACCATGAGCATCCCTTCCGCGCCGCCCGCGTTGATTGGGAGGGCGCGGACGTGGGCCGCCTGTTCGAGTTCCACCCGGAGCTGCTCGAAGGCCGGGGCGCGGCGCTCTACGTGAACCTCGACGAAGTGCTGCGCCTGACGCCCGCCGCGAGCAAATACACGCCGCTGCGCCGCTACCCCACGAGCAGCTTCGACCTTTCGGTGGTGGTGGACCACCGCGAACACGCGAGCGCCATCCAGGACGCCATTCGGGGCCACGCGGGCGAGCACCTGGCAGACGTCCAGTTTGTCCGCGCCTACGAGGGCGCGCCCTTGGCGGCCGGCCGCAAGAGCCTCAGCTACCGCCTGGTGGTGGGGGCGCTTGACCACACGCTCTCGAACGACGAACTCACCGGAATTCGGCAGCGCGTGATCGACGGCCTGCAGCAGGCGGGGCACGAACTCCGGGTGTAGCGCGCTGACGCAACGCGCGCATGTGATTTAATGGCGAAGCCGCCGGCCGTGACGCGGCCCGGACGGAAGGCGCTATGCAAGATACCACCCCCCGGCGGCAGCCGAAAATCCTCGGCCTGGGCGAAGTGCTCTGGGATGTCTTCCCGGACAGCGAAGCCTTTGGCGGCGCACCCGCGAATTTTGCGTGCCATTGCCGCGCGCTCGGGGCGGATGCCGCCGTCGTGAGCGCGGTTGGCGACGACGAGCGCGGACACCGGGCCATCGCGTTTCTGGACGAGCACGGCGTCGATACCAGCCAGATCCAGGTACAGCCGGATGCGCCAACCGGAGCCGTTCTTGTGCATCTCGATGCGGAGGGCAAGGCAGATTATCAGTTTCTGAGCGATACGGCGTGGGACCGCATCGCCTGGACCCCTTCGCTTCGGGAACTCGCCCTCTCGGCCGATGCGCTCTGCTTCGGCACGCTGGGGCAGCGCAGCGCGGCTTCGCGTGAGACCATCGGGCGTTTCCTGCGCGCCACAAGAAGCGACTGCCTGCGGGTTTTCGACATCAATCTTCGCCAGCATTTCCATAGCGCCGAACTTGTGCGCGCCTCGCTCGAAGCGGCAAACGCGCTCAAGGTGAACGACGAAGAACTGCCCATGCTGGCGGACTGGTTTCGCCTTCAGGGGGAGCCGGAGCGCCAACTCGCCACGCTGCTCGATCATTTCGCCCTTCGCGCGGCCGTTCTGACGTGCGGGCCGCGCGGTGCCTGGATGATCACACCGGAGGGCTCCAGTTTCGCCAGCCCGCCGCCGGTGGATGTGGTGAGCACGGTGGGCGCGGGCGACGCCTTCACGGCAGCGGTCGTGATGGGGCTGCTGGCCGGCAATCCCCTCGACGAGGTCAACCGGCGCGCGAACGCCATTGCCGCCTATGTCTGCACACAGCGGGGCGCGGTGCCTCCGCTGCCCGCCCGTCTTATATGAGAATGGACAAGTGCCGCAAGCGCGGAGTGCCTGGGGCGGGAAGCTTCTCCGCGCGGGATGCGCGGGGCGGGACAAGGGTGACGAAGGAGAGCAATGAATCACCGCAAGTTATTCGTGTGGTCCATCACGGCGGCCTTGGCCGGCTTCCTGTTTGGCTTCGATACGATCGTGATCTCCGGGGCCGAACAGAAGATTCAATCCGTCTGGAACCTCGACAGCATGATGCACGGATTGGCGATGAGCGCCGCGCTCTGGGGCACCGTGGTGGGAGCGGTCTTCGGGGGATGGCCCACGGAACGGCTGGGCAGGCGGCAAACCCTCGCCTGGATTGGAGCGCTCTACTTCATCTCCGCCGTGTGGTCCGGGCTTGCCACGGACCCGTATACCTTTATGCTCGCCCGCTTCATCGGCGGCCTGGGAGTGGGCGGCGCCACGGTGGCGTCTCCGCTCTATATCTCCGAGATCTCCCCGGCGGGGCTGCGCGGGCGGCTTGCCGGCATGTTCCAGTTCAATATCGTTCTTGGCGTGCTGGCCGCCTTCATCTCAAACTACCTTCTGGGCCGGTATGTGAATGAAGACGTTGCCTGGCGCTGGATGCTGGGCGTCGAGGCCTTCCCGGCCATCGCCTATACGCTGCTCTGCTTCACGCTTCCGGAAAGTCCGCGCTGGCTGATTGTGCATGGCGGGCGGCGGCGGGAAGGCATGGAGATTTTCCGCCAGATCAACCCGGACTTCACCGAAGCGGAGATCGTTCGCCTCACGGATTCGGTGGAGGAAAGCGCGGGAGACCGCGCGACGCCCGAGAAGTTCTTCACGCGGCGACTGCGCATTCCGATTCTGCTGGCCTTCCTGATCGCCTTCTTCAATCAGCTTTCCGGCATCAACGCGGTGCTTTACTTCGCGCCGCGCATCTTCGAATGGACGGGCCTCGCCAAGAATGCGGCCCTGCTGCAATCGGTGGGCATCGGGATCGTCAATCTCTTCTGCACGTATCTTGGGGTCTGGCTGATCGACAAGCTCGGACGCCGCACGCTGCTCTATATCGGGTCGGTCGGGTACATCCTTTCTCTTGGCATCTGCGCCTGGGCTTTTCACGTCCAGAGCTATGCGATCGTGCCCATCTGCATCTTCGCGTTTATCGGGGCGCACGCGGTGGGGCAGGGCGCGGTGATCTGGGTCTTCCTCAGCGAGATCTTCCCCAACCGCCACCGCGCGGCCGGGCAGGCGCTGGGCAGTTCGACGCACTGGTTCTTCGCGGCATCGCTGACGTTGGCCTTCCCGAAGATGGCCGAGGCATTGCCCCCGGCGGCCATCTTCGGCTTCTTCTGCTTCATGATGTGTCTGCAATTGCTTTGGGTGAAGCTGATGGTGCCGGAAACCAAGAACGTTCCGCTCGAAGAGATGGAGAAGCGGCTGGGGGTGGCCGCGTAGAGCGCGCGCGGTGGGATTGCGATTTGTCTTTCCCCCGCATCCCTAGGACAATAAAAGGGTGACTACCCGGAAGCTGATCAGCGTGAATGCGAATCTCGCCCTGGTGATCGATTCGGGCGTGCTGCAAATCCTCGACATCGACGAGGAAACCGATCTGAAACTTTCCACGGATGGCGACTGCCTGGTGATGACTCCAATTCGGGCCAAGGGACGCAAGCGCCGCTTCCATGCCGCGCTGGATTCGGTGGCAAAAGAGTACGACGGGATGCTTCGGGAGATGGTGGAGTAACGTGGAATCGACGCCCACAATCGCGTTGAAGCCCGCCTTCCTTACGCTGAAGGAAGTGATGGACATCCACGACGAGATGGTGCGTCTCTATGGGGGCAAGCGCGGCATACGGGATTCGGCGCTGCTCGAATCGTCGCTCACCATGCCCCGCACGGGCATCGTGGGCCAGTACCTGCACAACAGCCTTTTTGAGATGGCCGCCGCGTACCTGTTCCACTTCAGCCGCAACCGGCCTTTTTTCTCAGCGAATGACCGGACCGCCGTCGCGTCGGCGCTCATCTTCCTGCGAGTGAACGGCTACGAAGTCCATTGCCCGGCCCAGGAACTGCACGATCTGGTGAATGCCGTGGTGCAGCAAAAGGCGGACAAGGAAATCATCGCCTGGTTCTTCCAGACCCACTCCAGACCTACCGGCGCGCCCGCTCTCCCAGAAGGCGCCGCCGAGGCCGCGTCTCCGTCCGCCGAGGCATAGGGAACAAGCGGCATCCGCTCAGTGCCGACCGTCCTCAGCCTTGTCCAGCGATTCAATCTCCAGCCTTTCCGAGCGAATGGTGATCTTCGGCGCGCCCGCTTTCCCACCCTGAATGCGGCTGCCGGATTCACTCGATTCCACCGCGAAGGCAAGGCCGCTGCGGTTCTCAATCTCTCCCTTGCGCGCTTCGCCGTCGAGCGCAAAGACGTCGCCTTCACGCACGGCCAGC
>JBDIBK010000235.1:0-3895 GCA_039812845.1 Bryobacterales bacterium
TGCAGCATCTCCCGCACATCGGGCTCGTCATCGATCACGAGGATTCTTGAATTTCGGGCGTTGTGTGCCATGGGCCTCTTTGAGTTCTCGAACCTGGATATCGGGCGATTCCGGCGGCGGAGCGCCGTCAGGCGGTAAGGGCTCTTTGTTCCCGCGGGAACTCCATCACAAAGGTTGCGCCTTCGCCAGAGCGGCTGGATACCTCGATGATTCCGCCATGCTCTCTAACGATACCGTAGGAGATACTCAATCCCAACCCGGTCCCCTTGCCCGCCATCTTGGTGGTATAGAACGGATCGAAGATGCGCGCGAGCTTGTCCGTGGGAATCCCGTGGCCGGTGTCGGAAACGCGCACCCGCACGGAGGTGGCGTCCGCCGAGGTGGAGATGCGCAGCGTGCCGCCGTCGCTCATGGAATCTCTGGCGTTCAGAATGATGTTCAGAAATACCTGCTGCAGTTTGCTGCCGTTTCCCCGAATCGGCGGAAGCGGCGCCTGCATATCGCGCTCAACACGGATACTCGCCTTCTCCAACTGCGGCGCGATCAGCAGCAAGGTTTCTTCCACGACGGAATTCAGATCCGTTGAACCGTAGGTGGTGTTCGAGGTCCGCGAGAAGTTCAAGAGGGAATTGACGATCTCACTCGCGCGGAACGTCTGCTTGGCGATCTTGTCGAGCAAGCCGGACTTGCGCTCATCGTCGGCTAGCTGTTTGGCCAGCATCTGCGAATAGGACGAGATCACCGCCAGCGGCGTATTCACTTCGTGCGCGACACCCGCCGCCAGCACACCGATGGAGGTGAGCTTGTCCGATTGCACCAGGCGGCGTTCGAGCTCGGTTCGTTCCGTGACGTCCTGGAACAGCACGAGCCTCCCGATATGTTCGAAGTCCCTGGAAACCAGCGGCGTCACCGCAATGTTCAGCGTCAATTCTTCCGGGAGGCGATTCTCTTCCATCTCGGAAGCGGGGCGAGACCCGTTTCCGTCCGGGACGCCGCTATTCCCGTTGGACCGCCCCGCTCCATGGAAAGCCTCCCGCGCACTCGCCGTTGTCGTGGGAGCGATGCCGGGGCCTCCGTAGCTGGCCGGAAGGGGCATGCGCACGCCGGCATGTCCAATGGAACCCGCATGCGCGGCAGCGGGCTGCAGGGCGAAGGTGCCCGATTCCTCGCCTTCCGCCGCGAAACCCGTCGCGGGCGAGCAGGAGGCCGCTTCCCCCTGGAATGCATGCGACGCGGGGGCGTGCGCCACCGGTGTTTGCATCGCGGACGTGGACTCCGGCACCCTTGAAGGCAGCATGGAGGACCTGAACTCGTACTGGTAAATATTGTGAACGCTCTCGGCGGCACCTACAGACGCGATCTCCCGGCAGAGATCGGCGGGAAGCAGCTCCTCCATTCGTCGGCCCACCGCGATATTCCTTGCTACGCCGGTAAGCGTTTCCATGGTGGAGTTCCAACTCTCGACGCGACCTTCCAGGTCGGCCGCCAGGATTCCAACATTGATCGATTCGACGATGTTCTCGTTGTACTCCTTGAGGCGCTCGTACTCCGCCGCTTTGTGGCGCAGGGATTGGTAGAGCAAGGCATTCTCGATGGCAATGCCCACATAGCCCGAAAGCGTAACCAGCAGTTCAAGGTCGTCCGACGTGAGGAAGTCTCCCCGGTCGAGGCGGCTAACCCCAAACCACGCGATGGTGCGGCCGCGCGCGTCGCAGGGGAAATAGTAGGTCAGGTCAAGATCGGCGATGGTTTCCCGCGCCGTGGGCGGGTACTCGAGCACCCGCGGATCCGGCAGATGCCGCGTCCGCTCGAAGAACAGATGCCCCTTTTCCTGGCGATTCGACAGGAACGAAAGGTCCAGCGGGTAGCCCGGTTCCACAGGACGGCCTTTGCGGTCGCGCACGTTGTCGGCAAGCCGAAGCGTCATTCCGGTGCCGCCTTCCGCCGCGAGGAAGAAAGCGATGTGGGAGATGCCCACGGTGCGGATCAGCCGGTCGGCCACGGAACTCAGCATGCGGTCAAGATCGGTCTCCGCCCCGAGTTCGCGGGCGAATTCGATCAGCGTGCGCCGATAGTTGTACTGATCTTTGTAGAAGACATGCTTGTCGAGTTGCTCCTGCAGCCAGTTCCGTATCGGCTGAAACGCGAAGGCCGCGATCAGGATCAGGATGGCCACCGCCGTAGGGCTCAGGCTGTCGAAACTGCCGATCGAGAAGATGAAGATGTAGAACACGCCCAGCACGGCGATAGTGGCCAGCGTGTAGACGTAACCCTGCTGGAAGATCACGTCCACGTCCATCAGCCGGTAGCGAACGATCGCGTAGGCCCAGGTGAGCGGCATCAGCAGCAGCGCGAGCACCGCCAGCTTGGCGGACTCTCCAGGGAAGCCGCCCATCACGTAGGGGATTGCATAAAAAATCGCGAAGGGCAGGATGGCGAAGATCGCCCCGTTGCGCAGCCACTTCAACTGCATCCGCACCACCGGATCTTTCGCCGTGCGGGATTTGGCCGCAAGCACCAGACCTCCCAGCAGGTAGCCGCCGGTAAGAAACGCGAGCCAAAGGCGGTCCAGCATCCAGTTCACTTCCACCATCGGCGAAGCGGTGCGAATGACGCCCGACGCGAAGCCCATGAATATAGACGCTGCCAGTGCCGCGGGAATATAAAGGAGCGACGAGCGCCAAAAGCCCCGAGTCCAGCGGCCGGATTCAGGAAAGCTCAGGCAGAAGTGCAGAAAAATCGTGGGTGCGATGAGGCCGGCGAAGACGTTGCCCCAATACATCACCTTGTCGAAATCGTCCAGCCTGCCGGTGAAATGGAAGGTGCTCAGCACGAACGACGCCAGACAGAGAACGTAGACATGCGTGGCTTGCGCGGCGACCCCGCGACGGAAAAAAATGAACAGCCCGATCAGCAGGTATACGCCGCCCACAAAATACTGGTAATAGACCAGGCTGCTGAGCGCCCGTTCGCCCAGAATGACATGCGCTTCAAACTCAACGCCGTTCTGCAGCAGGGAATAATCGACCTTCTCCCAACTGGGAAGGCCGACGAAGATCTGCGCCACATCCTGGGCAAGATTCACAGGCTGGCGGTTGATTCGCAGCAGGAAGTCGCCTTCGTGGACGCCCGCCCGTTCCGCGGGGCTGCCCGGCTGCACCATCAGCGCGATCACTTTGCCGTCGCGCTCCGACCAGAAAACGCCATCCTCCGGCAAACGCACGTGTGCCTGCTGCCGGAAATTGAAGACAGCGGCCACCACAGCCGCAACCGTCAACACCAGCAGGAAGGCCCGGGTGAGTTGTTGCCTGCTCTCACTCATTGATCGCCAAACCCCAAGCTCGCAGAGCGCTCACCGGCGCGATTCCGAATTCCGGTGGCGGAAATCGGGTGCTTGCCGCGCCCCACCAAAATCCGGCTGCCGTGCCCGCGCACAAACCGTCATGCAGTTCTATCGGAAACTTGTACGTGCGAGGTTACCCATGCACGCAAAATTTCCGCGCCAAACGAAACTCACATGCAGTTCTACTGCCATTCTGCCAGACCTGCCAGAGCGCTGCACTATCAATCAGTTGAGAAACTGTACTTTGACAAGGAACTGTGAATTTTCCTGAGTTCTGTAGCCATCGCCTACACTTTTGTGGAGAATCCGACACAGTACTCGGCCTCACTCCGTCCATCGTCCGGATGCGGATGCGGATTCCGCGGTTGCCTGGTTGGAGGGTTAATCAGAAAATGCCGGTGCCGGGCGCGAGGCTCGAGCGATGCCGCGCGTTCCGCGTGCTAAACTGAGAGAATTGAGCGCAAGGCTCAACTCGGGGCGTGGCTCAGCCTGGTAGAGCGCCTGGTTCGGGACCAGGAGGCCGGAGGTTCAAATCCTCTCGCCCCGACCATT
>JBDIBK010000236.1:0-3878 GCA_039812845.1 Bryobacterales bacterium
CGGCCCAAGGGAACCCATGAGCAGGTTGCCCCCCGCCTCCCACCAGCCAATCGCCTGCAAGGCCTTCATCCCAAGCTGAGAGAAGACCCAGACGGCGATGGAATTGCGCCCGTAGATCAGGCACGGCAGAATCCACCACCTGGATTGGCGCACGTCCACAAGGTAGCAGCAGCTTGCGAGAGCCAGCAGGGAAATGCCTCCCATGAACAGGACAAGCGAACTGGTCCACATATTCTGGTTGATCGGGAACCAGAGGCTCCACACCGCTCCGGCCGCCATGGCGACGGACCCATGGAAGTAAAGGCGCGTGAGCTTCTCAGAAGCGGGTCTGTCCTCCCGCAGCCAAACGCCGGCCAGCACGCCCATAAGCATGGTCACCAGGGCGGGGAAGCTCCCCAAGAGCGTCTTACCTTCCCAATTGCCGTGCTGCAGCCGGCCGGACATCAACAGCCTGTCAATGTAGTTGCCCCAGTTCCCCACAGGCTCCAGCACACCGGCGCCGTAACCCGGCACGGGGACGAAACACATCAGGACGAAGTACAGCGCCAGAATCACGCCGGAGATGGCGATCATCCCTCTTGGGGTTACTCGCAGGTAGACATAGAGAAAGGCAGCCATTCCGTAACAAATGGCGATGCGCTGCAGGATGCCCATCACCCGCAGGCTGGAGAAATCAAACTGCGGAAAGCCGTTCAGGAAGAGGCCCAGCGCAAACAGCAGCACACAGCGCCGCAGCACATGCAGGAAGACATCCCGCCCGTTCTCTCCACTTTCAAGACGCCGCGCGAACGAGTAGGGCATCGCCACGCCAACGATAAAAATAAAGAACGGAAAGATGAGGTCGGTGAAGGTCCAGCCCTCGTGCCAGCGGGCATGCGCCAGAGGCGGATACACCGGACCCGGATGGCTGTTCACCAGCACCATGGCCAGGAGCGTAAAGCCTCGAAACACGTCCAGGGAAAGCAGACGCGGCGACGATGGGCCTCGCCTTCCGGCATTCAGATCGCCGCCGGCCGGTGCCGCCTCCGACAGCGGTTTTGGAGAATCGAAAGAACCGCCCACCTGCTCCATTGCCGCTAAACAGAATATCCCACTCCCGGCCCGCCCGGTGTGCCGCCAATGCATTTGCCACCGGTGAATCGGAAATTTCTGCGTCGCCCTGGCCCGCTTCCGATGAGTCCTTCAGGCAAGAACGGAACCGCCCATTGTCCGCCGGGTTCCAAGTGCCCGCGTCGCGCACGCCGGGCTGCACCGAACCACTCCGAGCCACGCCGAGCACCACACCGAACATCGCGCCGAGCACCACGCCAACACCAGCGTATCGCTCCGCAGTCTCCTCCCCCCAGCGCACAAGCCTTCGAGCCAGCGCCCCCCAGAGAGCCCAGCGGACGGCATAAGCCAGCGGGGTGCGTGAGCGCCCCGGCGGAAGCAAATAGTAAACAGGAACCCCGGCGGGGGTGGCATAAGCCAGCCGTGGGCGTAAGCCGGCGGGCCGCGCAAAGCCCTATCAATCCGCCTCGCGCAGCGAGTCCGTGGAGCATCCGCCCCGCTTGGCGGTGCGACTCCCCGGCGGCCACGCCCATCGTCTTCCGTTCCGCGTCACGTGCCCGCCCGCCTTGCAAGCTTGCCGTTGGCTTCGTTCCGAATTCCGCACTAGGAACGGACCCCAGCCAAGCCCGGTCACCGAACTCGCAAATTTTTTGCCATCCCACAACCATCCCGGATTCAGTTCTTTACGAACGCATCCACACCGTGCTGCCCGCGCCGTTGCTCGAAATCCGC
Source organism: Bryobacterales bacterium (assembly GCA_039812845.1). GTDB lineage: Bacteria > Acidobacteriota > Terriglobia > Bryobacterales > Bryobacteraceae > JACTMJ01. The sequence goes on from JBDIBK010000236.1 coordinate 1,783, forward strand.
CCCGCCAACTGGATAATCCAAATGCCGGGGAGAACTGCGTCCCCGCCGCCCAGCGGGGTTCCGCGCTCCGGGGCTTCTTGACAACCGAATAAACAGCCAGAGAGCACCGTCGAATTGTTCCGCGGATCTCTCAGCATCGTCCGCAACCGGCCAGCAAAGCGTAAAGGGCGAGTGCAGCCCAGCGACGCTGGATTGTCCGGAACCAATCCGGACAATCCGGACAATCCGCACGTCTCTCATGCCGATGCAACTGCTTGTAGATGAGTTACTTAGAAGGGAGGAGCCGCATTTCGAACAGAACGTGTTTTTGTGCGTTTCCGGACAGACGCCCGGCACCGTTGGCCAACACCCCGCGGGACGCGCTGCTCACCGTATCCCGAGAGCGCAACACAAAACATCACATCCCAACGGACGCGGCGGCTCGGAACAGGCCCATCAGGGAGGAATAGCCCGCGGGGCGATGGCGCGTCCCCGCGGGTTCGAAGAGGTCGTCAGTCAAAGAACGGGAAGAGCTTCTTCAACTGTTCCGGGCTCGGGCGCGTGCCGTATTCGCAAACCTCAAAGGCTTCGGCGTGCTTCACCTTGCTGCCTCTTTCCTTGCCGTAGAGGCGCTCGAGAGCGGCTCTCGTTTCGGCATTGGGCGGGCCGAAGCGCGGACCGTTCCGCAGCCACTCCTTGCGCGCGACTTTGTCCTTCGGCACCTGGTCCAGGATCCCGTCCGTCCACGGCAGCCATTCATAGAACTGGGAATCCTGCGCGTCGAGGGCATTCACCTTCTTGTCGATAACGTCGTCAATCGAAACGGCCACGTCGGGCCGGAAAGGCGCGGGCTTCTGGAAGCCGTCCGAATAGTAGAGGAACACCGGATTCTTGCGAAGCGGGGGAACCTCCGACGCGATATTCGGAACGATCACCATGTAGGCGGCGTCCTGCACCAGGATGCCGGTATAGCGATGGTCCGGATGATAGTCGTTCGGCCGGGGAGCGATGACGATGTCCGCCTTCCATCCCCGGATGGCGCGAATAATCTGCTTGCGCACTTCGAGGCTGGGCACCAGTTCGCCGTCGTGGTTCGGGAGCACCTCGTATTCGTCGATGCCCAGACGCCGCGCCGATTCCTGGGTCTCTTTGAAGCGGCGGATGGCCAGGGGGGCCCCGCCGATATCCTGATGGCCCGCGTCTCCATTCGTTACCGAGAGGAATTTCACGTGATGGCCCAGCGCCGCGAACTTTGCCGCGGTGCCGCCAAATTTGATGTCGCAATCGTCCGGATGGGCGCCGATCGCGATGATGCGCAGCTTGCCGTCGCCTTGTGAATAGGCGCTCAAGGCAAGGACGGAGAGTGCAAGAAGACTCAGCAGAATGCGTTTCATGATGAGTTATACGCTATCGGATTCGCGTGAAATTTTCCACTCTGTCAAACTGGTCGGCGTCTAGCCTCGCGGCGTCCATCTTGTTCGTGCCGGGCGTCGGCCCCGAATCGGCCGGGCGCGCCCGTTCATCACACCAAATGAGGAGTGTTCCGTTTGGATATCCGTATTGCCACCTTGCTCGCATCCTGGGAAATCGCCCCGGAGATTCGCCATTTCGTTTTTGCCGTGGAGAGTGAGCGGGAACTCTCGTTTCTGCCCGGCCAGTTCGTTTCGTTCACCGACGAAATTGACGGCAAGGCGATCACCCGAGCCTACTCGATTGCATCGCTCCCCGAAGGGAACCGCTTTGAGCTCTGCCTGAACCTGGTGAAGGATGGCCGGTTCTCACCGAAGCTGTTCGCAATGCAGCCCGGCGATTCCGTTCCGATGAAAGGGCCGCTCGGGACCTTCACCCTGAGCGATCCCTCCACGGAATCGCTCCATATCGCCGTGGGAACCGGGATCGCTCCCATTCGCGGCTTGCTGCTCGAAGCCCAGCGCGTCGGTGCCGCACCCTCCACCCTGATCTACGGAGCGCGCCACGAGCACGGCCTGTTGTATCGCGAAGAATTCGAAGCCATGGAGCGGGAACTGGGCACGGACCGTTTCCGCTTTCACCCCACGCTCACCCGGCCAACGGAATCCTGGAAGGGCGCCACCGGCCGCGTGCAGGAGCATCTTGAA
>JBDIBK010000237.1:0-3848 GCA_039812845.1 Bryobacterales bacterium
GTGTTGTACCAGGAGACCTTCGGGTACACCACCGCGCTCGTCAGCCCCACCGTCTTGCCGCTGTTGGCGTCGCGCACCGAATCCCAGCCGTTCACCAACTGGACGCCCGCCGTCAGATGCTCGTTGATCGGTTTGGCCATCCGGACTCCCATGTGGAAGTAAGGGCCGTAGACGAAGAGCCGGGAGCGGGAATAGTTCCAGTTGAGATTCGATTCCGGCACTTCCGCGCCGGCGCTCGTGTAGAACTTCCCGAAATCAATCTGAAGTCCCTTCCAGGACTTGGGCGAAACGCTGATGTAAGCCTGCGGAATGTATTGCAGGGCGTCCCCGCTTGGTTCCAGGCCGTTGAAAATCTCGAAGCCGCGGCCGAAACCAAGGTCCAGCCGGAAGCCGATCGGTTCGGCCGCATGCTGAAGTTCCAGCTTGGCCATGTTCAGCATGAACGTGTTGGTGTCGGTGTCGAATCCGCGGCCGGCAATCTTGCCCGACGCCGGATCCTGGAAGCTCTTGCTCACGTAGCCGTCAATGAGGCCACTCACCTTCACCTTCTTGAGAGAGAGGCCCTCGTCGACGGCTTGTCCGGGCGTCATGGGTACCAGGCCGATCAATGCAAGGCCCAGCAGCGGAAAGATCCTTTTCAAGACACACCTCCGGCGGGAGACGGTATCAGGAGTCCTTATATTGAGGAGACTCCGGTATCGTTAAGCCTAAAGCTGTTTTTGCCGGATAGCCAATTCATAATTTCTTGCACACGGATAAAAATGTTTCGTTCGGCCCGCCAAGGCCGGGAGCGATGGATTTGGGCTCGAAATGGATCTCCCCACACGCGAAAAGGCCGGGCGCATTCTCTGCCGCCCGGCCTTCCGCTCGTGCTCGCGTGATTGTTGGTTGACTCTAAGCGATGCTCCGCACTCTCTGGAATTCGCCGGGCGGGCATCGCTCAAAAGCGATGCCCGCCCGCGTTCCATTAAATGTCGTAGTAGAGCATGAACTCGTACGGGTGCGGGCGCAGCCGGACCGCCTCCGCCTCCGCCTTCCGCTTGTAGGTGATGAAGGCCTCAATGATCTCCTGGGTGAAGACATCGCCCTTAAGGAGGAACTCGTGATCTTCCTCAAGGCAGGTAAGCGCCTCATCGAGCGACGCGGGCATGGACGGCACGCTCTTCAGTTCTTCCGGAGAGAGATCGTAGATGTCCTTGTCGAGCGATCCGCCCGGATCGATCTTGTTGATGATGCCGTCGAGGCCGGCCATCAGCATGGCGGAAAACGCCAGGTACGGGTTTGCCGACGGGTCCGGAGGACGGAACTCCACGCGCTTCGATTTCGGGCTCGAAGAGTACATCGGAATGCGGACGGCGGCCGAGCGGTTGCGCCGCGAGTAAGCCAGGTTGACCGGCGCTTCGTAGCCCGGCACCAGGCGCTTATAGCTGTTGGTGGTGGGCGCGATGATCGCCGAGAGCGCCCGCGCGTGCTTCAGCAGTCCGCCGATATACCACAGCGCCATCTGGCTCAGCCCGGCATAGCCGTCACCGGCAAACAGAGGCTTGCCTTCCGTCCACAGGCTCTGGTGAACGTGCATGCCGCTGCCGTTGTCGCCAAAGATCGGCTTCGGCATGAAGGTGACGGTCTTGCCCGCCTGGTTGGCCGTGTTGCGGACGATGTACTTGTAGAGCATCATGTTGTCCGCGCACTTCAGCAGCGTGGAGAACTTCATGTCGATTTCGCACTGTCCGGCGCTGGCCACTTCGTGATGGTGGCACTCTACCTCCAGGCCGCACTTCTCCATCACCTGCACCATTTCGGTTCGCAGGTCCACGTGATGGTCCGTGGGAGCGCAGGGGAAGTAGCCTTCCTTGTAGCGGGGGCGATAGCCGTGATTGTCGAATTCCCTGGAGGAGTTCCACCGGCCTTCCTCGGCATCGATGAAGTAGAACCCGTGCTGATAGGTTTGGTCGAAGCGGATATTGTCGAAAATGAAGAACTCCGCTTCCGCGCCCATGAAGGCCGTGTCGGCGAGGCCGCTGCTCTTCAGGTAAAGCTCCGCCTTGCGCGCGATCCATCGCGGGTCGCGTTCGTAGTGCTGCCGCGTAATCGGGTCCACCACTTCGCCGATCATCACCAGGGTCGGCCGTTCGGTGAACGGATCCATAAATGCGGTTGTGGGGTCCGGCACCAGAAGCATGTCGCTTTCATTGATGGCCGCCCAGGCGCGGATGCTTGACCCATCGATGCCAGTTCCGTCCTCGAACTTGTCTTCATCGAGCTGGCTGATGGGGTACGATATGTGATGCCAGAGACCGGGGATGTCGACGAATCGAACATCAAACTGGACCGCGCCATTCTCTTTGGCGAAGGCCAATACCTCTTTTGGGGTCATGCTTCCTCCAGAACGTGTGGGTTGAATCAGGAAAACTGCGAAGCGGTAAAGACTTACCGTAACTGAAAAACGAGGGCCGGTCAAACCCTGTTTCTGCCAACTTAAGAGATTGTGAGTGCATGAGTTAGCTATACTCCAGCGCCGCTTTTGCGTCCCATTCACAGTTTCTATTAAGAGAGCCATGGACGATTCCCAGCAACGATTTCTCTTCCAGCCCGTCGAGCGGCGCTATACGGTCAAAGCCCTCACGCGCGAGATCGCGGACCTGCTCTCCGTGGAATTCACCGGCATTTGGGTGGAGGGCGAGATTTCCGATGTGAAATTGTCGCGGCAGGGGCATTTTTACTTCAGCCTCCGCGACGGAGACGCCACTCTTCCCTGCGTTTGCTTTCGCGGCGCCGCCCGCCTGCTCCGTTTTCTTCCCGAGGAGGGCATCGCGGTGGCCGCCCGCGGGCGGATCGACGTTTATGCGGCGCGCGGGCAATACCAGTTCCTCGTGGAGGCGCTCGAACCAAAAGGGCTCGGCGCACTCCAGTTGGCCTTTGAGCAACTCAAAACGAAGCTGGCGGCGGAGGGCCTTTTCTCCGCCCAGCGCAAGCGAAGCCTGCCCCGCTTCCCGCGCCGCATCGGCATTGTTACCTCCCCCACCGGGGCCGCCGTCCAGGATATTCTGCAGATCCTCTCGCGCCGCTGCCCTGGTCTCTCCGTCCGCATCTATCCCTCGCTGGTGCAGGGGGAGGGCGCGCCGGAGCAGATCGCGGCCGGTCTCGCCTGGTTTACGGAAAACCCCTGGGCGGAACTCGTGATCGTGGCCCGCGGCGGCGGTTCGCTCGAAGATCTGTGGAGCTTCAATACCGAAGCGGTCGCGCGCGCCGTCGCCGCCTGCGGCGTTCCGGTGGTCTCCGCCGTGGGCCACGAAACGGATTTCACGATCGCCGATTTTGTCGCCGATCTCCGCGCCCCCACGCCGTCGGCGGCCGCCGAGTTAGTGGTGCCGAACCGCGACGACCTCTTGGCGAGTGTCGAGTCGCTGGCCCGCCGCCTGAAGAACAGCCAGAATTTTGCCCTTCTGCGGAAGCGGCGTCGCCTGGAGCTGGCCGCGACGCAGCGGGCCGAGACCGTTCTGCATCGCCGTCTTGCTGCCGGGGCGCAGCGCCTGGACGATCTCGATTTTCGCCTGCGCGATGCGAGCCGCTCCCGTTTGCTCGATGCCGCGAAGACGCTGGAGGCAAGCGACGCCCGCATCGCCCGCCTGGATCTGCGGGTGAAACTTGAGCGAGTGCGTGCGCGGATCGAAGAGCGGGAGCGCAGCCTGGCCGACGCCTCCGTGCGAACCCTCGCCCAAGTGCGGCACCGCCTGGCGCTGCTTCGTTCGCGCCTCGAATCCTTGAGCCCGGTGGGCATCCTCAGCCGCGGCTACGCCCTCGTCCGCACCCCCGAAGGCCGCCTCGTTCGAGACGCCTCCACATTA
>JBDIBK010000238.1:0-3830 GCA_039812845.1 Bryobacterales bacterium
GGCCATCGCAAGGCCAAGAATCAGGACGGGCAGAAATGGGAATCGACGCATATACAAAGCAAGGGACGAATCTCGGGGCGGCGCGTTACGCGAACTCTTCCAGCATAGCCCCTTCCGGGGAGAAGGGTGGGAAGGCCGTCAGGCCGCAGCCTCTGGTAGTTCTTCCACGAAACGGATAGTACTTTCGGCAAGTTCCGGCGGATACAAATGTGACATTTCACGCTAGAATCGGGGTACTAGACTGGATGGAACTGAGTTAGTGCTATCACTAATGTCCGGTTGAGACGATGATGTCCTCGCTTTCTGAAGCCAGCCACAGACCAAGCACCGCGGATTTTGCTGCGTTGCGCGCGGGTGTTCTCATTTCCGTGGCAACCGGCATCTTTCAATACCTGAACTCGTGGATCCGTCTTTCGCTGATTCCGGGCGATGTGGAGTATCACGTTCATCAGTTGCATTTCCAGCAGGCGGTTCAGGTAACCCTGCTGAACTCGCTGGTGATCGCCGTACTTCTGAGCGCGGTGTGGGCGCTAGGGATACACCTGCGAAACTCGCGGATCGGGGAAACGTTGCAGCTCTTCGTGATGTCGCTGCTGGTGCTTTCCATTCTCCGCTCGATTCTTCTGGTGGTTCCGGTGACGGGCAGATTCGGCGTGGAGTTCGGGAATTTCTGGCTGGATACCCTTGCATGCGCCGTTGCGGTCATCGTGCAGCGTATGTTACGCCGGAGCCCTGGGGCGCTGGAGCGGGGGATGCGTTTCGCGGGTCCGGTATCGGTGGTTTCCTTCGTGATGCTTTCCACGCTGATTCTCCCGGTTCTCTACGCGCTGGGCAGGGAGCGTGCGCCATTCAGCGCGGAAGCCACGGCCAGCGCGATTCCGGGCAAGGCGTCCGGCAGCGCGATTTCCTCGTCCTCGCTGCCGGCTGCCGCTTCTTCCCCGAACAGCCCCTCATCGAATGCTCCCAGCATTGTCTGGGTAATCTTCGATGAGTTCGATGCCTCGATTGCCTGGCAGAACCGGCCGGCCTCGATGAAACTTCCCCAGATTGACCGCTTTCGCGCGGAGGCTGTGAACTTCACAAACGCATCCGCGCCGAGCACCTACACGGTGACCGCCATTCCCTCTTTGCTTACGGGGCTGCCTTACGACCGTGTCGTCCGCAAGGAGGCATCCGACATCATTCTGGCGGCACCCGGCAGCGACAAGGAATACTCGTTTCGCAACACGCCCAATGCGATTGACTGGGCGAACGAGGCTGGCGTTCCAGTTAGCTTGGTGGGCTGGACTCATCCCTATTGCCGCATTTTCGGTTCAAAGCTCGCGCAATGCGCGTGGCACGAAAACCCTCACATGAGCAGTTCCCAAACCTGGGCGGTGGCGTTGCGGGATCTCAGCTTTCCACGAGCTGTGTTCGCCCAAATGTGGCAGGAAGGAAAGGGAATTAGCGCGGACCCCTGCGATGGCGACGGTCTTCGAAATCTGACGACGGTCGGGTTTGAGAATTACCGAGAGACACTGAGAGGAATTGTCGATATGCAACGCAAGGATGTGCGCGGCTTCCTCCAGTCTGGCGTAAAGGGCTTACGAATTCTGCACTTGGCAACGCCGCATCCGCCGGGCATCTCGCGCGGACACGGGGAATTGCCAGCCGAAGGAGGCGGACCTGACGCAACCTTCGCCGCGAACTATGCGACGGCCGATTCGATATTCGGGGAGATCCGATCCATTCTCGAAGAGCGGGGGGAATGGGATTCCTCGCTGGTGATCCTCACGTCTGACCACGGATTACGCTCTTTCTGGGAATTGACCAGTTGTCTGGCGGAGGAAGACCGCGAGATGCTCCGGCATCGGAACGACCGGAGCGTTCCCCTGATCGTCAAGTGGCCGGGTGGCACCGCGCCGGCCACCATTGACGAACCGGTTTCGACTTTGGCTCTGGCACCGATGGTGCGGGCCTATCTGCAACAGGAAATGGCAACTCCGGACGAGTTTGCCCGCTGGATGCAGGAGCATATTCCTGCATCTGCCTCGGCCCGGCTTGCGAAAGGGAGACTTTGACAATGAGAAGCAATCGCACAAGCGAATGGAACAAAGACGGATCTCCATTTGGGGGAGCGCCTGCCGTGCTGGCAGCGATGCTGCTGCTGATGCCAGCCTCGGCATTCGCCTACATCGACCCCGGCACGGGAAGCATCTTGTGGCAGATGCTGCTTGGGCTTCTGGTGGGAGCGGGATTCTACTTCCGGCAGATCGCCGGCTGGTTCACAAGGAAGCAGCGATAACGTTGTGAATTCATCGAGCATTCGACCCCCGCTTGAATCCGGGTGTCTGCCCACCTTCCGCGATCCCTCCGGGACGCTGGTGCTGGAGCCAAACCGCGCCCTGCGCTACCTCACCGAGGAAGGCTACGGCACGCTCACGGTGTTTCTCGATTCCGAGCTGGCGGCCAAACTGACGGATGCCGGCTTGATCGTGGCCACGAGAAAGCTTGGAGCGCCCGGCTCGGCTGCACCTCCAGCGCCCATGGTGGACGCGCGGCGGGATTTCGCCCATGTGGTGGAACATCCCCGCATCCCGTTCGTGAACTACCCGTGCGAATGGAGCATGGAGCAATTGTTCGACGCCGCCAGCCTCACGCTGGATCTGACCGAACAAGCCCTGGAGCATGGTTTTGTTCTGAAGGACGCGACCCCGTACAACATCGTTTTTGACGGCGCGAGACCCATCTTCGTCGATATCGCGTCGTTCGCCCGGCGTGACCCTTCGACCTCCGCCTGGGTTGCGGGTGGGCAGTTCACGAGACAGTTCCTGCTGCCCCTTTTGGCACACAAGCTGGGCGTTTCAAGAGTTCAGAACAGCTATCTCACTCATCGCGATGGCCTGGAAGCGAAGGAACTGCTTTCCCTGCCGGGCCTCACGAAAGGACTGCGCAGGGGATACTTTTCGTTGGTTGCCGCGCCGCTGCTGCTGGAACGGTTCTCCAGTTCCGGACCGCTCGCGCCGAAGTGGGAGCCGAAATCCGTCTCCGCCGACAAAGCGGAGTACACCCTGAAGTGGATTCTGCGATCGTTTCGGCGGCAGTTGCGGGCCGTTCAGCCGAAGCGGCGCGTCACGACCCACTGGGCGGCCTATCAACGCCAGGTTCCCAGCTATTCCCCCGAAGAGTTCAGCGTGAAGCGGGCGTTCGTGGAAGAAGCGATCGAAATCGCCGCGCCGCGCCGGGTTCTGGATATTGGCTGCAATGAAGGGCTGTTCTCGCAAGCCGCGGCCGCTCGCGGCGCGTCGGTGGTTGCGTTCGATCAGGATGCGGGCGTGATTGGGGCGCTCTATGAGAGAGCGCGCGATGCGGGGCTGCCCGTTTTGCCTATCATTCAGGATCTCGGCAGGCCAACTCCGCCGCATGGATGGCGCAACCGGGAGTATGCCTCGTTTCTCGACCGCGCACGCGGGCAATTCGATCTCGTGCTGGCGCTGGCTGTGCTGCACCACATTCTGGTGACCGACGGCGCGCCGCTCCCCAGTGCGCTCGAAACGTTCGCGGAACTCACTAAGGAATTTCTGCTTCTTGAATACGTCGACCCCAAGGACAACCACTTCCGAACGCTCGTGCGCGGGAGGGAAACGATTCACGAGCACCTCACCCGCGAGCGGTTTGAAATGCAGGCGGCGGAGCGCTTTTCCGTGGTTCGCGCGGCTGAGGTGAAGGCGGGGCTGCGGTGGATTTACCTTCTTAAAAAGCGCTGAGCGGGGTGGTCAGCGCGTGGGAACCGTGCCTTTCCCCTTCAACTCGCGCAGGAAGAAATCGAGCATCAGGCGCTGCATGTGTTT
>JBDIBK010000239.1:0-3823 GCA_039812845.1 Bryobacterales bacterium
TTGCCGTCCGGGCTGACGAGTTTGGGAATCTTGCCGACGGGGCGCAGCTCCACTTTGCGAATGAGGATTTCCGCGCCTTCGGACTGGATCTGGATCTTGCCCGCCTGATGGGACGAGCCGTAGCCGTGAATCACGACCACCCCGTTCAGGATGCAGGTGATCTTGTCGCCGTTGGCGATGATCTCCTGGCGGTTCCATTCGCCCGTGGGCTTTTCGACGTCGTGCGGGCCGCGGAAGCCGAGTTCGTCCCGCCATTCGGGGGAGCGACCCCACCAGTCGAAGCGCCCGCTGTCTCGTGTGGTGGGCGTGCCGCCGCTTTGCCAATAGAGTTCCTTGCCAAGCGACCGCGTCTCCACAGTCAGCCGCGGCTTGTCCTTGCCGGCCACCAGGATGATATCGCCCGCGCCCCCTTCGATAATCTGAGATTCGATCGATTCGAGCCAGGTCTTGTTGTACTCCCCATCCGGACCGACGGCATGCACCAGAATGCCCCCGTCCCGCGCGCGCTTCTCCCGGTTTCCCCACGTCTTTCCGCCCCATTTCCACTCGACGATCAGGTGATAGTTGCGGTAGGCCTGTTTGGTGGTGACGCCGCCCCAGTCTTGGCCGGAGATGCGGATGTTGCCGTCGACAACGGTGAAGACGCCGTTCGGATCCTCGTAGCGATGGTCGCGCAGCCAGGTGTACCAGCCGCTGAGGTCCTTGCCGTTGAAAAGCTGCATGCGCCCCTTGGGCTGGATGGCATCCGCCGTGGCCGGGCTCTCGGCATAAGCGGGAATCAGGAAGAGCAGGAGGAGGAGAGAAATCCGCATCCCGTCACTCTATCGCAACGGGCGGCGTTGCACGAAGCGCGCGCGTCGGCTGTATCGGTAATGGGAGGAAAACGGTCTAAAGAAATAGATGGCAATCCGTTCCCAACCCGCTCCGCTTCGGAAATGGACGATCATCGTATCGCTTTCGATGATGGCTACGGTTGCGGCCACGGGCGGCTACTTTTTCTGGGATTTTTACCGGGTGAAGCCGATCTCGGCAACGATTGTCACGCTGCTGCCCGTATGGAGTTGGAACGAAGGCGATTCCCGTGTGTCTCCGGTCTCGGCAACGCCCGGCCACGCGGAGTTGGTGGCGGAGGTGGAGTATTTCCACGACGAACTGCTCGCCTATCTGAGTTTCGATTTTCTGCGCAGCCAGAAGGCGCTCGGCGGGAGGACGGTCTATCTGACGCCCAGGGAGGAAGGCCCGCGCGTGGTTTACCGGATGCTGGTGGACGCCGGGAACAATTGGCTGACGGTCTATGACGAAGGCGCGCGCCTGAAGGCGGAGGGGCTGGTGAAGAGCTGGATGGTTTTCCAGATGGCTCCGGAAGACGTTCGACGCGCCCGCGCGGAAACCCGTGTATTCGTCGCTGCCTACAACCGGCCCGTAAAGGAAAAACTGGAGAGCCTTTCCCCCGCGGAACTGAAGCAATACGCCCGTCGCTTTATGCTCTTCAAATCGCGCGTGGACCCGCGCATTCGGCACCGCCTGGAACCGCGCCCGCGGCCGATTTCGCCGGAGATGGCCGACCAGTTGGCGGCGGACATCATCGCCGTGGCGGATTTCTACGATCTGCCGCTCGATGTCTTCCTGGGGATCGCCGCCGTGGAGAACAACTATATGGATGTGCGCGGTGACGTGGATCATGGCATCTGGAAGCGCAAACCGCAGCGGGGCGACATCGTGCTGAAGCGCGGCCGCCGCGGCGTCTACGTGCTGAACTATGCCACGGGCGTCTGGCAGATCACCAGGGAAACGCTCCGCTTCGCGCACCGGATCTATCTTGAGGATTTGCGGAAGGGCGATCGCGACTACAGCTTACTGCCGGAACGGCTCCTGCCGCCGAAGACGCTCTACTTCGACGAGGTCAACAGCCACTGGCTCACTCTCTACGCCGGCGTGCTGTTCCGCTATCTGATCGATCATTTTGACGGGAACGTGGAATTAGCGGTGGGCGCGTATAACGGGGGTGTCGGCCGACCGAACGCACGCTACGGGGAGCACGTCGAAGCCGCCGCAACGCACGCCCGCCGCGTCCTGGAGCAGGCTGCCGCCTTGCACGGCGAAGCGATGGAAGAAGCCGCGCTGCCGCCGGAGCCGTAGTGCGTCCGGGGTGAACAGCCTTCGGCGGTGGAAAAAGCGGAGAGGCGGCAAGGACAAGACCGCCTCTTCCGTTGCGAGTGAGCGCAGCGCTTACTCGTTGTGCGAAATCAGCATCCCGCCATCGTTCACGGCGAAGGTCCCTACAAACGCGCTCAGCTTGTAGGGGCTGCTCCAGGTGGTATTGAGGCCCTTGCCGGTGAAGGTGTTCGCGATGGTGTACGCGGGCATGGCATGGTCAAGCCCGCTCGTCATCGGCTCATACACCGTATCTTCGTGGGAGCAGATCTTGTCCGATCTCTCGATGGCGCGGGTTTGCAGGTTGACGAGGGTGCCCGCCTTCAGGAAGCCTTCCCGGCTGTGAACGTCGCCGCCCTCAAAAGCCATCGCGATCGGCTCCACATTCACGGCCACCACATCGTTCACCAGCGCGCCGCCCAGCTTCCGGGCCATGTTTTCGAGCGCGATGCGCTGCATGGCGTTGGCTTTGGCATCCACCACCAGCACCGCCTTCGAAGGCAGGTAGTTCTGGTGGATATTGCCGATCGTGCCGCTGGCGCGCACCACGGCGATCACGGAAAGCCCGTCGAGATTCACGCCGTCAAACGAGCCCTTCGAAACATTCCAGCCCATCACGCCAAGGTCGCCCACCAGGCCCACTTCCGAATTGCGGAAGCACTCGCCGATGTAGACGTCGGCCGTGCGCGCTTCCATGTAGGTGCCCGTGAGTGCGGAACTTGAGGTTCCGGGGTGATGGGATTCGTGGGAAGCGGCGCTGGCGGCGAACGTCAGGCACGCGGAGGCGGCAACAACAGCGAGGCTATGGAGAAAGCGCATGATGCTAAGAACTCCCATTTGGTTAGAGGTTCCCAGGTTAGCGGCCGATGCAGGAATTGCGAAGGTACCGTCTTAGGCGGTATCGGGTCCCAGACCGAATCGCCCAGCCGCCAGAACGTTTGCCAGAAGAGCAAACCTGCATTTATTGTACCGCCACGCGCAAAGTGAAGAACGTCTTCCGCGCACCGGCTCGCGCCGGCTAGAAAAGCCGCTCCTGCTTGCGCAGCGTGCCGAATGCGCCAATGTTGGCGATGGTGAGGGAGAAGCGGAACTGGTTCTCGCTCCGGTTCGCGAAGCCGAAGCGCCGGTATTGGACGCTGAAGCCGCAGCAATCCGTGTTGTACGTGATCTGGCCCGTGGAGGTGACAATGGACGAGGTGCGGAAATCGTACCAGTTGTTGAATGCCGCGCTCCACCCCTTCTTGAGGGAGTCCTTCCAGGCGAGCGTCGTCAGCAACTGGTTGGCGGGGGGCGAGAGCAGCTTGCTGCTCGGCACGTCGCGCGCCGCTTCGTCGCTGATCTTCTGGTTGGGGTCCGCCAGCAATGGCGTGGACCGCACGCGGTTGTGCCCCACAATGGCCAGGAAGTCGCCGAACCGGGCGTCCACGGCGGTGATGCTGTTCAGGAATTGTCCGTAGAGCGGATCGTAATCCGCGCGCCATAGAATGCCGTAGCGGGTGACCGGCGAAATACGGAACGTCGAGGCCACCGGCGAATAGTGCCGGGGCTGGTTCAGGAAGGTGAACGTGCTCAAATCGAGCGCGCTCGCAACCACGTTGCGCCTGCCCGCCACCACCGCGCCGCCAAAATCCGGGTCGAAGTAGCGCTTCTGGCGGAGTTCCCAGGAGAA
>JBDIBK010000240.1:0-3804 GCA_039812845.1 Bryobacterales bacterium
CTGGTGAAGGTTCCGCATCTGACGATGGTGAACCTGGTGGCCGGGAAGCGGGTGGTGCCGGAGTTGATGCAGGACGAAGCCACGGGCGCGGCGCTGGCGGCGGCGGCGGAAGATCTGCTGAGCCATCCGGAAGCGATGGAACGGATGCGGAAAGAGCTTCAGCGCGTGAGGCGGTTGCTTTCGAGCGACGGGCATCCCATCGAGGCTGCCGCGGCGGCGATCGCGGCGATGCTCGAAGACGGCGGCATTGCCGGGCAATCGATTTCGATGGAGAGTTAAACGCGGAACCGTCTCAGGCAAAGAGCGGACGCGAGGAAGAATCGACCATGAGCAGGGTGAACAGTTCAGCGGCACATGCGCGGCGAATCGGAAGAGGCGCGGTGCTGGCCGCCTGGGTGATGGTGCTGGCGGCCTTCGGCCATGCGCAAGCGGGGGGGCACGGAGACATCGACGTGACCGCGTACAACATCGCGGTTGCCGTTGACCCCGCGATGCAGAATCTCACCGCCACCGCGAAAGTCGCTTTCACCCTCAAGAGCCCATATGCCACCAGCGTTGCCTTTGAATTGAACAATGCGCTGGCCGTGAGCCGCGTCACCGACAAGGCCGGCAACGCACTCGCGATGAACCGCGATCTAAAGACCTTTTCCATTGTCGTGACGCTCGCGCAGCCCCTGCGCGAGGGCGCTCAGGAAGAGCTCAGCTTCCTTTACGGAGGGAGGCTGTCCGGCGTCGAGGAATCCCCGGTGTATGGCCTCCGCTTTGCGGCGATCCACCCGGAGAGGACCTATCTGCTCTACCCCTCGCGCTGGTTTCCCGTGAGCGGCTACACGACGGACCCGTTCCAATGGAACATCCAGGTGACCGCGCCGGCCGCATATCAGGCCATCGGCAGCGGTGACAGCAAGGATTCGGCTGGCGAGGCGGGCAAGACGGTCCGCACCTTTTCGAGCACAAGGCCGGGCTTCGGAGGCAGCATCGCGCTGGCGGCGAAGGACCCCGCCGTCGTGAACGCCGAAGGGGTGCAAACGCGGGTATTCTTCCGGGAGGGAAACGCGAAGCTGGCCCAGACCTATGGAGACGAAACCGGCCGCGTTCTTCGCTTCCTGCAGAAGTACTTTGATTTGCCGCCGTCGGCGAATCTGGTTCTGATGGAAACGGAAGCGGGTGCTCCGAGCGGATACGCCGCGCCGGGCATCGTGTTCCTCAACACGCCGTCGATCACGGAAACCGTGAATTCCCGGCTGCTGGTGAATCAACTGGCCCGCCAGTGGTGGGGCAACATGATCTACCCCGAGAGCCGCAACCACCTGTGGCTCTTCAACGGAATCCCGCGCTATGCGGAACTGCTGTGGCTCGAAGAGACGGTGAACAAGGAAGCCGCGAACGTCGACAAGGAAGCGATGTATATCGACGCGCTCACCGTCACCTACCCGCCCGCCCTGCAAGCCGCGCGGATTGAGGACTACTCCCCGGAATACTGGGCGCTGACGGCAAGCAAAGGGGCGGCGACACTCGAAATGCTGCGCGCGCTGATTGGCGATGAAGCCTTCTTCCAGACATTGAAGACCACCGCGAACCAGTTCGCCAACAAGGCGTTGAGCACGGGCGATTTTGAGAAGATCGCCAGCCAGGCGGGCAACCGCGATCTCGGCCCCTTCTTCCTTCAATGGCTCGAATCGAACAGCGCGCCGGAGTTCAAGCTGGAGTACACCGTCTTCCGCACCCAGAAGGGCTTCCGCGTGGTGGGAAAGATCAAGCAGGACCTCGACACCTTCAGCATGCCGGTGAAGCTGATGATTGAGACGGAGGGCAACCCGGAAGAGAAGACCGTGGACGTGATGGGGCCGGAGACGGAATTCGTGGTGGAGACCTTCGGCAAGCCGAAGAAGATCCGCATCGACCCCGAAACCGACGTGCTGCGCTTCAACCCCAAGACGCGGGTGCTGGTGGCGATCCGCCGCGGCGAACAGTTCGCGGAGATCGGCCAGTTCAACGAGGCGCTGCTCGAATACCAGAAGGCGCTCGAAGTGAACCGGAATTCGTCGCTGGCGCACTACCGGGTGGCGGAAGTCTTTTTCCTGCAGAACAACTACCAGGCCGCGGCGAATGAGTTCCGGGAATCCTTGAACGGAGACCGGGACCCCTCCTGGACCGAGGTTTGGAGCAACATCAACCTCGGCAAGATCTTCGATGTGAGCGGGCAGCGCGAACGCGCCGTGAACTCGTACAATGCCGCGATCCGCACCAGGGACAATACGGCCGGCGCGCAGGAAGAAGCCGCGAAATATCTGCAGAAACCGTATGAGCGGCAGGGCGGGGCGTAGCCGCCGCCGCACGGCCCCGCGATGCGGCGCGGTGAGCGGCTCCCGCGCAAGTTAGAATGAGCTAGACGGAAACTATGCAACCTCAGAAGCTTCAATTTTCGAAGCGCGGCGATTACCGCGAAGACTACGCCAACAGCATTCAACTGCGGGCGAATCTGTGGGACTTCTTTCTCTCCTTCGGATTGATCGATCAGAAAGCCCCGGACGAAGTCGCGATTGAGAGCTTCCAGGGGATTTACCTCAGCCCTCAGCAAGCCAAGGCGCTGCTTAACCTTCTCCATCAGAACATCGCGCAATACGAGCAAGCCTTCGGAGAGATCCGCCTGGAACCCCAGGGCGACAGCAACTACGGCATCACCACGCCGGTGAACTAAATGCCAGGGCGAACCGCCGGCGGGGCCGCGCCTACGGATGGGCGCAGGGCCGCGAATCTCCGCGCCGGAATCGTCTTTTTCACTCTGATCGCCGCCGCGATGGTGGCGCTCCATTACCCATTGCTGCGGATGCCCTTCTATTGGGACGAACTGGGCCAGTTTGTGCCCGCCGCTCTCGATATCTTCGAACGCGGCGCCTGGGTGCCGGTGACGACGCTGCCGAACATCCATCCGCCCGGCTTAATGGCCCTGCTGGCGGGCGTTTGGAAGGTCTTCGGCTATTCCATCGCCGCCACGCGCGTTGCCATGCTGCTGCTGGCCGCGCTGGGTGTGTTCCTGGCGTTTCGATTGACGCTGCAACTGGCGGCTGGGGTGCCGGGGTGGCCGGGCTTCACCACCGTGCTGCTTCTGTTCACGAGCCCGCTTTTCTATACGCAGGCGATGATGGCGCAGTTGGACATGCCGGCCATGGTGCTGACGCTGCTGGCGATCCTGCTCTTTCTCGACGACCGCGCGCCGCTTGCCGCGGTGGCGTGCATCGCGCTCGTTTGGGTGAAAGAGACCGGCGCGGTTCTCCCGGCGATCATGGCGCTGTTCCTGTGGCGCGAAGGCAGGCGGCGCGAAGCCTTGCTCTTCGCCTTGCCGATGCTCTCTCTGCTTCCCTGGCTCTGGCTCTTGTGGAAGAGCACGGGAAGCGTGTTCGGCAATCGCGAGTTCGCGGAGTATAACGTCCTCTATCCGCTGCATCCGGCCCGCCTGGGGCTCGCCTTGCTGCGCCGGTTCTGGGAACTTTGTCTGAACCACGGAGCCTTTCTGGGCGCGGTTCCGCTCGCGATTCTGTGGCGGCGCAAGCCCATGTTCGCCCGGCGCGAATGGCGGTTTTTGCTCTGGTTTGCCGTGGCGCATGTCCTGGCCGTCACGCTCGCGGGCGGCGCTGTGCTGGAGCGCTACCTGCTGCCCGTGCTCCCGCTCACGTTCGCGGGTTTCGCGGTGGCCTGGAGCCTGCTGGGCGGGCGCAAGGCAATCGTGCTGCCGCTGGCCATGGCATCCCTCTCCGCACTCGGCTTCTTTCTTCCGCCTCTGTTGCCGCAGCCGGAAGAGAA
>JBDIBK010000241.1:0-3785 GCA_039812845.1 Bryobacterales bacterium
TTCCTCAAGCACGTCGTGAAGGGCACGCCGTTCCGCTGGGATCTGCGTGAAGGCGCCAAGGGCGTGCAGCTTGCCGAGAAGGGCCTCGAGAGCTGGCGCAAGCGCGCCTGGGTGGATGTTCCGGAACTGCCGGCATAGCCTTGCCGGTCTGACGAAGCCGGAAAGGCGCGACGCCAATCAGTCGAACCATGCCGGCTTTTCGCCGTTATGGGGCCGGGGTTGCGGGAACGGCACTGCCGTCCTTGCGGGGGTCTGAGCCGGCGAAGAGCACCCCTTCGGCGTTCCGCAGGATGGCCTGCCCGTTGCCCACTTTCGAATCGAAGGGCTTCACGGCGGTTACGAGATGCCCTTTCTCCCGGAGGGCGTCCATCGCGGCTTCGGGAATGCGGGATTCCATCTCCACGTCGCAGCCCTCGAAGGTGGTTTTTGTAAACCGGGGGGCCTCCAGCGCCCACTGCATGTTGAAGCCGTGATCCACCACGTTTGAGACGAACTGAGCGTGAGCCTGCGCCTGATTCCATCCGCCCATAATGCCGAAGGCGATTTTCGTATCGCCCTTGCGCATAAAGGCCGGAATGATGGTGTGCAGCGGCCGCTTGTGCCCGGCCACCGTATTCGGCTTGCCTTCGGCCATGGTGAAAAGTCCGGCGCGGTTCTGCAGGACGAAGCCCGTTCCGGGGGCCACCAGTCCGCTGCCGAAACTCAGATAGACGCTCTGGATGAGGGAGACCATGTTGCCGTCTTTATCCGCCGCCGCGAGGTAAATGGTGTCGGCACCGGGCAGTTGGGCGATGTGCGAGAGGTTCGCGGGGAGGACGACGCACTTGGCCTTGCCGGTGTCAATCTCCGCGGCCCGCGCCTTGGCGTATCTCTTCGAGAGCATCGTGGCGGCGGGGATGCGGTTGAGGCGCGGGTCGCCCACCTGTTCGAGCATATCCGCATAGGCGAGTTTCTTGGCCTCAATGAAGAGATGCAGGGTCTCGGCGGAATTATGGCCGAGCTTCGCGATCGGGAAGCCTTCGAGAATGTTCAGCATCATCAGCGCGGCGATGCCCTGGGTATTCGGTGGCAGTTCGTAGACTGTCCAGCCGCGGTAGGCGGTGGAGATCGGCTCCACCCACTCCGGTTCGAACTCGGCGAGGTCCGCGGCCGTCATCAGGCCGTTCTCTTCCCGCATCAGGCGGAGAATCCCGTCGGCGACTGGACCCTTATAGAAGCCGTCCCGCCCGTGTTCGGCGATGAGGCGGTAGCTTCGGGCGAGGTCCGGGTTGCGGAAGACATCGCCCACCGCCGGAGCGCCGCCACCGGGCAGGTAGAGCTGCTTGGCGTATGCCTGCTGGGAAAGTTTGGAAACGCCGGCACTCCAATCCGCGGCGATCAGTTCCGTGACCGGGAAGCCCTCGGTTGCATAGCCGATGGCGGGAGCGAGGATGCGGGAGAAGGGAAGCGTGCCGAAGCGTTCGCGCAAGGCGTGCCAGCCCGCCACCGCGCCGGGCACGGTGATGGAATCGATGCCGGTTTCGGGCATCGCGGCGTGGCCGCGCGCGCGCAACGCTTCGCGGGTCATGGCCTGGGGGCTCCAGCCGCTGGCGTTGAGGGCGTAAAGTTTGTCTTCCCTGGCAATGTAGACGAGCGCGAAGAGGTCCCCGCCGATCCCGTTGCTTTCCGGCTCCACCAGACCCATGACGGCGTTAGCGGCAATGGCCGCGTCCACCGCATTGCCACCGGCTTCGAGAATCCGGGCACCGGCCGCGGCGGCGAGCGTCTGGCTTGCACCCACCACGCCATGCGTGGTGATCACCATGGACCTTGCCTGCATCGGCGGCCTTTGAACCGGCACTGTCTGCGATTCACCCATCGTCGTTCCGTAGGACATGGCCACAATCAGGCACCATGCCGCTCTCCAGTTCCTGCGATTCCGGATGAAGTTGTTCATGATCCCTGGCCGGTCCCCGCGCGCATTGTCCGATCCTTCACGATATAACGGGAGCGGCACGCCGCGTTACACTGCCAGTGAAAGGAAACGAGGGCTTGCAGGTGGCCGGGAACGGATCGCGGAAGAACGCAACCGATCATGGACCCTCTCCATTATCCCGCACGGCCCTAGTGCTTTCCGCGGGCGCGATGTTTGGGGCGTACCATGCAGGGGCTTGGAAGGCGCTGGCACCCCGATTCGCACCGGATGCCGTTGTGGGCGCGAGCGTGGGTTCGCTGAACGGCTGGGCCATCGCGGGCGGCATCGATCCGGACGAGTTGATTGACCGCTGGCTGCGGGCCGAAGCCGCGGGGAAGCTCGCACTGCGCCGGCCCGCGGATTGGCGCAAGGGCGTGCTGAACGTGGACTATCTCGAAGAGTGGATTCGCGAGATGCACAGCCATTTCACGCCCGCGGTGGAATTCGGCGCTGTGCTTACCCGGCTCCGGCCCTTCGGCCCGGAGCTGGCGCGCACGCCGAACGTCACCTGGAGGCACCTTGCTTCGAGCTGCGCGTTGCCTCTGCTTTTTCCGCACCACCGATCGGGCGGCGCGGTTTACACGGATGGCGGATTGCCGGGGGCGCTGCCGCTCTGGACGCTGCGCGCGTTTGGCTGCCAACGGGCGGTGGCCGTCAACTGTCTTCCCGTGCCACCCGTTCCCGGTGCGCGGATCGCAACGAAACTCCTGCGGGCGGTCTCGCGGCAGACGACTGGGGCGGGCGAGGGAATCCGCGTGCTGACCATTGCGCCGAGCGAGCCTCTAGGCGGCATGAAGGACTTCCTGCTGTGGAAGCGGGAGAATGTGGAGCGCTGGGTGGAGCGCGGTTTCCTGGATGCGACGGCGGTGATCGAAGGCCATCCGGAATTCTTCACGGGCGGTGTCCCGCGTGACGCGCCATAATACTTGCGGGGAGGGCACCGATCGACCGATGCCGCGAATGAAGACGGGTTCCTTGAGCAGCGGGCTCTTTCGCCGTGCGTTTCTTGCCGCGCCGCTGCTGACTCTTAGGAGCGCCGACGGCCAGACGGTTCGCGCGCTCTCCGGCTTGCGCCAGACCGGCGTCACGGAACTGGAGAACCGCACCCACCATGTGCAGGGCATCGCCGTGGATGGAAGCAAGCTCTGGGTGAGCTCGGTAGGGGAGCGGGAAGGGTTCCTTCACCAGTTCGAGATGGCCACCGGCAAGCACTTGGCGACGCAGACGGTGCAGGAGGGCAAGCGCTTCCATGTGGGCGGGATCGACCATGCCGGCGGCTCCCTGTGGGTTCCGGCGGCTGAGTATCGCAAGGAGAGCAGTTCCACGGTGCTGCAAGTGGATATGCGCACGCTGGCGGTGCGCAACCGCTTCGAGGTGGACGACCACATCGGGTGTCTGGCCGTGATGGGAGACCGCCTGATCGGGGGCAACTGGGATTCGAGACAGTTCTACACCTGGGACGAGGCGTGCAAACTGCTCGAGAAGCGAACGAATCCGCACGCGGTGGCCTACCAGGATCTCAAGTTCCACGGCGGGATGCTGGTTGCGTCCGGGAACCTTTCGAGGGACGAAGGGGCCATTGACTGGCTGGATCCGGCAACGCTCGAACTCCGGCAGCGGATTCGCTGCGGCAAGACCGACCGGGGCGTGCGGTTCACCAACGAAGGGATGGCGGTGGCGGATGGCCGTCTCTACCTGCTGCCGGAAGACGGCCCAAGCCGGGTATTTTCATTCCGGCTCTAGAAGGCTTTTCGGGCGTTCTACAATAGGGCATGGCCACAGCGACGCTCGTGCCTGTCGAAACCTACCTCAGTATGGCGTACTCCCCTGA
>JBDIBK010000242.1:0-3694 GCA_039812845.1 Bryobacterales bacterium
GAACCACGGGACTACAGGCACGCAATCACGTCGATCTCAACCAGCGAATTGCCCGGGATTCCCCCATAGGCGGCGATCGTGGTGCGTACCGGCGGTTCTTCTCCAAAGCGGCCCAGGAAAACCTCGTTCATCGCCTTGTAATCGGCGAGATCCGCGAGGTAGACGTTGCACTTGAGCACCTTCTGCATGGAAGATCCGGCCGCCACCAGTTCCTTCTCCACCTCATCGAGCACGTGCTGGGTGTGCGCCCGAATGTCCCCTTCAAAATGGGCGCCCTTGCCCGCGATGAAAAGCAGGTTGCCATACGACACCGCGCCAGAGAAGAGGGGCGTCTTCGCGGGCTTCCCGCCTCCTCGATAGTGGACCTTCTTCACCGGGCTGCTCACCTGAGCGCGCAACGTGAAGGGCACGGCCCCGGCAAGGGCGGCGACGGCAAAGCGACGGCGTGTTGGCATCATGCTTTCTGGCTCCTTAGAGGCTATGCGAGGCTGATTTTGCGAACGTCTATCTTCGATGTCTCGTAAACACCCAGGCCCAAGGCGCCCGCGATGGTGACATGTTCGGGCTGCATGCGGACGAAGCCGCTGTCCTGGTCTTTTTGCGCTTCGGCCAGTGGCGGCATTCCCATCTTGCGGCGCTGCGCATCGAGTTCATCCCACCCGATTCTATCCATCGCAACTGGATCGGTGGAGAAGTACATCGTCTTGTGTTCCCACACATACTTCGCGCGGCTGGGGTTCATCACCGGCCCGCCATGGGCCAGCGCCTTGATGCCATCGCCGATGTGCAGGATGCATTTCGAGCGGATCACCGGGATGGATACCGACGCTGGGATGAACGCCCCGCAGGCATTCAGCATCGGGGAGGAATGGCTCCGGCTGACGTTATTCACCAGACCGTGCGACATATTCTTGAGCGCCATCGTAATGCCGGCGGATTGGTGATGCTTAAGAAGGCAAAGGTTCACCATCTTGTTCACATTTTTGGTGATGAACCGCGCGGCGTAAGACCTGCGGGCGCGTTCGTTCGTCAGGTCGAAGCCGGGCAGAGTGAGTTGCATATCCATATAGTGGTCCGCGTCGTAGCCCTCCAGCCGCTGCTGCGTGGCGTCGGCGTAGTCCGTGGCCCAGGCAACGCGAACTCCCTCGGGCAGCCACTTGTCGAAGCCGGCGTCATAAAACTCCCGCTTGTAACGGTCGTAGGCGACGATGTTCTTTCTCGGAACGCCAGCGGCCTCAATGCCGGCAATGATCTCCCTCACCACCTCCGGGGAGGAGATAACGTAGGGACGGCTCACCGGGTTGAGCTTGAGGCCGACCACATCGCCGGGCTCGAAGAAGGTCCGCCAGGCTTGCACCCAATCTGGCGCTCCGGTGAGTTCCATCATGCCGCGCCGGATCATCTCCCGAACGGGCTCACTCTGGTAAGCACCCGAGGCGATGGAGCCCGGATGCGTGATGTGCGCCACACGTCCAGGAAAGAGCCCCGGCATGGACCACTTCGTAAGTTCCACACGGCCGGCGGTAGAAGATGCGGAAGCGAGCGCCGGCCCGCACAAGCCAAGCGCAGTCATGCGCGCAAGCCAATCCCGGCGCGATTCGTTAGAGCGCCCTTCGCCAGGAAATGCCTTCCGCTCCCCATTCAGAAGATGCATGGCAGCCCCCTGCAAACGGCGGGTCTCCGCCGTTATTTGTAGGAAGACTACCACAAACGCGGAATGCGGGAAACGGGATTGTGCAATCTGGCGGGTGGGAACGGTGAGTACAATAATCCCTATGAGCCGAATCGTGATCGCGTTGCTATGCATGCTCGGCGCGCCGGGATTGTGGGCGCAGCAGGCCGCTGTCCCGTCGGGAGATCTGGCCAAACTGCCCTTCGACGTGCGCGCGATGATGGGGCTCGCCCGTGTGGCGGATCCTCAGATCTCGCCCGACGGGCTCACGGTGGCCTTTCAGGCAACCAAGGTGGACCTCGAAGGAAACAAGACCGAGACCCAAGTTTACACAGTGCCCCTTGTCGGCGGCGCGCCGCGCGCGTTAACCACGCAAGGGAACAACAGCCGCCCGCGCTGGGCCCCCGACGGATCGGCGATCTATTTTCTCTCCGCTCGCAGCGAACCTCAGCAGATCTGGAAAATGCGGCCCGACGGTTCCGGGCAAGTGGCGATCACGAAGCTCTCCACCGGAGCGGACGGCCATCTGATTTCCCCGGACGGAAAGCGGCTCGTTTTCACAAGCGAGGTGTATCCCGAGTGCGGCGCGGACGATGCCTGTAATCAGAAACGGCTGGATGAGGAAAAGGCCGACCCCGTAAATGCGCGGGTATACACGCATCTGCTCTATCGCCACTGGAATCAATGGCAGGGCAAACGGCGCAAGCACATCCTCTCCGCCGATTCCGACGGCGCGGCGGTGGTGGATTTGACACCCGGAGACCGGGACGTGCCTCCGTTCTCGCTGGGGGGCGGCGACGATTACGACATCTCGCCGGAAAGCGCCGAGGTCTGCTACGTTCACAACCCGGACCCCGTTCCCGCCACGAGCACCAATGGCGAACTCTACGTGGTGCCCATCGCTGGCGGCGAAGCGGTTCGAATCACCAACAATCCGGGCAACGACACCACACCGCGCTACTCTCCGGATGGAAAGAGCCTGGCCTGGCGCATGCAGGCGCAAGCGGGGTTTGAGGCCGACCGCTGGAGACTGGTGGTGATGGAGAGGGCCTCCGGGAAGTGGGCACCCATCACCGACAGCGTGGACCGCTCCGTCGACGATTTCACCTGGATGCCCGATTCGCAGCGGATTGCGTTCACGCTCGAAGACCGCGGCAGGCACACCGCCCATCTGGTGCGCGCAAGCGGCGGGGGCACCCAACAGATCATCAATAACCCGGCGAGCGTCTCTTCGCTCAGTTTCACGAAAGATCAGCGGAAGCTGGTGTATGCGGAGGCAAGCGGCAGCAAGCCGTCTGAGATCTATGTCGCCTCCTCCGATGGAGGCGTGGCGATGGCTCTCGCGCGAATGAACGACGGCATCCTGGCTTCGCACCAGTTGACACCGCTCGAAGACTTCACCGTGGATGGAGCGGATGGCGCAAAGGTCCAGAGTTTTGTGGTGAAGCCGCCGGGCTTTGACGCAACAAAGCGCTACCCCGTGATGTTTCTGATCCATGGCGGACCGCAAGGCGCATGGGGCGAGAGTTGGAGCTACCGCTGGAATCCGCAGATTTTCGCCAGCGCGGGCTATCTGGTGGTGATGCCGAATCCGCGCGGCTCCACCGGATATGGCCAGCGCTTTACCGATGAGGTCAGCGCGGATTGGGGAGGCCGTGCCTATCTCGATATCATGGCGGTGGTGGACGAGGTGGCGAAGTTGCCCTACGTGGATGCGAATCGCCTTGGGGCCGCGGGAGGCTCCTACGGCGGCTACATGGTGAACTGGATCCTCGGAAACACGACGCGCTTCAAGGCGCTGGTTTCGCACGCGGGTGTCTACGATCTGGAGAGCATGTTCGGCGAGACCGAAGAGCAGTGGTTCACTCTCTGGGAGTTTCGCGGCACGCCCTGGCAGACGCCGGACATCTACCGGCAGTGGTCCCCCAGCAAGCGGGTGGAATTCTTCTCCACGCCGACGCTCGTGATCCACGGAGAGCGCGATTACCGCGTTCCCGTGGGGCAGGGCTTGCAGCTATTCAC
>JBDIBK010000243.1:0-3631 GCA_039812845.1 Bryobacterales bacterium
GCGGCTTCGGTGACCGGGCTTGGTGGGGAGCCGCTCTTGGTGTGGAGTGCGGAGGCCCGGCATCGCTCCCTGGGCGGGTGCTCATGCCCGCTGTGCTCATTCGGCGTTGGAGTCCTGCGCGGAGGCGGCGGTCTTCGGCTTTCGGCCTCGTTTGGCGGGGAAGAGGCGGCGGTCGAGCGTGTCTTCGAGCTGCGCGATAAACTGGCCGGAGCCGAAGGGGTGGCCGGTGCGGGTGGCCGTGCGGAGGCGGTCGAGGTCGCCGGCGAGGCGGAAGTCGAGGGCGAGCGCTTCTTGCCATTGTTGCGGGCTGTAGCGGGCGCTCCAGTGGGCGGTGTCGAGCCAGGCGGGGGCGGATTCCAGTCCGCAGTGGGCGCGGGCGCTTGACCACTGGTAGTCGAGGGGGCTCGCGGTGATTTCGGCGCGGACGGGGTTGAGTTCGACGTAGCGCATGGCGTGGGCCAGGTGCGAGGGGTCGAGCGGACAGGAGAAGAAGCGGTTCTGCCAGAGGTGGCCCGCGCGGCGGTTCTTGATATTGAACCAGCGGGAGTAGTCGTTGTGAGCGCGGCCGACGGCGCGGGCGAGGGAATCGGCGTGACCGGGAACGGCGATCAGATGCGGAATTGCCCGAATTGCCGGAATTGCCGAATTCGAATTTCGAATTTCAGTTCACAATATGGCGGCCAGACGGAGGTCTTGCATTTGCCGTAAGCGGCTGTCGGTCACTGCTGCGCCGCATCGCTGCTCAGCAAAAAGTGCTCCATCCATTCGAGGCTAAGTTCGTATGCTTCCGGCGTGGGCGAGTGCCCCTGGCGGTGGTTGTAATAACCGATCTGCCCGGGTTTCCCCAGGTTCTTGTACACGGCCGCGGCCGCGTTGATGTAATACCAGCTCTTATCGGAATCCGCCGATTCTCCGCCGATCAGCAGGAACGGTCTCGGTGCGATGAGGCCGAGCAATTCGTGCTGATCAAATGCCTCGCCCGGGTGCTCCACAAGCTCCTGGCTGAGATACCAATAATCGTCATAGTTCGAAAAGCGAACGCCGATGCCCGGCTCTGAGGAGACGGAAACGGCAATGCGCGGATCCATGGCGGCCGCGTAGAGTGTCATCTTGCCGCCCAGCGAATGGCCGATCATTCCCACTCTCGCCGTATCGAGCCCGTCCACGGTTTCCAGATAGTCCAGCGCTCGCTGCGAATCCCACACCCATTTGCCAAGCCCTGTCCATTGAGGATGACGCTCATAAAGGTTGCTCACCGCCTCGGCTTCGTCCTCCCCGTAGCTCTCATCCCAGCAGCGGATCGCCAGAACGGCAAACCCCCGGCGCGCCATCTCTTCGCCAAAATGCCGCACAAAAGACGTGCTGAACAGATGCCCGCCCAGGTTCTTCCCCGCGGGCGTATCCACGTCGTAGTAAGGCGTGATGACCACGGGCATCGGCCGCCGTACCGGCGTCTTGGGGATCATCTGATAGATCTTCTCCCAGCGGTCCGGTTCCGTGCGGAGTTCCATCAGCTGGCCGGTGTAGAAGTCTTCCTGCACCGTGCGAAGCAGCCTGGTCTCCGGCTTCGGTGCCGCGTCGAGCGATGGATGCCCGAGGATTCGCTCCCACTTGGCCTTGAGCTGCCGCGCCCGCGCCTGCCACGCGCCAGCACCTTCTCCTTCGGATGCCAGCGGCGTCAGCCCGCCCAGCGTGTCGCGGTAGCCCGCGGGAGCCTGCTGAAACTGTGCGAGCCAGCGCTTCAGGTCTGTGGAGTCAAGGGCCAGATAGTTCGGTCTTGGAATCGTGCGGCAGATGCGGAATCCGGTGTACTGGGAGCGAATTGTCTCCGAGAAGCCCCTTCGGAAATCACGCGCCGCCACCGTATCGCCCTTGCGTCCCCAGAAGCCGCTGCGGTAGGAGCCTCCCAGAATGACCCGTTCCACCCCCAGCGACGGCCCGGAGGGAAATTCCGTCCCGGTGATCAGCGCGGTCTGTGTATTGAAGTAGTCGTAGGTCCACTCCCAAACGTTGCCCAGCATGTCGTAAAGCCCGTGTGCGTTCGGTGCATAGCTCCCCACGGGTTTCTCACTTCGGCTGGCCATCTCCGCCCGAAGCTCGGTGACGCTCTTCGTGTTTCGGGAGCCTATGTTCGCGAGTTCGAGATGCTCTCCCGGGATGGTCGAAGTTTCCGCCGCGTGCAGCCACTCCGCCTCGGTGGGCAGCCGGTAGCCGGTCTTGCGAAAATCACACTGGTAAGTATCGAGGTTATAACAGGGGGTGAGCCCTTCCTGCTCGCTGCGGCGGTTGCAGTATTCAATGGCATCCCGCCAGCTCACGTTCGTTACCGGCAGCTTTGGGCCTGCCCGGTGAGACGGGTTCCGCCCCATGACGCGTTCGTACGATTCCTGCGTGACTTCGGTCCGGCCCATCGCGAAACCGCCGAGCTTGATTTCCTGTGTGATTTCGCGCCCGCTGGTCCCGGGAACTGTTCCCGGCCTCGCCAGTTTCGCCTTAGACGCCGGGAAGGGAACCAGATCTTCCCCCGCCGTTTGTGTCGCCGCGCCTGCGCCCAAAGCCAGCACTCCAACCAGTGCAAACCCGAGCATTCGCCCATATACTCTCAACAAAGAACACCCTCCAATTCCAAGACGCAGGCAAAATCCGGACTGCGGCAACCGCCCAACCGGATGCCAGCGGAGTTCAACGCGCAAGAGCGCCAATCGCCGCCCGCCGCCGCCAAAAAGGAATCCTAACAAACCACGCTGTCCCAAGGCGGCGCAACGTTGCCCGCCGGGAGAGCCTGATTCGAGACGGATCGGGAAGTAGCTAACGCGAGGAATGGCGTGCTTGGGGTGCCCCGGAAAGAAGTATGCCCCGCACGGGGCGGGGCAACCCAAAAGGTTGCAGCTTGCGCGGCAGAGACAAGTCGGCCGCCCACGCGCCGCGAACGAACCGCGCGATGAACGCGTATTCGCGGCCTCTGGCCCTCCGTGGAAACCCCGTGTCCACCGCGGCTCACTCTCTCAGCCCGCCAGAACCTTCTTGCAGTAGTCGAAGCAGCGCTTCACTTCCGTCAGGGAATCGGCGGTGCCCTGGTATTCGTACTGAATCGTGGCGGGAAAGCTGTACTTCTCCCGCTTCATGAGGAGTAATACCTTAAAGCCGAGGGACAGGCGACGCTTTAGCCGAGGGACAGGCGACGCTTTCGCCAATTGCGAGGTCGCCCGAGGTGCCTTGCATCGTTTCGAGTTGCGGCGGCGCGAACCGTATTCCGGCGGAATCGAGCAAGCCGAGGGTGTGGGTCGCCGAGTTCGGTTGTCGCGCACATTGGCACGCGGGCCTGCGGCAGATACGGAGTTGTTCGGAGCGGGGCGTGCGTGCGGGTCCCCGGTGCAATATTGGACGTTGTGGGAGCGGCCGCCGGGGAGTCGCACCGCGAGATGGGGCGGGTGCTCCATGGACTCGCTGCGCGAGGCGATTTGGCGGGGCTGGGCGGCGGGCGGAGCGGCAATGCGACATCCGGAATGCATCCGCGCTGTGGCAATGCGAAATTGCCATAAAGGCATCCGCCGTGGTTAACTGGTAGATGGCGTCCTTACAGGGCGGGGTATGTCCGGAAGAACCGGGGCGGGCCAGAGCCGCTTCCAGC
>JBDIBK010000244.1:0-3581 GCA_039812845.1 Bryobacterales bacterium
CTGTACGCCACTGTATAGGTGCTAGTATCGGCCTTCATTCAGCGGGAAATTCCCGGCGTACGAACGAAGCTGCCGCATGAAATGCCCCATCGGGCACTCATTTTAGGAGAAGAATCGATGGCTTGCTTTGTCCCAAGCCATTCCCTTTTCCCCTGGCTAGGACTTTTTGATGATGGCTGATCGTAACTTGAGCGGCATCGCGTGTCAAGACTAAATATGTGGATACGAGCCACTCGAACCGATGGCTGAATACTGTAGTACCGGCTAACGTTCAGACGTACTAGACCTCATTATTTCCCTCGATGGATGCCACCCTCTGCTTTGCAAGGGCCAATCGCGTAACAAGCCTAATCTCTCACTTGAGATACTATTAATCAAGGAACGTTCTGAGACCCATTGACGGTCTTCTCCACGCCCTCGGCATATCCTTGTGCGGAAAGGGTTGCGCCGCACCCGGAGGTGCCGAAGCGGGCGGCTTCCAGCCGGTGTGTCTCGCCTTCTCTGCGCCCGGTCACTGGGCTCGCTCACCCGCTGTGAATCGGTGCCCGCCATCGCCGGCCGAGTTCCGATCGCCGCCCGGGCCGTCCGCCATTTCATTCGGCGTTATCGGAAAGGGGACCCTCACCGGGTACCAAGTACCGAACCCAAACCAATTCCCCGTCGCGCATCGGCGTGGCATGGGGTCGTTTCTCCCGTTCTGATCGGATTGCCGGGGTCCGTTGTCTTCCGGGCCTTCGTCCTCCGCGCGCGGTTCCCGTTCGAATCGTGCACCACAATGGCGCAAGTGTTCCGCTTTGCACCGCGCCGGTTGTCGGATTGGAACATCCTCCCGCCGTCCGCCGCGAAAGCCCCGCAATTCTGGCCCGTTTCGACCGGCGCACTTTGGCCACTCGCGTGCAGGTTCCATCCCGTGACAGCGGAAAGGCGATTGAGCAGTCTCCAATTGATCGCGCGCAAAGCCGCACTCCCGGCTACTGCGCTCGGCTGGGAATGCCGATCTATCCGGGCAGGGGCTTTGGGAGGAAATCTTGCCCCCGGCGCATCGGGTAGATTCTCGCTCCAGGCGGCGGCAGGGTCCGCTCCGCCTCCTCCGCGCGAGGACTCTGTGACGAAAGGACAACCATCATGGCATCGGCGGCAGTTCTGCTAAACGCATCGTGCAAGTGCCCGGAAGCCCTCCGGCTGGAAAATGAGCTTCAATCCCGCGTGATTGGGCAGAACGAGGCGATCTCTCAGATTGTGGATCAGTACCAGACCTACCTCGCCGGCCTCACCGAAGGGAACCGGCCCATCGGCAGCCTGCTTCTATTGGGTCCGACGGGGTGCGGCAAAACCCGCTTAGCCGAAGCGGTGGCGGAGACCCTCGCTGGCGATCGCCTGGCGCTCATCAAGATCGATTGCGCGGAGTTTCAGCACAGCCATGAGATCGCAAAGCTGATTGGCTCTCCTCCGGGCTATCTCGGCCATCGCGAGACACACGCGCGGCTCAGCCAGGACCGCCTCGAAGAATTCCACACCGACACGTTCAAGGTGAGTTTCGTGCTGTTCGACGAAATTGAGAAAGCCAGCGACGCTCTCTGGAACCTGCTCCTCGGGATTCTGGACAAGGCTACACTTACCCTCGGCGACAACCGCCAGGTCGACTTCTCAAACACCATGGTCTTCCTCACCGGCAACCTGGGTACGGCGGAAATGCAGAGGCTGCTCGACTCCCCGCTCGGGTTTGCCGGCCGGGACGCAAACGCCCGCACACCGGATGGCGCGATCGCGCCCGCGATGCGCCGCAAGATGGAGAAGTCCGCCCTGGAGGCGGCCCGCCGCAAGTTCTCGCCGGAGTTTTTGAACCGCCTGGATCGGATCGTCCTCTGCCAGGGTTTGAGCCGCGGCGACATGGCGGGCGTTCTCGAATTGGAGCTGAAGGAAGTTCTCAATCGCATTCAGCGCCAGCGCGGCATCGCGATAAGGGCTTCGTTTGCTGCCGCGGCGCGGGACTACTTGCTAAACGAAGGTTATGACGAGCGCTACGGCGCACGCCATCTCAAGCGCGTCCTCCACCGCTCTCTGGTCCGCCCGCTCGCCTCCCTGCTCTCCACGGGTCAACTGCAGGATGGCGATGAACTCCTGGTAGAGTTCGACGCCGTCCACCAGACGCTGCTCTTTCAAAGGGGGCAACGGGCCGCCGCGCGCCAAAACCCGCGCGGGCCGGAGCGGGTTTGGCAAAACCGGCCGCTCCCGGGCAGCGAACCTTTGCAGTGGATGGCAACCGGCATGCGCGGCTGACCTTGCGGAACCAGGCCGCCGCGCCGGAAGGCGAAGGCAGATCTGCCTCGCCGAAAGCCGAAGCCAGAGCCGCCCCGCCGTCGCCTCGCCATTGATCCCGCTCGGCCGCCGTGATACACAGAAGCAGTGAATACTTGCCTTGGAATTCGTTGGATCGCTCTCGCGGCCATCGCGATTGGAAGCCAGTTCGCCGGCGCGCAGGAACTGCTTCGCGTCGAAGCGGCTCACCGGACGGTAACCGATTCCATCACCGGTTTGCCGATGACCGTCTCCACCAGCGCCTTCCTGCTGGGCCGCACGGAGGTCACGCAAGCCGAGTTCGAGCGCACCATGGGCAAGAACCCTTCGCGCTACTCCGGCGCCAATCGCCCCGTCGAGAACGTGACCTGGATGGAAGCCCTCGACTACTGCAATCGGCGCAGCCAGGCGGAGGGACTCTCCCGCTGCTACGACGGCGCCGGCCACTGGGATCGCGATTGCACCGGCTACCGCTTGCCCACCGATGCGGAGTGGACCGCCGCCTCGGGCGAACCGGATAAGGCCCGCCTTGCCGCGGCCAGCCTCTACGACGGGGAAACCAGCGTGAAGGCGATCGCCGCACGCTCGGCCGACGGCACCCGCCCCGTCGCGAATGCGGGATCCTCCGCAGCGGCAACCGGCTTTCAGGACCTCTTCGGAAACGTCTGGGAGCTCTGCTTTGACCGGTTCAGCAGCCGGCCCATCATCGATTCCGTCTGGGATCCCGCCGGTCCGCAAACCGGGGATTCCCGCGTCATTCGCGGCGGCTCGTTTCTCACGCAGACCAGCCAGTGGAACAAAGGTTTCCGGGCCTCGCAGCCGCCCTCCAGCCGGAGCCCGTATACCGGCTTTCGCGTCGCCCGAAGCCTCCCTTCCCGCGCGGCGAATCGCTCCTACGAGATGGCCGGCGTGGAACCCGTTCGCTCGACGGAAGCCCCGGCGCAGCCGGATACGGAGATCCTCCGGCATCGCTGGATGCGTGTCCTCGGCCGCCCGCCCATGCCCCAGCGCGAAATGGAAGCCGGCCTCGTGCAGACCTATATCGAACCCGCCTGGACGGCTCGCCTCATTGAATTGAAGCTGGAAGACGAAGCACCCTGGCGCAGTCTTCTTGTGATGCCCGCGCACGCGTCCGGCAAGCGCCTTCCCGTCGTCATCGTCCCTTATTACGATGTGGACACCCCCGCGGGCAAGAACATGGGCGGTCGGATTGCAACGCCCTCCGGGGTCCGCGCCTTCGCCCATCTGGCGGCGCAGTTCGGAATGGCGGCACTGGCGGTTAC
>JBDIBK010000245.1:0-3512 GCA_039812845.1 Bryobacterales bacterium
TCGAAGCGCTTCATGGCGGCATCGCCATTGCGGGCCTGGATCTTGGTGGTGAGAAAGACTTCCTTGCGGCGGGTCTTCATGACGCGGCCGACGCGGGTTTCGCTGTGCCCGTTGCCGTAACCCTGGGCGGTATCGAGGTAACCGATGCCAAGGTCGATGGCCATATTCAGCACGCGGTCCGCCTCATCTTCATCCTTGTAGGCAAGGAAGCGGCTGCCGCATCCGAAGGCCAGAATCGTTACTTTGGCGCCGGTCTTCCCCAGGCTGCGCATCGGCATGCCTCTTGAATTGGTTTCGGCCGCAAGCGCCGCGGTTGGTTGCAGGGCAGCCGCGCCAACACCGGAAGCAATCGCGGTGGTTGCCATAAAATCGCGTCGAGTGATGCTCATCGGAAATCCTCCAGAAAACGGCAGCTTGCCGTACTGCCAGCGTATGCGCAGTGGCGGATGGGAGTCAATCGGCATCGTCGGGCCCCGGCCGATGCGTTCCGGGCAGTTGCCCCGCCAAGCTACACTTGAAGTTCACACCTTCTTACCGGCATGACCTCATTGGAATCGATGGAATCCGCGCTGAGTGAAATGGAAACCTCGGCGAAATCGCAGTTGGACGCGTGCGAAACACCGGAAGCGCTGGAGGCGATCCGGGTGGATGTTCTGGGCCGCAAGGGACGCCTGGCGCAGGTGAGCAAGAGCATGGGGCAGCTTACCCATGAGCAGCGCGGCGCGATGGGAAAGCGGCTGAACCAAGTGAAGGAGCTTCTCGAAGCGGCCTTTGACGCCCGCCACAGCGCATTCTCCCGGGCTGCGCTGGCCGCGCGGCTCGCGGGCGAATGGGTGGACCTGACGCTGCCCGGCCAGGGCCCGAGCCGGGGCGGACTGCACCCGGTGACCCTCATCCAGAGCGAGATCGAAGACGTGTTCCGCTCGCTCGGCTTTACGGTGCTCGACGGCCCGGAGGTGGAGACCGAGTATCACAATTTCGACGCCCTCAATATTCCGCCGGACCACCCGGCGCGCGACATGCAGGACACGTTCTGGATGACGGACGGCAACCTGCTGCGCACCCACACCTCCCCGGTTCAGGTTCGCGGCATGCAGAAGCTGGGCCCTCCGCTGCGGATGATTGCGCCCGGCCGCGTGTTCCGCAACGAAGAGGTGGACGCCTCTCACGAACATACGTTCCACCAGTTGGAAGGGATGATGATTGACCGCGACGTCTCCGTCGCGCACCTCATTTATTTCATGAAGACGCTGCTGAGCGAAGTCTTCAAGCGCGACGTTACGGTGCGGCTTCGGCCGGGCTACTTCCCGTTCGTCGAGCCCGGATTTGAACTCGATATCGAATGCCTGATCTGCGGCGGCCGAGGCTGCCCGGTGTGCAAGCAGAGCGGCTGGGTGGAACTGCTGCCCTGCGGGCTGGTGCATCCGAACGTGCTGCGGCTGGGCGGCATCGATCCCGAGGAATGGAACGGCTTCGCCTTCGGGCTTGGCCTCACGCGCCTGGCGATGATGCGTTACGGCATCGACGACATTCGCCTTCTGATGAGCGGCGATCTGCGCTTCCTCAACCAGTTCTGAGGCGCCTTGCCACTGCGCGCGCCCGCCCCACCGTATTTACTAGAGCAAACGAGCAAACACCGTGAAGTTTTCCTACAACTGGCTCAATGAACTTGTCGAAGGAGAGGCGCTGCCCGCGCGCCAGCTTAGCGACCGCATCACGCTCCATACGGCCGAAAGCGAAGGCGTGGAACGCTGGGGAGAGCATTTCGGCAGCGTCGTGGCCGCGCGCGTCACCCACGTGGAGCCCGTGCCCGATTCGAAGATTGTGAAGGCGCGTGTGGATGCCGGCGCGCTGGGAGAAAAGACGCTCGTGTGCGGCGCGCCCAACTGCCGCGAAGGCCTGCTCACGGCCCTGGCCCCGGCGGGAACGGTGATCGAAGGGCGGGAGATCGGCCTGGCGACGATCCGCGGCGTCGAGAGCGCGGGGATGCTGGCGAGCGGGGCCGAACTGGGTCTCAATCGCGACCACGACGGGATTCTCGAACTCGAAGCGTACCGCGAAGCCGCCGGGCTGAAACCGGGCGACGCGCTCCCCGGCTGTGAACCGGATTGGATCATCGAGATCGACAATAAGAGCCTCACGCACCGCCCGGACCTCTGGGGGCACTACGGCATGGCGCTCGAAGTGGCCGCGATCACCGGCGGCAGGCGGAAGGATCCGGTAAAGGACGGCCTTATCCCCGAAGGCCCGTGCCCGTATCGCATTGAGATTCTCGACGGAACGCTCTCCCCCCGCTACAGCGGCCTGCTGGTGGAGAACGTCACAGTGGGGCCCAGCCCGCTCTGGCTGCAGAACCGACTTTCGAGCATCGGCCTGAATCCGATTAACAACATCGTCGATATCACGAATTTCGTTCTAGCCGAGTTGGGCCAGCCGATGCACGCGTTCGATGCGGACAAGCTGCGCGGCGATACGATCCGCGTGCGGCCGGCCGCGGAGAATGAACCGTGCCCCGCGCTGAACGAGGAAGTCTACACACTGAATCCCGCGAATCTCGTGATCGCGGACAGCGCGGGACCCATCGCCATCGCGGGCGTGATTGGCGGACGCGATTCGGCCATCAGCGCTTCGACGACGCGCGTCTTCCTGGAGAGCGCGAATTTCAACGCCTCCAGCATCCGCCGCACGTCCTCCGCGATCCGGCTGCGCACGGACGCATCGATGCGATTCGAGAAGGCTCAGGACCCCGAGAATACGGTGCGCGGGATTGCGCGCGCGCTCGAACTTCTGCTGGAGATGTGCCCCGAAGCCCGTGTGGTGGGCGGGTTGGGCGATGCCTATTTCCCGCCGCCCAAGCCGCGGCCGATCGAGTTGCCCCATGCGTGGCTGGAGCGCAAGCTGGGCCGGAGTATCGAGATCGGCGAAGTTCGCCGCATTCTTGAATCGATCGGCTTCGGCATCGAACAGCGGGGCGAGGAAGCGCTGCTTGTGAATGTGCCCACCTGGCGCGCCACGAAGGACATTTCGGTGAAGGACGACCTCGTGGAAGAGGTCGGCCGGATGGTGGGTTACGCTTCCATCACGCCGCTCCCGCCGCTGACCCCGGCCGTGGTGCCGCACGATAACCCCGAGCGACGCCAGCACCACCAGATTCGTCAGACTCTCTCGGCGCTTGGATACACCGAGGTCTACAACTATTCCTTCGTCACGGAGAAGCAGGCAGCCGCGTTCGGGTACGCGCC
Source organism: Bryobacterales bacterium (assembly GCA_039812845.1). Classification (GTDB taxonomy): domain Bacteria; phylum Acidobacteriota; class Terriglobia; order Bryobacterales; family Bryobacteraceae; genus JACTMJ01. The sequence goes on from JBDIBK010000245.1 coordinate 3,243, forward strand.
AGAAGCGATGGTGCGGATCGCGAACCCTATCACGGAAGATCTCGCTTTTATGCGCCCGAGCCTGCTGCCCGGCGTGCTTGCAAATTGCGAATCGAACCTGCGGCACTTTGACCGGTTTCGCTTCTTCGAGATCGGCAGGGAGATTCGCAAGAGCGACGGGGAACTGCCGGTGGAAGTGAATTTCCTTGCGGTGTGCCGCTGCTCAAAGGAAGGGGAAGCGGCCGGTGCCGGGGAAGCAAACCTGTTCGAATTGAAGCGGGTCGCCCTCCA
>JBDIBK010000246.1:0-3485 GCA_039812845.1 Bryobacterales bacterium
GCGCGGCGCACATCGTCGCGGTGCTCCGGGAGCGTGGAGATACTCGGAATTCTTAGGAACGTGAGCAGTTCGTCGAGGAACCGATCCTGATTCGATTCAATAAACGCAGAGGCCGCATCGGGCATTTTGCAACTCCCCTGGGAATCCACCATTATACGGTGGCTTCCAGGCGGCGGTTTCCACGCAGTCGCTTATTACGTTGTGGTTTTTTCCTTTGCGGTTTTCACGCCGTGGTTGCGGCGAGTTGTTCGCGTTCGACGAAATCGGCCAAAGCGCGCAGACAGCGACGGACTTCCGGAGCGTAGAACGGCTGCGCGATGAGATCGACGGCACCGGCTTCGGCCACTTCGGCCAGGAGCGAAGGGCTGTCGGTGCGGGCGGTTACCACGACACGCAGTTCCGGAGCGTGCGCCCGGCAGTATTCGAGGGCATCCTGCCAATCGCCATCCTCGAACTGGGAGTCCGTGATCAGCGCGGGGGCGCGATGCGAGCGCAGCCAGTCTTCCAGCTCCGCGGCGGTCCGCACATGCAACAGGTCCATCCGTTGGACGGAGGCAATGCGGGCGAGGCGCTCAAAGCGATCCGCGGAGCCGGTGAGATAGGGCACAATCATGCGCTGCATGGCGATCCTCCCACTTTCAATCCAGGGTTTCCCTGTATCGGGCGCGGTTCAAAAAAAGACGGCGCAAGGCCGGGGCTGAAAGCGATTCGCGACTGCATCATGGCTGCTACTTCATTAGGCGTCAAACGGCTCTAAAAAGTTTTCTCTATCCAGTCTATTTCAGGAATTTTTTAACGGTTGGGAATTTTTTCGGTACTGGGAGGCCATGCACGGGGAACGTATACACGCAGATAAATGAGCGGTTGATCTGGCGGGACGCGCGATCAGGCGACTGGCGGTCTTTGCAGGTGCCAATCGGTCCGCCTTTGGATCGCGGCACCTACGGCCAGGAGGCGGTTCTCGTTGAATGGGCGGGTCACCAGTTGCAATCCGATGGGAAGCCCATGGACGAAGCCGCAGGGAATCGAGAGGCTGGGCCAGCCTAGCAGGTTCGCCGCAGTACCGAGATCCGTGAGCCCGCGCGTTTTTGCCGATGCGCGCGGCGAGGGGGCGGGCTGCAGCGGATCGTCAAGGGGGCTGGCCGTCCGCAAGCGCGAGGGCGTAATGAGGATGTCCAGCTTCCGGAAAAGCGGCGTAAGCTCGTTCTGCATTTTGGCGCGGATGCGCTGCGCCCGAAGATAGTCCGTGGATTTCAGTTCCAAGGCCGCCCGGAGACCGGCGATCTGGTAGCGATCGGCCAACTCGTCCACGCGGCCGTCGCGAATGAAGGGTTCGAAGGCGGAGGCGGCTTCGGCATGGATGACGGTGCTTGCCACACTGTCGTAGGGAAGATCGGGGAGTTCCGTTACCTCCAATCGAAGCCTGAGGATATTTAGTTCTTCGAGAGCGGTGACAAAGGCCGCGCGGGTGGCAAGCTCGGGCCATTGCTCGAAATCCGCCGGGTTGTAGCCCAGCGTGAGGCGGGAAAGTTCCCCGACGTACTCCGGCCCGTAGTAGAAGGACTTGCCCGCGGAGCCGCGATCCCGGTTATCGCCGCCGGAGATGGCCTGGAGGATGTGCCCACAATCCTCCGCGGAGCGGCACATCACGCCGATTTTGTCCATGGTCCAACTAACGGGCATTGCTCCGAAGCGGCTGACATACCCGTAGGTGGGACTCAAACCGGTGACCCCGCAGTATGCGCTGGGGGTGATGATGGAGTCCCGTGTCTCCGAGGCGAGCGCGTAGGGAAGCAGGCCGGCGGCGACGGCGATCGCGGAACCACTCGAGGATCCCCCGGACCAGTAATCCGGGTTCCAGGGATTGCGTCCGGGTCCGGAAATGGAGGCGCTGGCGTACTCGTATCCGCCCGCGCCCGCCAGTTCCACCATCGCCAGCTTCGCCGCCAGGACAGCGCCCGTGCCTTCGAGATTCTCAATGGCCGCGGCTTTGGTTTCAAAGGACTGCGAGGCAAACGGCTTCGCGCCCCAGGCGGTGGGGTATCCAGGGTAGGCCAGCGAATCCATTGCGCCGAAGGGGATTCCCTGCAGCGGGCCCCGGAAACGCTTGCGTTTCAGATCGCCGTCGACCTTTTCCGCCTGCTGCATCGCGGACTTCCGCGTGAGCGCGGCGATGGCGTTATACTTCGGCCCCAGGGTTTCCAGCCGGTGAAGGCAGGCCTCGGTGAGTTCGCGGCTGGAGACCTCCCGGTTCACGAGCATCCGGTTGAGTTCGGAAACCGACTTGAAGAACACGTCGGATGCGGGCATGGCGCTACGTCACCACCAGCCCAAAGATGGGTTCATCGGCGGGCGTCAATGCCACCCGCTCGAGAGCCGCGATTGCCCTCGCATCGGCTTCCCGGCGCTCCTCGAGCAAGTTCCGCCCGGCGGGAGTGGCTTCCCGCGCCGCAAGAGGCGCGACCGCGGCGAACGCGCTGGCAAGCGATGTCCACTCCCGGCGGGAATAGCGGCCTCGATTTCGAATGTCAGACATCGTTTTCGGCTCCCAGCGCTTCCGGCGCGGCGTAATCGGCCGCCAGCGCGGCGCTGGCGGTATCGAGCATGGTCTTGCGGGGGGCGGATGCGCCGGTCCAGATGGAGAACGATTCGGCCGCCTGCTCAATGAACATTTGCAGACCGTCGATGGTGTGTTTGCCCATTTCCGCCGCGCGCCGGAGCAAGGCGGTCTCCCTGGGGTTGTATACCATATCGAAGACAATTTCCGCCGGGATGCGGTCCGGGAAGTAGATTCCTTCCGGGTTCGGATACATGCCCAACGGAGTGGCGTGAACGAGAACGTCAAAGGACTCGCGCACGGCGTCTTCATGGGTCATCGGCAAGCCGGAAACCGCCTTGGCAAGAGCGCGCACTTTGTCGAGATTTCTGCCGGTGAGCGCCACCTTCGCTCCGGCATCGGCCAGCGCGAATGCGGCCGTCCGCGCCGCGCCTCCGCTGCCCGCCACGAGGACGCGGGCGTTGGGCAACTTGAGGACTTTCTCAAGGGGCCGCAGGGTGCCTGCGACGTCCGTGGTGGTGCCGCGCCACTTGCCCGCTTTCTTCCAGACGGTGTTCACGGCCCCGATGCGCCGGGCGAGCGGATCCACCACATCCAGGTAGCGGATGATCTTCTGCTTGTGCGGCAGGGTAACGTTGAAGCCCTTCAACGGGAGCGCGTCGGCGAGCGCCATGAAATCTTTCAGTTGGCCATTCTGGACGAGGAACGGCAAATAGATCGCGCCGATTCGCTTGAACTGGAAGGCGCGGTTGTGGATCTGCGGGGAGAGGCTGTGCCGGACGGGAGAGGCGATGACCCCATACATGCACGCGTCCTTACGCAGTTTCTCCGCGCCATAGACCGCGCGCATCCTCTGCGAAGAAATCTGCCCCGGCGCCGTTCCACCGGCGGAATTTGGGGCCGCATACGTGTAGAGGCAGCCCATCTT
>JBDIBK010000247.1:0-3481 GCA_039812845.1 Bryobacterales bacterium
AGCGCGATGGCGGAGCGCTTTGGCGTGCCCGTGGTCTCCGATTTCCGGCCTCGCGATATGGCCGCGGGAGGCAAGGGAGCGCCGCTGGTGCCGTTCCTCGACTTTCTGGTTTTTGGCGATGCACGCACGCCAAGGATTGCGCTGAATATCGGCGGCATTGCGAACTTGACGGCCATCCCCGCGGGGGCGACGCCAGGAGATCTGATTGCCTTCGATACGGGCCCCGGCAATATGGTGATGGATTCGCTGGTTCGCCGCGCAACGGGCGGGAGAGAGACGTTCGACGCGGACGGAGCGCGAGGACGCCGCGGCCGCCCGATTGAGGAGTTCGTGAGAAGGGAACTCGAAGAGAACCCGTATTACGCGGCCGCGCCGCCGAAGACGGCCGGCCGCGAGCAATATGGCGACGCCATGGTGAGCGCGCTCGAAAGCACGGGCAGACCGCTCGAAGACCTGCTGGCCACGGCCGCGTTGATGACCGCCCGGAGCGTCGCGGCCGGCGTAAAGGATTTCGCGCTCCCGTGCATGCGCGCGGAGCTTAGCGGCGTGGAAATGCTGGTGGCTGGGGGCGGACGCCACAACGGGTTTCTGATGGAACTCCTCGGCGCGGAACTGCCGCGATTGCGCATCGAGGGGACCGAGCGATTTCAGCTTCCCATCGACTTCAAGGAAGCGATTGCGTTTGCGGCGCTGGCTTACGCCAGCTTCGCCGGCCAGCCGGGCAACGTGCCTTCCGCAACCGGTGCGCGGCATGCGGCGGTGCTGGGGAAAGTGACCCGCTGAGGCGAGGGGCGGAAATAACGAACGGGCTCCATCGCGCGAAGAAGCCCGTCCCGGATTCGCTGAATTGCCCGTTGCGTCAGCCGGCGCGCTTGCGGCCGAAGGACCGGCGCCTGGCGAACAGGAATGCGCAGCCGGCCAGAAGCAGCGCGGCGGTGGCGGGTTCGGGAACCTCGCTGAGATCCGCTTCGCCGGCGGTGCTGAAGTTTGCCGGCGTCACCGTTCCGTCGTCCGTCGAAAAGGAGAGGATGGAGCCGTACACCGCGTCGTCGCTCAACAGCGGCTGGAACGCATCACTGAGCAGAAGCACCCGGAACGCCGTAGCGCCCGGCGAAGGGAATGCCGGGTTATCCAGCGCCATTCCCGTGAAAACCAGCCGGAACGAAAGCAGATTCCCAAAGACGACCGGCTGCAGGTAATCGATGAGCACCGGGGGGCTGCCCGCGTCATTGCCGAAGGTCACCGAGGGGTCGGACCCGATCTGGCCGGTGATCGGGCAGGGGGTATCGCCGAAGCAGAGGTCCGCATCGAGCGGATCCAGCGCGCCATCGAAGCTGAAATCGCTCAAGACGATGGACAAGGGATCCGCCGCGGCCGGGCCGTCCACCTGAAAATTCAGATAGCCGCCGGCGCTCGCGAGGGAAGCCGTGTCGATGGTGACGTTGAACACCGATGCCGCGCGCGCACCGAGAGCGCTTGCCAGCAGAACAAAAGCCAGTAGTGTATATCGCATCATTTTCTTTGCCGTTCTTTGGGAAGCGCTGCCGCGCGCATGCCGAACGCGCGCATTCCGCGCGGAAGCCGTGGAGAAATGCAACGAGCGATGCGCTCCCAGAAATTGCCTTTATTTCCACTATACCCGAGCACGCGGCGGCAGCACCCCGGCCGGCTACTTCCGCGCGGTGACGGAGAAGCGCGCGCGGGGGTCGGGGTTGCGCTCCAGGGAGGATGGTTCGCTCCCCAGCACCTCAATGAAAAACGCTCTGAGATCCGCCTCCAGAGCCGCCGCGGTCTCGGCGGTATTTGGATAGAGCAGCCGGTCGTTCAGGGTCACCTGCATTTGGTCCTTGTGAAAGCGGAGTTCCCCGGCAAACTCGGGCTCGGCCTCCAGGCGTGTGGCTGCGTCCAACGCAAAGCGGTAGGCGGAACGAAGCGATTCGAGTCCGATTTCCGTGGTGGGCAGTTTCCGGTTGTAGAGCACGCCCAGCCTTCCCCCCGCTTCGTCCAGAGCGACGTCGAACTCATGGCCAACCAGCAGAACGCCGGGGCCGTCCGGCACATGGGTGTAATCGGCCACATCGATCAGAACGCCGGGCAGGCTCCGCTGCTGGATCCAGCGGTGGAAAACCGGGATGGCGCCGGCGATCCGTTTGGGGTATGGCTGTTCGGCAAAGAGCTTGATGTTGACGTGTTGCATGAAAACGGACTCCTTAGACGGCGACCGGCGCGGCGGACAATTTCAGATAGCAGGCATGGCAGCCTTCGATGAAGAGCTGCGTCTCTTCGATCAGGCGATGCACCTGCTCTTCGGTCTTGGACTCTTCGGCGGTTTCATGGGCGCGGAAGAAGTACTGGCCGAAGCGGCCGCCGGCGAACGGGTCAAAGAAGTGCTGGGTGTCGTAGAAGTGAGTGCGGAACTCGGCGACGATGGAATCCGGCGTGCCGTTGTGCGCGAGCATTCGCCAAGCGAGCAGCGCCTGCGCGCCGTGCAGCATCGCTTCATACGCGATGCGCGACGCCTTGGCGGCATCCCCCGCCTCCAGGGCCAATTGCGCCTCGAAGGCCTCGCGCTCACAGGCCGTGAGCTGGAAGTCAATGGCGGAAATCACTTCGCCCGCGCACTCGCCGGTGCCCATATCCTTGATCGTGTAGGTGCGCGGATCGTGCCAATCCGAGTAGTAGGAGGGGTCCAGCGCAAAAGGCGGAATGTCCCCGAGATCGTCGATCATCTTTTTGCACTCGGCCTTGCCGATGCGGCGGATGAAGGCCTGGAAGCTCTCATTCGCTTCGCGATCCTTGACGAAGCGTGTGGTGATGCGGGTTACGGCCTCCGGCACGCGCTTCGACGGCACGGCTCCGATCGCCAATCCGTAGGAACCGGCGTTCTCCGTCCACTGCCCGCCGAGCACCACCTGGAAATGCGGCGTGGCAACTCCGCCCTTGTTGCGGTTCACGCCATAGAAGCCAAGGTCCGCGATATGGTGCTGGCCGCAGGAATTGAAGCATCCGCTCACCTTGATGCGCAGGTTGCTGACGGTCTCCTCGGCGGCGAGACTGCTTTCGGCCAGGCGCATCCGCAACTCGCCAGCCAGGCCGCGCGAGGAGGAGATTCCGAGTTTGCAGGTGTCCGTGCCGGGGCAGGATGCGATATCGAGGATGCTGCCCGCGCCGGCCGCGTGCAGCTTCAGCGCCTTGAGGTCGTCATAAACGGCGGGCAGGTCGGCCTCAGACACCCAGCGCAGGACGATATTCTGTTCCACCGTCGTCCGGATGGTCTCCCGGATGTACTTGCGCGCGATGTCGGCCAGCCCGCGAAGCTGGTCCGCGGTGATGTCGCCGAGAGGAAGCGCCACGGTAACGGTGACGTAGCCGGCTTGGCGCTGCCGGTAGACGTTGGAGGCGCTCCACTTGGTGTATTCCGTGGGCGCGGCTTCAATCTGGACGAGTCCCGCGGGATTGAGCGGCTTCTCGGCGGGAATGG
>JBDIBK010000248.1:0-3441 GCA_039812845.1 Bryobacterales bacterium
CAGGCTCTACCCCGGCGGAAAGCCGGTCCGCCAGGTGAATTCGCTCGGTGAGGCCATGCGCGGCGGCGCTTCCATCGCGTGACAACGCCGCATTGCTCCCGCCGGTGCCACCGTTTACCGCCGCGCCTTGCCACCGGCCTGCCGGAGCCCGTAAGCGGGCCGGCCGCGAACTGCCTCCCAAACGCCGACGCCTTCGAGAATGAGCACTGCATTTCCCGCTTCTAATCCATATTTCTCAGGTTCGCGCCGAAGTACCAAACCACCTCCCGGTTGTGGCAGTTCTTTGCCCCGGCGGCCCGGGATCGAAAATATTCACAATCACCCGATTCCGCCTGCGTGGCTCTCGAATCCTAAGCTCCTGATTTCATTCCGCTTCGATTCGGAACGCCCGGTGGAATTCCTGTGATTTTGGTGAAATCCCTACAAGATATAGAATCTTATTCGTTGACAGCCCCCATGGGTTGGGGTAGAGTCTCAGTTGTCCCCTGCGCGCGTCGTCGCGTCGGCATTCTCTTCGCGTTACCAGCTATTTCCCCGGAAGCGTTATGTTCGCTCCGGTTTTTCGCGTCGGCAGGGAGCAAATTGTCGTTCATTTTAAGGCAGGTAAGGTATGGGTCAATTAGCCGTGGATCTCGGAGCTAGAATCGAAAGCGTGAAGCGCAGTCTCGCGATGGAGGATCGGAAAGGTATGCACTTTCCCCGGTATTTCACCGCGAACCTCCCGGAGGGGCAAACGCCCTATGACCAGATCACTTGGGAGAAGCGCGTCTCTTCCATCACCAATTCCAAGGGAGAGACCATTTTCGAACAGCACGACGTCGAGATCCCGGCGGATTGGTCCCAAACCGCGACGAACATCGTGGTCTCGAAGTATTTCCACGGAAAGATGGGCGCGCCGGACCGCGAATTCTCCGTGCGCCAATTGATTCACCGCGTGGTGGATACCATCGCCGATTGGGGGCTGGCCGACCGTTACTTCCCTTCCGCCGCCGATGCCGACAACTTCCGCGACGAACTCGCCCACCTGATGCTTACGCAGAAGGCCTGCTTCAATTCCCCCGTCTGGTTCAACGTCGGCGTGCGGGACCTCCGCGGCTACGGCTACACCTACGACCGTCCATCCGATACCGTGAAGACGCTCGCCGAAGCCGGCAAGAAGCCGCAATGCTCGGCCTGCTTCATCATCTCCGTCAAGGACTCGCTCGAATCCATTCTGGACCTCGCCAAGACGGAAGGCATGCTCTTCAAGTGGGGCTCGGGCACCGGCACGAATCTCTCCGCACTGCGCGAAGAGAACGCGCATCTCTCCGGGGGCGGCCGCGCTTCTGGGCCGCTCAGCTTCATGAAGGGCTTTGATGCCTTCGCCGGCGTCATTAAGTCCGGCGGGAAGACGCGCCGCGCCGCGAAGATGGTGATTCTCAACGCGGATCACCCGGATATCGAAGAGTTCATCTGGTGCAAGGCAAAGGAAGAGAAGAAGGCCCACACCCTGATCGGCGCGGGCTACGATTCCTCCCTGGATGGCGAAGCCTATTCCTCTATCTTTTTCCAGAACGCCAACAACTCCGTTCGCGCCACGGATGAATTCATGAGCGCGGCCGAGACCGGGTCCGATTTCTGGACCAAGTCCGTTTTCACCGGAGCGCCTCTCAACTGTTACAACGGCAAGGACCTGCTGAACCACATCGCCGAAGCCACTTGGCAGTGCGGCGACCCCGGCATGCAGTTCGATACCACGATCAACCGCTGGCACACGTGCAAGAACACGGCCCGCATCAACGCGTCGAATCCGTGCAGCGAATACATGTTCCTGGACGATTCCGCCTGCAACTTGGCCAGCTTCAATTTGCACAAGTTCACCAGAGCCGATGGCACCTTCGATGTTGAGGCCTTCCGCCACGCCGTCGATACGATGATCACCGCGATGGAGATTCTGGTGGATAACGCCGCGTATCCCACGCAGCGCATCGCGCAAAACTCGCACGATTACCGTCCCCTTGGTCTTGGGTATGCCAACCTCGGCGCAATGCTGATGGCCATGGGCATCCCCTACGATTCGGAGGAAGGCCGATCGATCGCCGGGGCGATCACCGCCGTCATGTGCGGCCAGGCCTACCTCACCAGCGCCCGCATCGCGGAATCCACGGGACCTTTCCCTGGCTACGCCCGCAACGAAGAGCCGTTTCTCGGCGTCATCTCCATGCACCGCGATGCCGTTTCCGGCCTCGATCGCAAGCTCTGCGGCGAAGAGCTGTTCAACGGCGCCAAGGAGTGCTGGGATACGGCGCTTGAGCTGGGCAAGCTGCACGGCTACCGCAATGCCCAAACCACTGTCCTCGCCCCCACCGGCACCATCGGCTTCATGATGGATTGCGACACCACCGGCATTGAGCCGGACCTCGCGCTGGTGAAGTATAAGAAGCTGGTTGGCGGCGGCGTGATCAAGATCGTCAACAACACCGTTCCGCAGGCACTGCTGCGCCGCGGCTACACGCCGGAGCAGGTGGACGCCATCGTCAACCACATTGACGCCACCGGCACCATTGAAGGCGCGCCGCACATCAAGCCGGAGCACCTCGCCATTTTCGATTGCAGCTTCAAGCCCCAGAACGGCAAGCGCTTCATCCACCACATGGGCCACGTCAAGATGATGGCCGCCGCGCAGCCCTTCATCTCGGGAGCGATCTCGAAGACCATCAACATGCCGGAGCACTCCACCGCCGCCGAGATCGCCGACGCGTACCTGCAAAGCTGGAAGATGGGCCTCAAGGCCGTCGCCATCTACCGCGACAACTCGAAGATGGTGCAGCCGCTCAGTTCCGGCTCCGCCAAGGGCGCCAGCAACGCCCAAACGGTGGTGAAGGAAGTCGTCAAAGAGGTCGAGAAGATCGTCTACCGCCCCATCCGACGCAAACTCCCGGATGAGCGGCAGGCCATCACCCACAAGTTTTCCATCGCCGGCCATGAGGGCTATTTCACGGTGGGCCTCTACGAAGACGGCATGCCCGGCGAAATCTTCATCTCGATGGCCAAGGAAGGCTCCACCATCAGCGGCCTGATGGATAGCTTTGCCACCGCCATCTCCTACGGCTTGCAGTACGGCGTGCCCGTGAAGTTCTTCGTGGACAAGTTCAGCCACGTCCGCTTCGAACCGAGCGGCTGGACGGGGAACAAGGACATTCCCTACGCGAAGTCCATCATGGACTACATCTTCCGCTGGATGGGAAACCGCTTCCTGGGTTCCGAATACGCCCTGGGCGAAGCCCCCGCCAGTGTAGGCAAACTGGAGCCCACCGAACCCGACCTCCAGCCCGAACTCCCCTTCGAGCCCGAAACCCAAACCGACGCCCCCAGTTGCTCCGAATGCGGCAGCATCATGACGCGAAACGGAAGCTGCTACAAGTGCGGGAACTGCGGCACGACGAGCGGGTGCGGGTAGGG
>JBDIBK010000249.1:0-3417 GCA_039812845.1 Bryobacterales bacterium
CTCTACAGCGCGCTCCGCTATCGGGGGGACGCGGTGCCGGCCTTCAAGTCGCTGCCCGGAGCGGACGAGGTTGTGCTGCTTGGCAGCTTCTCGAAAGTGGCCTTCCCAGGGCTCCGCGTGGGCTGGGTGATCGCGCCCCGCGCGCTGATCCGCCGCCTGGCCGAGATCAAGCAGGCCACCGATCTCCACACCGATCAGCTTTCGCAGGCGGTGCTGCTGCGGTTTGCCGAAAGCGGCCGGCTGGCGGCGCACCTGCGCTTCGTCCGCAAGGCGGGCCTCGCGCAACTGGAAGCCGCCGTTGACGGCTGCGAGCGCTTTCTGCCGGCGGGTTCGCAGTTCACGAAGCCGGATGGCGGCCTGAATCTCTGGGTGCGCCTTCCCGCGCCACTCGATGCCGGCGCGCTGCTCGCCGCGGCGCAGGCGCGCTCGGTGAGCTATTTGCCCGCACGCTATTTTGCGGCGAACCGCTTGGAGGATAGGGCATTCCGCCTGAGCTTCGGCGGCCTCACCCCGCTCGAAATCGAACGGGGTCTTCAGATACTGGGCGAAGTGTTCGAAGAGGAACTGGCGCGGGGCGCGCGCCCCGGCGCAGCGGAGATGGAAACGGCGATGGTCTAGCCCGCCACGAGTTAATTTTGTCAATTTATGGGGAGTATTGGTCATGGAAAACGGAAAGCAACAGCAGCAGTTTGCGGATAAGATCGCGGATTTCCGCCGTCTCAGCGATGAACAACGGAAGGACTTCAAGCTCAAGGTTGGGCTTGCGGAGATGCTCAAGGGCGGGGTGATCATGGATGTCACCACGCCGGAACAGGCGAAGATCGCCGAGGAGGCGGGCGCGGTGAGCGTGATGGCGCTCGAACGGATTCCCGCCGATATCCGGCGCGAGGGCGGCGTCTCCCGCATGTCCGCGATTCCCATGATCCGGGGCATCCAGGCGATTTCGAGCATCCCCGTGATGGCCAAGGCGCGCATCGGCCACTTCATGGAGGCGCGGGTTCTCGAAGCGCTGGGCGTCGATTTTATCGACGAGAGTGAGGTGCTGACGCCCGCCGACGAAGAGAACCACATCGACAAGAGCGATTTTCGAGTGCCGTTCGTTTGCGGCGCGCGCAACCTGGGCGAGGCCCTGCGCCGCATCGGCGAAGGCGCGGCGATGATCCGCACCAAGGGCGAAGCGGGCACCGGCGACATCGTGGAAGCGGTGCGCCACATGCGCACGATCATGAAAGAGATCCGCCATGTGCAGAGCCTGCGCGGTGACGAGCTCTTTACCGAGGCGAAGAACCTGCAAGCGCCGCTCGACCTCGTCGTGATGGTGCATCAGACCGGCAAGCTGCCCGTGCCGAACTTTTCGGCTGGCGGCATTGCCACTCCGGCGGATGCGGCCCTAATGATGTCGCTGGGCGCGGAGACGGTGTTCGTCGGCTCCGGCATCTTCAAATCGAGCGACCCGGCGCGGCACGCCAAGGCGATCGTCAAGGCCGCCACCTATTGGAACCACCCCGCGAAGGTGCTCGAGGCCTGTGAGGATATCGGCGAACCGATGCGCGGGCAAAGCGTGGCTGCCATGGCTGAGAGCGAGCTGATGGCCGGCCGCGGCTGGTAACGGTCCGCCCTCAATTCATTCGATAGATGCCCGGCGCGCCGCCTTGCCATGCAGGCCGCGCGCCGGCAATGGTTAGGAGCGATATGCCCGAGATTGGTGTCCTCGCGCTTCAAGGCGATTACGAAGCGCACCTCAAGAAGCTCAAGCAGATCGGTGCAAGCGCGCGCGAGGTGCGAGCCGCCGGCGATTTCGATGCCGTGGACGCCCTGGTGATTCCCGGCGGCGAAAGCACCACGATGCTGCGGCTTCTCCATCGCGAGAATCTGTGGGACGCGCTCTCGGCCTTTGGGGCGGAGAAGCCGGTTTTCGGAACCTGCGCGGGCGCGATTCTGATGGCAAGCGAAGTGACACAGCCCGAGCAGGAGAGCTTCGCGTTCATGGACATGGCGGTGGTTCGCAACGCCTATGGGAGGCAGCTCGACAGCCGCATTGTCGGCCTCGAACCCGAGCCGGCCGCGAAGGCGCTGCTGGGCGATACGGTTGAGGCCGTCTTCATCCGGGCCCCGGTGATCGCCCGCGCCGGGGCGGGCGTGGAGGTGCTGCTGCGCTACAACGGAGACGCCGTCCTGGCGCGGCAGGGCAAGCATCTTGCCGCCACCTTCCACCCCGAGCTAACGGGCGACACGCGGGTCCACGAATTCTTCGTGAGATTGATCGGGAACGGCCACAAGGCTGGTGCCTAGGCTTCCTCGCTTGAGAAGAAGGGCCGCCCGCCGCTGATGCTCAGGCGAAGGTCGATGGCACTCATGACAAGCTCGGTTTCGTCGGGATTCAGCCCCTCGGCAACCTGATCGACGTGCTTCAGCACTTTCTGCGCGGTCACGCGGGAGACCTCTCCGGGGTGGGCCAGCGCATAGCTGTAAATCGCATCGCTCCGCAGCGCGTCCAGCTTCATTGAGGGGACCAGCCGCGCCGCCGACGAGGTGTCGACAAAGAAGCCAATCCCAAGGATCGCCGCCCGCCGGACGTCGAAGTCCTCGTCTTCGAGGTGCCCTTCGATCAGCGGAAGGAACTCGGTGTCGTTCGTGTACCACATGGCTTCCATCGCCAGCGGCCGCAACTCCGGCTTTCCGTAGTTGTCGAGAATCCGGGACTTGAGCGCATCGTCATACGCGGCGCGCGCCAGGATGATGGTGAGCGTGGCCTGTTCGAGAGGCTCCACGCTTCCGTCGGCAAGGCGCTCCTTCACGGCGCTCACCAGTTCGTCGTCGAGATCGGTCTGGAGCAGGCACTTCCATAGCGCGCAACGCACGGAAAGGTCGCTTTCAGCCAAAGCCAAGCCGGGCAGGGAAGCGGCCACTTCGTCCGAGATGTCCACTTCTTCGAGGCTGTCGGCGACGGCCAAGCGCACGCGCGGGTCGGAACTGGCCAGCCACTGGAGGCTCTCTTCGGCCTCCATCACTTCGAAGAAGGGGGGCGTGAACTCCGCGTACTGTTCGTAGATGTTGTAGACCGGCCGAGGCGGCGCGGGTTCCGTGCTGGAGATGCGCGCGAGGGCGTCTTCGACGTCGGACTTAATCAGACCCGGCTCCGGCATGGCGGAGACCTCTTCCAGAAGCTTCTCGAGCGCCGGGCGGGCGGCGGGGTCGCCGTTCACGCCGAGGCACACGGCGGCGTCCTGCGCATCGTATTCCAGCCGGTCCAGCAGCAGGCCGGTGATGCGGGAATCCGGCACCTGCATCGCGGCGAGCACGAAGGCGATCTCTCCACCCTCTTCTTCCTCCACTTCGCTGTAGAGGTCGAGCAGCGGCTGCACCGCGGGTTCGCCCATCTCGGCGAAGGCCTCGATCAGCTCGTCGGCGACGCCG
>JBDIBK010000250.1:0-3392 GCA_039812845.1 Bryobacterales bacterium
AAGGGCAGCGAGGCTTCCCTGGAGGAGCACGCCGCGAGAGCCTTCGATTTCGCTCTCGACGCTCTCGCCCGCGGCGATGGCCGCGATGCCGTGCAGCAGGTGGTGGAGACGTTTCTTGGCTACCGGGACCGGCAGGCCTGGTGCGGCAAACCGGTGTATCCGATTGCAAGCTACGGGAGCGAGTGGCCCGCAGTGCTTGAAAACCGGCTGCTGCGTCTGCGGGGCAACCCGTACTGACGATGCTCAGGCGAGCGGCTCGGCTGTGAACTCCAGCACCTGTTCCAGGAGGCTGGACGCCCGCAGCACGAACTCATCCTCGTCAAACGCCCCCACCAGTTGCAGCGCGACCGGCATTCCCTGGCTGCCAATTCCGCAGGGGAGTGCCATGGCGGGAAGACCCAGAAAGTTGATGGAACGAAGGTAGCGGGAAATCGCCGTGCGGGCGTCCACGCGCTGCCCGCCAAGCGCGACGTAGGGGTCGTCGATCGGCGGGGCCACGACGGGCGTAGCGGGAGTCAGGAGCAAGTCGCATTCGGCGAAGAGGCTCTCGGTTTGTCGCATCCAGTGGGCTCGCAGACGCTGGGCGTGATGATAGTCCACGGCCGGGATAAGCAGCCCCTGCTCAAAGCGGATTCGCACGTCGTCGCCGATCAATTCCGGCCGCGCCAGCGCCCATTCGAAGACCGACGCCGCCTCGGCTAACAGGGTTACGGATGCCGCGTTGTTTAGGGCGTTCAGTTCCGGGAACGGCACCGCTTCCACTCGCGCACCCGCCTTCTTCACGCGCTCCACCGCGGACTCCACCTGCTCGCGAACGCTCGTCTCCATCGCATCGGAGAAGAAGGGCGCCGGCAACCCGATGCGCAGGCCGCTGAGCTTCGGGGCCGGACGGAAGCGGGGCCGGTAGAGCAGGGTGGCATCGTCGAGCGGGTCCGCGCCCGCGATGGCCTCGTGAATCGCCAGGCACTGTGCGGCCGACTTTGCCAGGGGGCCAACGGTATCGAGGGTATAGCTCAAGGGCACGACGCCGTGGCGGCTCACCGCGCCAAAACTGGGCTTGAAGCCGGCCACGCCGCACAAGGCCGCCGGACAGCGAATCGACCCGCCGGTGTCGCTCCCCAATGCCGCCGGCACGAGGCCCGCCGCCACCGCCGCAGCCGAACCGCCGCTCGATCCGCCGCAGATGCGCCGGGCATCCCACGGATTTCGTACCGTTCCCAGATGGGGATTGATGGTCGTCATGCCGAAGGCCAACTCGTGCATCACGGTCTGCCCGAGCGGCACCGCACCGGCGTTTCGGAGGCGGGCGATCACGGTGGCGTCGGCTGGGGAAACCGCGTCTTTCAGAACAAGGGACGAAGCCGTCCGCGGCCAGCCGGCCACGCCGATATTGTCTTTCACGGCAATTGGCACGCCATGCAACGGCCCGCGCGGGATGCCGACGCTGCGCGCGACATCGGCCCGCGCCGCCTCCGCCATCGCCTCCTTGCCGTGCGCCAGGGAGAACGCATTCCAGATGGAGTTCTCCGCGCCGATCCGCGCGAGCAGGTGGGCGCAGAGTTCGGCCGAACTGCGTTCCCGCATGGCGGATTGAAATGCATCGCGCAGTACATCGCGCTGTGCATCGCGCCGTGGCGTGGAGTCTTCGGGCTCGGCTGCCGGTTCTTCTTCGCGGGATTCCCGCGCCGTAAGTGGAGAGGCGGCGGAAAGCGAGAGCGGGGGGAGCTTGGCGGCCTGTGCGCGGACGCTCTCCAGCATCGGCAAAAGAGACTGCCACAACGCACCTAGCCGCGCGGGATCCAATGGACGAAGCGCGGGGCGATCCAGAGGATCCCGCGGCGCATCCGGGGGCAGACTGTGCGGCATCGCCCCATCCTAGCAGACCGCCTATTCTCTGGTATAATTCAAAGCTGGCGGCCAGATAGCTCAGTTGGTAGAGCGCAGCCCTGAAAAGGCTGGCGTCGGCGGTTCGAATCCGTCTCTGGCCACCATCTCCCCCTCTCTTCCCGGCACCCGCCTTTCGCTATTTCACGTAACTATCGAAGACCCGCACGCGCGCCCAATTCGAGGAATTCTCGTCGATGAACCGCTGGTGTTGCGGATCCCGCTGATAGGCGCTCTGGTCCGCCGAGGTCTTGAAGACGATGTGGAGCGACACGTCGAATTCAAGGTCGTTGACATCCCGCCGGGATTCCGGCGCGCGCTTGCCGGCCGAGAACGAAACCACCCCCCGCTGCTTTTTCAGATACCGATGGCAGGCGTCCACCAGTTTGTCCTGGGCCGCCGGGGACTTATCCTTGAGCGTGAAGAAGACGTTATGTGCAAAAGTTGTTTCGGGTTCGGCTGCGGGCAACGCGGAAGACGCGATCAGGCCAAGTACGGCCGCGAGCACAAGAAGGAGTGGCTGTTTCATGACCACTCATCATGCCACAGGGTGGCGACGGTTCGGGCGCGGGCGGCCTTAGGGCGAGATCGGCACTAGCGCCGCCAAGGGAAGGTCTGTTCGCAGCGAAGTGTACAAGGGATGTACGATAGGGGCAGGAAATGTACTGGCTCCGCCGTCAGACGCGTGGGAAAATCCTCCAATTTCCCCGGAACCGCCGGTTTTCTCGATGGCAATCTGTTTGCATTAGGAATGGCATGGCCACTCCAAACAACTCCAAACCTCCCGACCCCCGCCTAGCCGAGTTCATCGCCGCAACGAAGGCACAGGGCGCATCCGACGAGTTCCTGGCAGCGATGCTCAGCCGCCGGGGCTGGCCGCTTGACGACGTCTACGCCGCGCTGGGCGACTACTGGGCGCAGCGAACCGGCGTGCCGGCTCCGCAACGGGCGTCTTCCTCGGAAGCGGCCCGCGACGCATTCTTCCATCTGCTCTCGTTTGTAACCCTGGCGATCTGGGCCACGGCGCTGGGCGCGGTGCTCTTCGACCTCACGAACTATCTCATCCCGGATTCCATTTCGGGCTACTCCACCTACAATCTGCGTTCCGCCACCTCCTGGAACCTGGCCGCGCTGGGTGTCTCCTTTCCGATTTACCTGCTGGCAATGCGGTTTCTGTTCGCGGAAGCGCGAAAGGCTCCGGAGCGCCTGCAATCCGGCATCCGGAAGTGGCTCACCTATCTGGCGCTTCTGGGCACGGCCGGCGCGGTGATCGGCGACCTCATCCTCTTCCTGGGCTATTTTCTGCTCGGCGACCTGACTTCCCGATTCCTGGTGAAGGAAGCAATCGTTCTGGCGATTTGCGGAGGAATCTTCGCCTACTATTTGACCTCGCTCCGCTGGGATCGCGACACGGCGGCGGAGAAGCAGCGCGGCTGCAATCGCAACTTTGCGGCGGTGGCGCTGGCCGCCGTTCTCTCGACCTTCATTGCGGGAATTGCGGTGAGCGG
>JBDIBK010000251.1:0-3391 GCA_039812845.1 Bryobacterales bacterium
CCTGCTTCACACGCAGGAGGTCACAGGTTCGAGTCCTGTCGCGCCCACCACTTTTCCGTAACTCCCCGCTCCTCGTTCCACCTCCACTCTGGGATCAATCGCAGGTTGCCGCGTCTTCAATCAGCCATTCGATGCCGCGGGCCAGGGATTCGTTTACCGGCGACTCGGGAACGGTGAAATCCGCTATTTCGCGGAGTGCGGGCTTGGCGTGGCTCATGGCGATGCCCATGCCGGCCCACCGAAGCATTCCGACGTCGTTGTTGCCATCTCCGAAAGCCGCCACATTGCGCGCCTCGACGCGGTAATGCCGCGCCACATCCGCCAGGCCTGTCGCTTTCGAGATACCGGGCGGCATGAATTCGAGGTAGGGAGGATCCGTGTGGGTGACGGTGAGGCGCGAGCGATAGCGTTCGGCCAGCTCCGGCGTGAGGGAGGCGATCTCATCCGGTTCCGCCATCCACACCAGTTTCTGAACCTCATTCGCGGAGACGGTGCGAAGGTCGGCGACATGGATTTGGGCGTCGTCGTTGCGGCTTTGATCGTATTCGGTAAACGGGGTGCGGCGGTCCACGCAGACGCCGGGCAGCGCATAGAGCAGCACCGAAAGACCGCGACGCCTCCCCTCTTCGATCAATTCCGTCAAGAGCGGCGCGGGCATTCCGTGCCGCGCCAGGACCGCACCGCCCGCTTCGCGAACCAGAGCGCCGTTCGCCGAAATCAGGGGGGTATCGAGACCAAGCTCCGCATGGAACGGCAGCATGTTCGCATGGCTGCGCCCGGAAGCAAGCACGACGATCACGCCACGGCTTTGAAGGCCGGCGATTGCCTGGCGGTTCGCGGAGCTGATTACGCGTTCCGGACCAACCAGCGTATCGTCAATATCCATTGCCGCGAGCTTCCAGCGGAGGGCGGGGACAGGGGGGCTTTCGAGAAGATTTGATAAGTGAGCCAATTACCAGCTTACCAGCGGATGACCTGCCCCCCATCGACATTGACGCTCTGGCCGGTTACCTGGGCGGCGCGCGCGGAGGAGAGGAAGATCACCATGTCGGCGACGTCAGCGGGGGTCTGCCAGCGGGCGAGCGGCGCGACGCTGCGGACTTTCTCCCCCGCCCAATCCTCATAGGAGCGCTGTTTCTCCGGCGGCTGCCGGCGGTTCCAGGCCTCCCAGACCGAGCGGTTCAGCGGGGTTTGCACCATGCCGGGATTCACGATGTTGACGCGGATGCCGTGGGGCGCGAGATCCTTCGCCAGGCAGTGAGCAAAGTTGATGTTCGCGGCTTTGCTGGCGCTGTACGGGGGGTCCGTTGGGGAACCAATCTGGGCGGCCACGGACCCAATGAAAATCAACGTGCCGGCCTTCCGCTCCACCATGCCGGGAGCGATTGCATGGGCCACGTTGACCATTCCCATGATGTTTACTTCGAGGACACGCGGCCAATCACCGGGTTCCAGATTGGTGAACGGGAAGCCGAATTTTCCCGAACCGATGGCAGCCGCGTGCGCGAGGTGGGAGACGGGACCCAGCGCGGCTTCGGTTTCGTGAAGCGCCAATTGCACTGCCGCCAAATCGCGGATGTCCGCCTGGAGCCCGAGCGCCGGGCAACGGAACTCGCGGGCAACGGCCGCCGCCGCTTCCGTCGCTTGCGTGGATTGATCCCACACGGCGACGCGGCAGCCTTCCGCGGCGAATGCGCGCGCGCAAGCGAGGCCGATGCCACTTGCCCCTCCGGTGACCACGGCGACATGATTATCGAGTTCGAGGTTCATACGTACGATTCCGAAGCAGTTCCGCGGGTGAAGGCGCGTGCAAGTGAGCCGCGATGACGGACCGGGCGGCACTTGCTTCCAGGCTTCGAGTGTACTGGATTCCCGCGCCCGTCGAGGCTCCAGTTTCGCCGATTGGAGATTTCCGGATGCCGCGCTGCCCCGGCGCACCCGCCGTGATCGGTACACTTACAGATGCGGACGCCGCGCGCGAACACCAGCCATTGCCCAATTCGGACTGGCTGGCGGGAGTGAACGCGGCCGCAAGGAGGCTATTCCATGGGAGACAAGAAGATCATCGCCGTTCTGGGCTCGACCGGGGCGCAGGGCGGGGGCCTGGTGCGCGCGATTCAGGCCGACACGAGCGGGGAGTTCCGGGCTCGCGCCATCACGCGCAATCCCGCGTCAGAGAAGGCCCGCGCACTCGCGGCGCTGGGCGCGGAGGTGGTGGCGGGGGATGCCGACGACGAGGCCAGCCTGATTGCCGCGTTTGACGGGGCGTGGGGCGCGTTTTGCGTCACTTTTTATTGGGAACACCTCTCGCCGGAGAGAGAGGTCGGGCAGGTGGCCGCGCTGGCCCGAAGCGCGAAAGCGGCGAATCTAAGGCACGTGGTCTGGTCTACACTCGAGGATTCCCGGAAGTGGATCCCGCTCGACGACCCGCGCATGCCGACGCTGTTCGGCAAGTACAAGGTGCCGCATTTCGATGCCAAAGGGGAATCGGACCATTTCTTTACCGATGCCGAGGTGCCCGTCACTTTTCTTCTGGCGTCTTTCTACTGGGAGAACTTCATCGGCTCCGGGCTTCGGCGCGGCGCGGACGGCGTGCCGGCGCTCACCTTTCCGCTGGGGAACGAAACAATGGCGTCGATTGCCAGCGAGGACATCGGCCGCTGCGCGTACGGCATTTTTCAGAACTCGCCGCACTGGATCGGCAAGAGGGTGGGAGTGGCTGGAGAACAGCTCACGATGGCGGAGATGGCCGCGATTTTCACGGAGGTCCTCGGCGAGGAAGTGCGATACAACGATGTGCCGCCCGAAGTATTCCGGAGCTTCCCCATCCCCGGCGCGGACGACCTTGGGAATATGTTCCAGTTCTACCGGGATTTCGCCGCGCATTTCCGGGAATCCCGGCCTCTCGCAGTGGCACGGGCGCTGAACCCGAGGATGCAGAGTTTCCGCGAGTGGCTGCGGGCGAATATCGGGCGCATTCCCATTGTTTAGATGCCGGGCGACGCGAGGGCGCGGGAAGGGAAAGTTCGTTCAGCAACGATGTCCGCGCGCCGGAATCAGCTAGACTGGGCGGGAGACGCACGCATCGGGGGAGGAAGCAGATGACCGTTCACGAACTTGCGGGAACCAAGCCGGAAGCATCCATGCTGGTGGATCTGGCGAAGCTGGAGCGGGCTTACTACGAGGGCAAGCCCGACCCTCAAGAGGCTTCGCAGCGAGTGAGTTTCGGCACCTCCGGGCATCGCGGCTGCTCGTTCCAGAACAGCTTCAACGAGAACCATATTCTGGCGACGACGCAGGCGATCTGCGACTACCGGGCGCGGCAGGGGACGAGCGGGCCGCTCTACATCGGCAAGGACACCCACGCGCTCTCCGCGCCCGCGCTGCGCAC
>JBDIBK010000252.1:0-3336 GCA_039812845.1 Bryobacterales bacterium
AACTGGATGATCGCATAGGCCGTGAAGCCAAATGCGAGGCCGTTGGCGATGCTGAACGTGAGCGGAATCGTGATCAGCGTGAGGAAGGCCGGGATGGCGATGGCGGGTTTCTGCCATTCGATCTCCGAAGCGGCGGTCATCATCAGGGAACCGACGACGATGAGGGCCGGGGCCGTGGCCGCAACAGGCACGACGCCGAAGACGGGCGCAATGAACATCGCCACCAGAAAAAGCAGACCGACGACAACGGCGGTGAACCCGGTGCGGCCCCCTACGGCCACTCCGGCCGCACTCTCGATATAGCTCACCACCGTCGAAGTGCCGGCCGCCGACCCCAACAGGGTAGCGCTGGCGTCGGCGTAGAGAATCCGCTGGATTCGCGGGATCTGGCCCTCGCTTGTGAATAATTTCGCTTGCTTCCCGACGGCAACCAGCGTGCCGATGTTATCGAACAGGTCCACGAAGAGGAACACAAACACGACTTCGAGGAAGCCCAGGGAAAGAGCGCCGGAAATGTCGAATTGGAAAGCGGTGGCGGTGATGTCGGAGAAGCGGTAGGGCCGCGGCTGCCAGGGAATCAGCCCGAAAACCGCGCCTGCCCCGGCGGTGGCGAGCACGCCGATCAGCATGGCGGCGCGAACGCGAAAGGCCATCAGCACCGCGATCAGCAGAAGCCCCGCGATCGCGAGGGCGGTGGATGGGTTGCGCAGATTCCCGAGGGCGACCAGGGTAGACGGATCGGCGACGATGATGCCCGCATTGTGCAGGCCGATAAACGCGATGAACAGGCCGATTCCGGCGGCGACGGAGGCATACAGTTCCGCGGGGATGGCGGCGATCACGAGCTGCCGGACGCCCGCCGCCGTCAGAAGCAAGAACGCGACGCCCGAGAGAAACACCGCGCCCAAGGCCGCCTGCCAGGGGACGCCCATCCCCAGACAGACCACATAGGTGAAGTACGCGTTCAAGCCCATACCGGGGGCAAGGGCAATGGGATAGCGCGCGAAGATGCCCATCGCGAGACTCCCGAACGCGGCCGAGAGGCAGGTGGCGGCCGTCACCGCCGCGGCGGGCATCCCGGTCTGGCTCAGGATCGACGGGTTCACGAAGATGATGTACGCCATCGTGAGGAAAGTGGTGAACCCGGCCAGCACCTCCGTCCGCAGGTTCGCGCCGAGGGCTTCGAACTCGAAATAGCGTTCAATGAATTGGCGCACGATTCCCGCCGGTTTCCGCTGCATTGGGATGCGAAAGGCTCAGGCGTAGCTTGCCGTCCGCGCCCGGTTCTTCTCGCCGCGAATTTTCTCTTGGGCTTCGGTGTATCCGCTTTCGCGGAAGGCTTGCAGGGGCTGTTCCGGGAGCCCCCGCGCGGCGCGCCACTCCCGCAGGATCGGGCGCACATCGGTCGAGAATGCGTCGCGATAGACCTCCTCGGCATCCACCAGCGCGGAACGGCTTTGCAGCGTTGCCAGCCGGCCGAAGTCAATGAGGGCCGCCTTCGCGTAAAGTTCCTGCGCGGTGGTCGCGGTCTGGATCATCTCTTCGACTTTGTTCTTGAGGTTGTGGCTCTGGTCCACCATGTAGGCGATGTCGGCGCGCCCGCCGCGTTCCCACTCGAAATAGAGGATCTCGGCGAAGATGCGGAAGACCTGGTAGGGGTCGATGGAGCCGAGCGTCAGGTCGTCGTCGGCGTAACGGCGGTCGTTGAAGTGGAAGCCGCCCAGGGCGTTCTCGCTCAGCAGCCAGGCGACGATCTGCTCAATATTCTGGGCCTGGTAGTGGTGCCCGGTATCGACAAGCACCTTGGCCCGCTCCCCGGCCTGTTTGGCGAGGATGTAGGCCATGCCCCAATCCGCAATGTCGGTGTGATAGAACGCGGGCTCGAAGGGCTTGTATTCGACCAGCATGCGCTGGGAGGGGTCCATCTGTTCGTGCAGGCGGTGGAGCGCCTCGGCGAAGAGCTTCTTGCGGCCGCGAATGCCGGCCGTTCCGGGGAAGCTCGAACCGTCCGCGAACCAGAGGGAGATGTCGCGGCTCTCCGCCCGGCGGGCGATTTCGATGCAATCCGCGATGTGCTCCTCGGCCTTGGTGCGGACATGGGGATCGGGGTTTCCCAGGGAGCCATGCTTGTAGATCTGATCCTGGAAGACGTTGGGGTTGATGGACCCGATCCGGACGCCATGCCTCGCCGCCGCAAGCTGCACCGCCTCGACGCCGGCGATGCCATCCGGAAAATCCCAAAGCACGTGGACCGCCACGCTGGGGCAGCAGCCGGTGACGGCATGCACGCGGCCGGCATCGCTCAGTTTCTCTTCGGTGGAGGTGGCCGCCGAAGCCTGAATAAACTTCCCGAAGCGCGTTCCTGTATTTGCGAAACCCCACGAAGGAACCTCAATTTCAAAGGAGTCGAGCGCCCGCAGGATTCTCCCGCTGGAGACTTCATCGTGGAGAAAGTTTGCATTGTTCATCGCGATCGCACCGGTAAAAGTATCTCCCACGCACTTCCGGGATGCAATTCGGATTAACCGGTAAGAAACGGAGATGTCCGGGAATGATCTGGAGCCGAGAGTGCCGCCGCTTGGAAAGGGCGCCTTCCATCGGCAAGCGTGCCAGCGAACGTACCGAAGCGCGTGCCGCCCGATCGTGATACGATGCCCACGCCATGAAACCCTATTCGTTCGGGCTCCGTTCCCGCCGATCCTTATTGCAGGCCGTTCCATTCGCACCGGCGCTCGTTCGCTCGCTGGCCGGCCAAAGCTTTGTGGATACGAAGCCGAAGCCGCAGCAACTGGCGTGGCAGGATCTGGAGATCGGCGTCCTCATCCATTTCGGCCCGAATACTTTTCAGGACCGGGAGTGGGGCGATGGCACCGCGGAGCCATCCGTCTTCAACCCCACCGCTCTCGATGCCGGGCAATGGGTGCGGGCCGCGAAGGCGGGCGGGGCGCGCTATCTGGTGATGGTGGCGAAGCACCACGACGGCTTTTGTTTGTGGCCGTCGCGCTATACCGATTACAGCGTGAAGGGCAGCCCCTGGAGGGGAGGCAGCGGAGACCTCGTGAAAGAGGTGGAACAAGCCTGCCGCCAGCATGGGCTCCAGTTTGGAATCTATCTCTCGCCGTGGGACCGGCATGAGCCCGCCTACAAGGAGAACGCAAAGTACGACACCTATTACGACAACCAGATGCGCGAGCTTTGCACCCGCTATGGCGAACTCGCCGAGATCTGGCTGGATGGCGCGGGCAGCGAAGGCCACGTCTATGATTTCGACCGCTACGTGAAAACCATCCGCACCTACCAGCCCAATGCCAACATCTTCGCCGATACGGGATTCCT
>JBDIBK010000253.1:0-3313 GCA_039812845.1 Bryobacterales bacterium
CCCTGGCGGACGCTCCGTATGGCACGATAGCCGAATCCGTTGAGGGCCGTGGTGATCGTTTGGCCTTGAGGATCGAGAACGCTGGGCTTTAAGTAAACGTGTACTCGTGCTTTCATAACCAACGCTATTGTAACGTGCCCACCATTCAGAACAGAGGATGTGGGGTGTCCGGGAGGCGATAACGTATCCTGATGAAGAGGCGCCGACCCGACGAACAGCCAAATCCCGCAAAGCCGATGAACGCAGATTCGCCACGCATTCTCATGCTGTCCCCTCGCCAGTGCAGCCCCGCCACCAGTGGCGCCAAGCTGCGCGAGTTCTATCTGGCTCGCTCCCTGGGCGAGTGGGGGCAGTTGTTCCTCGCGGGCCTCGCGGATGAGCGGGCGGGCGAACCGGGGCACGCGGATCTTCAGTTCTGCCGACAGTACCGCTTCGTCCCCAAGCCTCCAGCTTACCGGCCGATGCAGGTGATCCGGGGTGTGGTTGGCAAGTGGCCGCTTCCCATCCTGAATTACACTTCCCCCGCGCTGGTGGAGGCCGCAAAGGATTTCGCGCGGGAGCGCAATTTCGATCTGATTCAGCTTGAGAGCATCCACATGCTGCGCTGCGCGGCGGCATTGCGGCAGAGAGGCGTGCGGGCACCGGTAGTATACAACTGGCACAATATCGAATCGGAACTGATGTTCCGGTACGCGGAGATGGTTCGTTCTCCGGCCCGGCGAATCTATGCCTCGCTCACCGCGCGCAAGCTCCAGATGATCGAAAGGGAAATACTCAGAGACGCGTTGGGGCACGTGGTATGCAGTGAGCGGGAGCGCGAAATGCTCTCTAAGGTAGCGCCCAAAGCCCGCATCGCCGTGATTGAGAACGGCGTGGATTGCGATGCCTTCGCCCCGGATCCGCCGACGAGCGAAGCCGTGCCCCGCGGCATCGTCTTTGTCGGTTCGATGGATTACTTTCCCAACGCGGAAGGTGCCGTCTGGTTCGCTAGGGAGATCTGGCCCAAAGTGCGGGAACGGCTGCCGGATCTGGAATTTGTCATCGTGGGTGCCCGGCCCGCACCGGCGGTTCTCGCCTTGCGGGAGTTGCCCGGCGTGGCCGTAACCGGAACGGTTGATTCCGTGAAGCCGTATTACCGGAGGGCGCTGGCTGCGGTGGTGCCGCTCAAGACGGGTGGCGGCACGCGCCTCAAGATTCTCGAAGCGATGGCTGCGGGCTCACCGGTGGTTTCCACCCCTCTGGGTGCGGAAGGCTTGGCGATTAAACCTGACATTGACTACCTGTCCGCCGACGGCAATTCGCACGAACTTTGGGTCCGGCATCTGGTCAGCTTGGCTTCGAATCCCGAATTGCGCACGCAACTCATCGGGCGCGGTCTTCGCACCGTGCGCGCCCGCTATGATTGGCGATCTTTAGGGAAGCAGTTGGTGGAAACCTACCGGGCATGGCTGGAGCGCCCATGAACAAGCGCTTGCGTCTGCTCGCCATCATTGAAGCCACTTCCATCACCGGCCCCGCCAAGAACCTGATTGAGTTCGCGGAGTGGTCGGGTGCGGAAGGAATCGACACCGTCATCGCCACCTTCGTCCGGGGCGCGGGTTCGAATGTGTTTCTTGACCGTGTCTGCGCGGCGGGCGTTCCTCTCCGAAAGATCCCGGAATCGCGCGCCTTCGATTGGAGCGTGGTGAAGGCGCTGCGGGAGACCGTCGCATCCGTTCAGCCGGATATCATCCAAACCCACGCGGTAAAGTCTCACTTCCTCGCGCGCCTTGCGGGCCTGCCGCGCCTCGCGCCTTGGGTCGCCTTCCACCACGGCTACACCTTCACCAGTTGGAAAACGCGCCTCTACAACGAACTCGACCGCTTCAGTCTCCCGGCCGCTGGGATGGTGCTCACGGTAAGCGATCCGTTTCGCGAGGAATTGGCGGCGAAGGGAGTGGACCGCCGCCGGATGCACGTCATCCACAACGCGATCCGCCCCGGCTGGGCGCATGACGCCTGCACGGAGCAAGCGGCGCGAAGCCTGCGCGAACGATGGCACATCCCGGAAGGCCGGCCCGTCGCGCTCATCGTGGGCCGCCTCTCGCGGGAGAAAGACCATATCTGCCTGCTGCGCGCCGTCCGCTCCGTGCTCCACCGGCGGGAAATCCATCTGGTTGCCGTGGGCGACGGTCCGGAACGAATCCCCATCGAGGCTGCCATCCGGGAACTGGGGCTCGGCGAGTTTGTCACCCTCACCGGGCAGCAGCCAAGTGCGGAACCGTTCTATGGAATTGCATCGGTCGCAGTACTGTCGTCCCTAACGGAAGGTTCGCCAAACGCGTTGCTCGAAGCAATGGCCGCGGGCGTGCCGGCGGTGGCAACCAGGGTGGGAGGGATCCCCGAGATTGTCACCCACGGGGAAAGCGCGCTCCTGGTCCCCCCGGGTGACGCCGATGCGCTCGCCGCGGCGATCGCGCGTATCCTGTGGGAAGACGACAGATTGGGAGAGACGCTCGCCGGCCGTGCGCGGTCTCTTGTGCTGGAGCGGCACACGCCAAAAGCGCGCGTGAACGCCCTCTGCGGCCTTTACCGTTCCATGGTGTCGCCGGGCGCCAGCGGCGTCTCTGAATTCGCTCGGGAAGAGAGGTAACGCCCATGTACAAGACGTTGCTTAAGGCACTGTTCCTGGGCCTCTCAATGGCACTATCGTTTCCGGCCGCGCTGCTCTCGGGCTTCGGGCGCATTCGCGGCGTCTATCGCTTCTTCGCCCAGGCGCATGCCCTCCTCCCGGGCCTGCCGGGCGACTACCTGCGCGCCGGTTATTACCGCTGGACGCTGAAGGAGTTCGGCGACCGCAGCCGGATCGAATTCGGCTCCTTTTTCGCACATCCGGAGGCACGCGTGGGGCGCAGCGTCTACATCGGTGCCAGGAACATCCTTGGCCGCGCCGTCATCGGGGATGGATGCCAGATCGCATCCGGCGTGCAAATCCTCAGCGGCGCCCGCCAGCACCCGAGGGGGGAGGATGGCACGCTGAGCGGGTCGGCGCAGGGCGTCTTTGAAACCGTGCATATCGGCGGCGGCTGTTGGATCGGAGCCGGGGCCATTGTGATGGCGGACGTCGGCGAGAACACCACCGTGGGTGCCGGTTCGGTTGTCACGCGAATCCTGCCCGCTAACTGCACCGCCGTTGGCTCACCGGCTCGGGTGCTGCCCCAGAAGAGCACCGACCCCGCCTGAGAGGCGACGTTCCGGCGCGGGAAGTGCGATGCTAGAGTCGGAAACGCAAATTCGCGGCGCTCCGCGGGCAACGGGTGGAACTCCCGCCCAC
>JBDIBK010000254.1:0-3269 GCA_039812845.1 Bryobacterales bacterium
AGCTTGGGATGAAGGCCTTGCAGGCGATTGGCTGGTGGGAGGCGGGGGGCAACCTGCTCATGGGTTCCCTTGGGCCGCTGAACGGGTCGCTGGCTTTTGCCGCCCTCTACGATCTGTTCTGGCTGGCCGTGATGGCGATCTTCTATTGGCGGAAGATCTTTATCAAGCTGTAGGGTTGCGCGGTGGGACGCCCGGGGGATGGACGGCGAGTGCGGCATTCGCATTTGGAATGGGGAATCCGGGGGTGAACCAATCGGGGTGTAATCGCTGGAATCTCAGTGGTGGTGGGTTCGGCGGTTTGCCATGAGTAGGCTGAGGAGTGTGGCAGCACGTCTCAATAGGTCTCCAAAGGATAATATGGTACGAAACTCCTTGAGCGTGGTCTGTTTACGTTGTAGCATGGGTCAGGCGAGGCGGTATGGTGAAGGCTATAGAGGTATCTCACCTGCGCAAGCAATACGGGGAGGCTGTCGCTGTAGAGGATCTCTCATTTTCGGTGCCCGCGGGATGTTTCTTTGGTTTGCTTGGTCCCAACGGCGCTGGGAAGAGCACCACGATTGGCTGCCTAACAGGATTGCTCGACCCCACGGCGGGTGAAATCCGAATATTGGACCAGCCTTTCCACGGTGCCAATGCAGCGCTGAAACGGCAGATTGGCGTCATGCCAGAGCATCTGGGCCTTTTTGACGCGCTCTATGCACACGAGTTTCTGACCTTCCACGGCGCGATGTACGGGCTTAGCGCTTCCGCGGCGCGGCTTCGCGTTGCGCAACTGCTCGAGGCCCTGGATCTGGGCAACCAAGGGAAAAAGCTGCTCGGCGAATTTAGTTCCGGGATGCGCAGGCGCGTCGCCTTTGCCGCCGCGATCATCCATTCGCCGCAGATTCTCTTCCTGGACGAACCGTTTGAATCGATCGATCCGGTGGGCGTGGCTCTGCTGAAACAGTGGCTGCGACGGTTTGTGGACCAAGGACGCACCGTCTTCATGACCACTCACGTGCTGGAGACCGTGGAGCGCCTCTGTGATCGTGTGGCAATCGTCCAGCGTCCGGGCAGGCTCGTTTGGGAAGGGGACATTACCGCCCTGCAGGCGAAGGGGCCGATCACGACGGAAGGTGCGGAGTTTCATACTCTCGAATCGCTGTTTTTGCACCTCACCGGGGAACGGCAAGCGGCTCTGGAGTGGCTGTGACGGCGGACGAGGTTCATGTGGTTGTGGCAGAGACAGCATGGCTCGTTAGTGAGCGGGGTGCCCCCAGAGATGCCAATCTCAGGTTCGGACTTCAATGATTCAACGGCGAGCAGGCTGGCGCTGCTGATCGGACTTCGCTTTCGCCTCTTGTGGGCAAAGGCGAGGCTCGGACGTGCTCGTGCAACTCTGGCGCTGCTTGGATACATGCTCGGTTGCCTGCTGGCCGCTTCGGCGGCACTGAGCGGCTTCGCGTCGTCGCTTCGTATTTTGATCGGCAGCGCCGAAACAATCGCTGTCTGGGTGCTCGGCGGCATTTCGGCGGTCGCAATCTCGGCTGGCACTCTTCTCGGAGTCTGTTACACTCCGGTCTTCTCCGATACCGCACTGCGGCGCTATCCCATGCATGCCAGGGAACGCCTGGAAGCCCGGTTCCTGACCACCCTGTTAGGCCCGTGGTGGAGCGTGCTGTCCATTCTCTGCGTTGCCGTGGCGATCGGGTTCTCCCTCGATGCAAGGACGTCTATCCTGCTTTCCGTGGCTGCGGCATTGCTGCTTTCCGCTACAAACTGCCTCGCCGCTTCGATCCTTTCCGATCTGTTCCGGCGGTCAATGTCCGGCCGGGGTAGCCTGGCCGTGGCTTTGATCGCGGCCATGGTGTTCCTCCCGTCTCTCTTCCTCTTTACCGGCCATGGCCTGGAGACGAGCGATCAGGCCTTCTGGGCGGAGGCGGCGGAAGTTCTGTCGTGGACCACTCCATTGGCCGCCGGCCGCATCATGACAGATGCAGCGGTGCCGTTTTCCGGTGCCTTGCACTTCCTTCTCCTGACAACGTGGTGCATTGCTTTGGGAGCTTGTCTTCAAGCGCTGGACCGCTGCCCAATGCCGGATCGCGTGACGGAGGATGAGCCCTCCAGCCCCTCGACCATGCATTTCGACCTCGTTGTTGCCTTCTTCGGCCCATCCGCCGCCCTATCCATTAAGGTCTTGCGCTATTACTGGCGGAGCAGCCGAGCTCGCCTCGGCTATTTCATGGCGTTGCCCGCGCTCATGTTCCCGCTGGCCACGGCGTGGGACATTCGCAGCGATCCCATGGGACCCTTCTATATCGCCCTCGGGGTTATGGCCTCCGTCGGCTTTCTAAGCACGTGCACTACGGCGACAAATGCGTTTGGATTCGATGGCTCCGGGTTTCGGCGCTACTTCCTCTTGCCGGTGGAACCCACTGCGGTGTTGCGCCGGGTCGCTCGCGTGCCTCTGCTGCTCGGCTTGCCACCAACGGCAATAGCGCTGCCGTCTTGTCTGTATTTCATGCACCTTCCGTATGACTCGCGTATGGTGACCATGCTTGTCGCCAGCGGAATCGGAGGATTGCTTTTCTTCAGCGCCGTGGGGTTGTGGACGTCGGTGCTGGCCCCGAGCCGCAGCGATTTTCGTATTCCTTTCTTCGCCAACGATCTCTCATGGCTTGCGAACGGTGCGATCATAGCGTGCCTGGCTGCCAGCCTTGGCGGCAGTTTCCTGGTGGGCCATCTGCTGGGGGCGGAAACCGTGCTGCATTACTGGTGGGTGAGCCTGGCGTTTCCGCTGATGGGAGCGGCATTTTACGCATTTACACTGCACTTCGGCGGGGTGCTGTTTCTTGCGTCTCGGGAGCGGATGCTTTCGATAATCGAGGCGCGCGGCTAATCACGTTCCGACTGTCGCGGATGCCGTCTGAGAATAGAAAGGGGTCCAGAGCCGTTAGGGGTGCAATCGCTGGAATCTCTGTGGCGTTGATTTTGGCAGTTCCTTGCGGGGTGATTTCGTGCGGCGCTTTTCGGCGTGTTGGGGGCGGATTGCTTGCTCCTTCTCGGAGATTTTCCTTTCGGCTTCTAGGGCGATTTCCGGGGCGAGTTAAATCCACTTCGGGCTTCCGCGACTCCCGGGATACTCACCACTGCGGGATTCAAAGCCACGACGTGGTATCACGGATCAGAAACATATCGTATTGCGATAAAAACCCATTGACACACGATACATCTGGTCTCAGAATTGCTGGTATGAGAAAGAGTTCCACGGTTTTTCTCCAAGCGGTGAT
>JBDIBK010000255.1:0-3188 GCA_039812845.1 Bryobacterales bacterium
TTGCGTTGTTTACATAAATCGGCCAGTGCGGGCAGGTCGCAGGGTTGCCCGTAGAGATGAACGGCGATGACGGCGCGGGTTGCGGGGGTAAGCGCACGTTCGACGGTTTCCGCCGTCAGCAGAAGATTTCGTGGGGATACGTCGGCCACCCGAATCCGTGCGCCCGCCGCGAGAACCGCCTGCGCGGTAAAGAGCGAGGTCATGGAGGGAACAATCACCTCATCCTCGGAACTGCCGGAGCCCCAGCGGCCCACTCCCGCATCGCGGAGGCAAAGCTCCAGCGCCACGGTTCCACTTCCTACGCCCACCGCCCCGCTTCCGCCTACTTCCCGTGCGAACTCGGCCTCAAAGGCGGCGGTCTGCGGGCCCAGAATATACTGGCCATTCTGGTGCATGTCGTCCAGATTCCGACGAATGTCGTCCGAGGCATCCGTGAGGGCGCCGCTGAGATCGAACATCGGTATCAAGAGCGGCCCCACTTGACGGGGCGTTTGGGCAACCATAGGGCTCAATTCTTGTCGACGCAAGATTGGCGGCGTCGATAGCCAACCCAATCGGGCGGCAACGCCGGGATCACGAAGAAAACATCAGGATACAATTAATTTCCAACAACTTTACAATTATTTACCACGAAACGGGTAACGTTGCTTCAATTTTCGACGCCACTCCTTTTCACTCCCGTACTGGAGCGATTCCAAGCATCTTTGATCTCTTCTCGTCGGCTTGGCCGAACTCGCCCCCTCCTCTGGGATCTCGCCCTGAACCAGACCGGATTTCTTTTCGTCTTCTTCCCTAATCCCTGTCGTTCGCCAGGGATTTGACGGTATCGTACGTAGTGACATGCCACGTTACGCCGCGATTGATATTGGGAGCAACTCGGTGCGGATGCTGGCCGCCGAAGTGACGGCGCACGGTGAGTTGCGGCAATTGGCGGAAGACCGCCAGGTGACCCGGATTGGCGAGAGCGTCTTCGCCAACGGCGAGGTGAGCGCGGAGACGCTGGAACTCGTCATGAGCGTCCTCGAACGGATGCGGAAGGCGATTGCACCCTTGGACGTGGCCGGGATGCGCGCCGTGGCAACCAGCGCCGTGCGGGATGCGCGAAACCAGCAGCAATTCTTGCGCCGGGCCAAGGCTGCGCTGGGGACGGAAGTGGAGATCGTTTCCGGGCAGGAGGAGGCGCGGCTGATTCACCATGGCGTGGTTGCGGAACCGGCATTCGCTCGCGGGCGGCAACTGCTGATCGACATTGGCGGAGGCAGCGCGGAGTTCATCCTGAACCAGGACGGTGTTCTGCACGGCGCGTATTCGAAGCCGCTCGGCGCGGTTCGGCTCTGGCAGAACTTTATTCACTCGGACCCCGCCACACCCCTTGAGTTGCTCCAACTCGAGCAGTACATCGACGACAAGATCGGCGAGGCGGTGAGCGAGTTCGGCGCGGGCGACATTGATTTTGCGATTGGGACCTCCGCTTCGGCTTCCGCCGCGGTATGCGCGGTCAAGGCGATTCCACGGGAGAATCGGGACGCCGCGGCGGGCGCGCGGGTGAGCCGGGAAGATTTGGAGACGCTGTATCGCCGCCTGGCCCCGCTCTCGCTCGAGGAGCGGCGAAAGGTGACGGGCATCGGTCCCCGCAGAGCGGAGATCATCGTGCCGGGGGTGGCGCTTCTCGCTCGGGCGATGGCTCGCTTCGGTGTGGGTCAACTGGTGTATTCGAGCGCGGGCGTCCGGGATGGCATCATCCTCGATCTCGACGCGCGCGGAGTTGGCATCGCGCGGATCACGCTAACCGAAGAGCAGCGGGGAGTGGTGGAGGAAGTGGCCCAGCGCTTCGGTGTGGATCTCGCCCGCGCCAGACGAACGGCACGCTTTGCGCTCGATCTCTT
The DNA here is from genome assembly GCA_039812845.1 of Bryobacterales bacterium. Lineage (GTDB taxonomy): Bacteria > Acidobacteriota > Terriglobia > Bryobacterales > Bryobacteraceae > JACTMJ01. The sequence goes on from JBDIBK010000255.1 coordinate 1,887, forward strand.
CGTGGGGATGGAGCAACTGCATGTCCTTCCCCCGCGATTCGGCCGCATTCTGGAGGCCGCCGCGCACCTCTGCAATGTGGGCTGCTTCATCAGCGCCACCAAGCACCACAAGCACTCCCACTACATTGTTTCCGGCGTGGATCTGCCCTCGTTCAACGAGAACGAGCAGCGGCTGATCGCGGTGCTGTGCCGCTATCATCGAAAGTCGATGCCGGTGAACTCCCACGTGGAGTTCACCTCGCTCTCGGACGCGGATCGCAAGGCGGTGCTGCTCCTGATCCCGCTGCTGCGGATCGCCGATGCTTGCGGGCGAAGCCACGAGGAGCGGATCTCCCGGCTGCGCTGCCTGCCCGCCGGCGGCACCGTCACCATCGAATTGCGGCACGCGCGGCCGCTGGACCTGGAGCTCTGGGCCATTGGGAGAAGCCTGCCGATTTTCCGCGATGTGTATCGCCGCGAGGCCGTGCTTTCCCCGGTCGCGGTGCCATCGGAGGCGCCGGCGGACCCCCGCGCGCTGATCTGATCTCTCGACGGCTATGGCCGTGCCGCGTCCGGGTCTGCGATCAGACCCGCTTGGCGGAAGCGTTCCAGTTCCACCGGAACGGTCGCGAGCAGGAATTCGCCAAGCGCCGCGGGGTCGTCCAGAAGCTTCTCCCGCCCGCGCAGCGCCTCCGTGGAAAGCAACGGGAGCGGGAAGCCGTTCAGCACGATCTCGCGCTTGCCGCTTTCCTTCTGCGCCGCCATCAGCGAGACCAGCGCGGCACAGATTTCGGGCACGGTGCGGCTGCCGTCGGTGATGGCGGCCAGCGCGCGATACAAGGGGTCCGGGAACGCATGCGAGCGGTGGAAGAGGCTCGTGAGCGGAAGGCCGAGGAGCGCCTCCCAGCGGGCAATTCCCGCCATCGCGGGCCGGACGGGGAGCGAGGCCGGGATTGGGAGTTCGCGGATGGAGGTTTGCAGCACCCCGTTGCGGGAGAGGTCTTCAACGAGTTCCCAGTATTCGGCGAGCGCGGAGGTCGTGGCGCTGGAGAGCGCCCGCGACATAACGGGAGATTCGTCGCCGAGCGCGACCGGCGCGGGATGGGCAGCGGCGATGGCCTCGAATAGGCCGGCAAGCAGCGGGTTGTTCGAATGGAAACCGAGCGGCGTGAGGGGCGATTCGTAGATGCGGTTCCCCTCCTCGTCGGCCGGGCCCGGCCGCAATGGCGATGTCACCCGGCAATGCCGCAGCAGTTCCCCATAGGAAACCGATTTCATCGCATTCGACGCCGGTGTGAACAGGCTCTGGCGGAAACTGCGCAG
>JBDIBK010000256.1:0-3162 GCA_039812845.1 Bryobacterales bacterium
CCGCCCAGGGAGCGATGCCGGGCCTCCGCACTCCACACCAAGAGCGGCTCCCCACCAAGCCCGGTCACCGAAGCCGCAAATTTCCTGCCCTCCCGCAACCATCCCAGATTCAATTCTTTACGCACTCTCCCGGTGCGCGCCGTCCGCCCGATGGTTCGAAATCCGCCCGGCCAATCGGATAATCCAAATGCCGGGGAGATCTGCGTCCCCTCCCCCCGCCGCGCACGGCGCGACGAACGGGCTTCTTTGATAACCGAACCAATAGCCACACGGCACAGTCGAAGACTCCCGACGATCTCGGCATCGTCCGCATGCACCCTGCGAGATACGCCGAGCGCGCGGGGATCCGCGGGGCCGGATTGTCCGGATCCTATCCGGACAATCCGGACAATCCGTGCACCACCATTGCCACCGTAAGCTTTTGCGTAATAATTGCTTAGGAGGATTTGACGGCCTTTCACAATTGCTGCGGTTTTTCGCGCATCCGGACAAACATCGAATGCCGGCGGCCAATCTCCGGAACCTTTTCGCGCGGAACTCGTATCCCCAATTGACGACCCGGCCGAACGGCCGAATCGAACCGGATAGCCGGGAATGTCCGATAGCCAAGCAAGGCCCATAACCAGGCAAGGAGAGTCCCATGTACTGTAGCTCTTGCGGTGTTCAACTGGAAGATCGGTTTGCGTTCTGCCACAACTGCGGCCGCCCCACGCACCCGGACCGCACCAGCCCCTGGGGGGTTCCAAAGAAGCTTGCGCGGCCGCTCTGGGAGAAGAAGATCGGCGGCGTTTGCGCGGGATTTGCCCGCTACTTCGCCGTGGATGTCTCCCTGATGCGGATCGTCTGGCTGGTCGTCTCCCTCATCACCGGCGTCGGATTTATTGCCTACCTGGTGGCGTGGATCGCCATGCCGGCGGAAGAGACGCTGACCATACCGCCTTACCAGAGAGGGCCGGGCATCGCGGCCGCTCCGCCGCCGCCGGAACCCAACGCGCCGCACACATTGAGCGACACGGATCATCTCCGCGCGACAGCGCAGTCGCAAGCATGACAACGGTCTCGGCGAGGAACCGTCTAGCCTAGCGGGGCTTCAGCGATTGGAAGCCGGCTTCCGGTTTCGGGGCCAGCGGATCCGGCGAGAGCGCGTTGGACCCGATTTCCGGAGTGCCCGGTACCGGATCCTCGCTGGTTCTGGTTGCCACATCCGGCTGGCGAAGGTTGCGCTCCAGAACGAATTCGCCCCACGACGCATAAGGGTCGTAGATTTCACGCATTTTGCCGTATGCCGCCGTGTAAGGCAGGAATGCGAGCGTCGGTTCATCTCCCGAATCGTCGCCATAAAGGGTCTGGGCGCGGTAGTAATGGCTGGTGACGCTGTTGAAGCGGCACGTGGAGCCGAATCCGCCAAACGGACCATACCCCGGCCGCCCGCGCAGAAAAACATGCCGGTCCACGTCATACCAGGCCCCCGCTCCAAACGTGGCCGGCTGCGCAAAGTAGATTGGATAGGCATAGGCCCCATATTGCAGATCCGGAGGATGCGGGAAGCCCGTCCCGTACACCGCCACTCCGTCGCGCACGAACAGGTTCTGGTAACCGCCGGTATATCCAAACGTGGAACTGCTCTCATCGCTCGAAACCAGCCGGACGAACGAGAGATGAAACACGGGCGAGCGCGCAGGAATTCGGTAAACATCCGTTGGCAAACTCGTGGCCACGCGCCAGGGCCCTTTCGGATCCGTCGCGTGGAACCAGACGGCCTGCTGGCAGGCATAGAAATTCTGTCCCTGCGCCACAACAGGCACAGAGGCATTCGGCACCCAGAGCAGGCTGGTGCCGTCGATCGGGACATACTTCGGCCTGCCCGCGAATTCCACCGCAATCTTGGGGCCGTCGCGCCGCACCCTGGCAATGTGGGGCACTGTTGCACGGTAGGCCTCCCGGCGGCTCAACGCGGTGCCCGGCACGTGCGCCAGAACGTGCGATCGCGGGCTATCCTCGGGGATCGATGCGAGCGAAGCGGGCAGGACCGCTGCTTCCCGCCAGAACCCGCTTAAGCTTCCCGACTCAAACCAGCGCCCCGCCACCAGATACAGATACCGCTTCGAAGTCTCGTCGAAGAAGAGGTCGCTGCGGGTGTTTGTCACTGCGGAGAGGCCAGGGACGATGGCTTCCAACACCGGTTCGCCCAAGACAAGAATCAGCTCCGCCGGGCTCTCGGAATAGAACACGAGCGGGGCCGCGATATCCGGATTGGCTTCATACGGAAGGTGCTTCCAAACGTTGGCGAAATCCGGTGTGCGCGGCAGTTTCCCGAGTTCCTTGGGCAGCGATTTCGGCATCACCCATTCGGCCCCCAGCGGATCGTGCGTGGCCAGCCACACATCGCCCGCCAGCAGGTAGTAGAACGTGGACTTGTTGTCGTAGAACATGTCCCAGTTCGTGTTCACCGCGTAGGAAAGCTTTGATCCGGCGATGGGGAGCCACATCGGCGGACCGTCAAACTGCACCAGCACCGCCGGCTTTGTCGAGACGAAAATGCGCGGCGTTTCCGATGCAACGTCAATGGATGGCAGGCGCTTCTCCCGGTAGAACGACTCGACAAACAAGCCGAGCGGAGCCGTGGAACGCAGACCCCGGAGCAAAGCCTCGATGGCGGCGCGGCGCGCGGTTAGCTCATCGGGGGACGCCCCAGTGAGTTCGAGTTTCGAGATGCGGAAATCCCCGAGATTCACCACATCCTGAGCGCGGTTCGCATAGGCTTCGGCATCGAGAGTGACCGTTCCGGAGAGCGTCTCCGCCTGCCCCAGCTTGTGCTGCACCGGGGCGGAGACGCGCGCGCGAAGGAAGTTCCAGGATTCGAGACGGGGAGCTCCAAGCCACACCGTGTTCCCATCCCTGGAAAGCACGGGAGGCCAGAACGCACTCGGTTCAGTGGCATGCCCGGCCACGGCGAAGACAAGCATCGCGGCCGCGCACGCAAGGGACCATCTGAGCCGGGACAATGGCGGAAGCTGCATCAAGTTGGCTCCGTCCGCGATCAAAGCGAGGACGTCAAACCGGCGTCGGCGCGGCATCGTCTTGTGCCACGCTCTACGTCGCCCATTCTATCAATCGGACTCCGTCCACCGGGCGAGGGGTTACATCAAACTGGGCAACGGG
>JBDIBK010000257.1:0-3138 GCA_039812845.1 Bryobacterales bacterium
GCTGCTCAAGCCGCGCTACCGCAAGGGCTGGGAGATGCCCGGCGTCAAGTCCTAGGCCCGCCTTCGAGTCCCCCGGAACCGCACTCCGGGGGACTTCCTCCAGGTCAGCGAAAATTACCCTTCCCCAAGGCGAAATGTTTGGAGACCTTCTCGAGGTCGCGCTATACCAGAAGCATGAAAGTTCCCCATCTCGATTGGTCGCGGCTGAGAACCTTCCCGCTAGCGGAACGAAAGAGTCTCACCGCGGCCGATGACATTCTGCGCGTGCCATCGTCACCGCCTCCCGCGTGCAATGAGGAGCAGGTGCGCCACATCGAGGCCTGCGCGTCCGCCATTCGTTCCGCCCGCCGGCAGGGCGCCGGCGTCATTCTCATGTATGGCGCTCACCTCCTCCGCAACGGCGCGGCGCTGATTCTCACGGAGATGATGAAGGATGGCTGGCTGACTCACCTGGCCACCAATGGCGCGGGCACCATTCACGATTGGGAATACGCGTGGTTTGGGCGCTCCACGGAGAGCGTGCGGGAGAATGTTGCCACCGGCACCTTTGGCACGTGGAATGAAACCAGCCTGTACACGCACATCGCCCTCCTCGCCGGTGGACTCGCGGGCGAGGGTTACGGAACGGCCCTCGGCCGCTTCATTGCGGAGGATGGGGTTACCTTTCCCACCGCGGAGGAGCTTGAGGATCTGATCCGCGAATCGCCCGCGCATCCCCTGACCGCGGCCCGCGCGGACCTCCTCCGAATGATGCGCACCGTACCTCTTCCCTCCGGGCGGATCACCGTCGAGCACTCCCGAAAGTATGCCTCCATCCTGGCCCAGGCCTTTCTCCAAGAAGTGCCTCTCACGGTGCATCCCGGCATCGGCTACGACATCATCGCGAATCACCCCATTTACGACGGCGCGGTGGTGGGCCGGGCGGCCGGATTGGATTTCCGGCTGATCGGAGACTCCGTGGACACGCTCGACAACGGCGTGGTGCTCTCGATCGGCTCCGCGATCATGGCACCGCAGGTCTTCGAGAAGAGCCTCAGCGCCGTGAATAATCTTCGAATCGCGGAGGGGAAGCCAACCATTTCCGGACTGACGATCTACGTCGTGGATGTCCAGGACAGCGGCGGCTGGGATTGGACGCACGGAGACCCGCCGAAAACCAATCCCGCCTACTATCTGCGCTTCTGCAAGAGTTTTTCCCGCATGGGCGGCGTGATGCACTACGTTCAGTGCGACAACATGGCCTTTCTGCACAATCTGTATCACGCGATCGACGAGCGGGAAGGCAGTTAGCTATCGGGAGAGAACTATTCCTGTGCCCCATCGGCGAGCCTCCAGACGGCGGGAGAGCAGCCCGGCACGCCATGGCCAGAATCAGAGACGGCTGCCAACCCCGCCACCCGCTCCCGTTGCGGCATGCGGAGTTGTGTGATCTAATGCCGAGTTAGGAAAATTGACTAACTAACTGGGGCGATATCGCGGCCGGGTGCTTTCGCGGTGAAGGCGATTCGAAGGAGACGACATGCAACTAAGACGAATCTGTCTGGCGCTGCTGCTAGCCGGCGCGCTCTATGGCCAGCCAGCGCCTACGGAACTCTACCTGCGCGGCTATTCCGTTATCCCGTCTCCGCAGAAAGTGGTGCTTCAGGATGCCGACGTTCGCCTCGATGAATCCTGGAAGATCGACGGCCCGGCGGAGAGCATCGCCACTAAATCGCTCGTCTCGGATCTGGAGTCGTTCCATTCGCTGAAGCTGAAGCGCGTGGCAGCGCCCGGCGAAAGGGCTATCATGCTCCGGGTGCGGCCGGGCGCGGTGAAGGGCGCTCCCGAGGAAACCGCGCCGCAAGCGTACCACCTCGGCATCCGCGATGGCCGGATTGAGATCGTCGCCAACGCCGACGCCGGGCTGCTCTATGGCGTGCAGACGCTATTGCAGTTGATCAAAGCGAATGAGCGCGGGCAACTCGTCGTGCCGGTCTCCGATATCGACGATTGGCCTCGGCTCAAACTGCGCTTCCTGCACTGGGACACCAAGCACCACCAGGACCGCATGCCGACGCTCAAACGCTATATCGACTGGGCCGTCCGCTTCAAGGCCAACATGATCGGCTTTGAGCTGGAGGACAAGTTCAGTTACCCCTCGAATCCGGAGATCGGAGCCCCCGGCGCATTCACGCCGGCCGAACTGCAGGAGATCGTCGATTACGGGCTGGAGCGCCATCTGCAGGTGGTTCCCGTCGTGCAATCCCCGGCCCACATGGCCTACGTGCTGAAGCATCCGCGATTCGCCCGCCTGAAGGCGGATGGAAACAACTACCAATCCGATCTGTGCCAGGAAGACACGTACAAACTCATCTTCCAGATGTACGACGATGTGATGGCGGCAACGCGCGGCATCGATTACTTCTTTGTTTCCACTGACGAGGTGTATTACGCCGGCATCGGCAAGAACTGCGCGCTGCCGTATAACCCGGCCAACCGCAGCAAGGCCTGGGCCGACTTTGCCATCCGCGCGCGCGACCACTTGGCGAAGCAGAACCGCCGCATGCTGGCCTGGGTGGAGTATCCGCTTCTTGACAAGGACATGGAGCGCCTTCCGAGCGACTTGATCGACGGCGTGGTTGGCGAAGACGGCTTCTTTGCCATTGAGAAGCGCAAGGGTATGCGGCAGTTGATCTACACCTCCACGCAGGGTTCCGAATATCTGTTCCCAGATCATTTCGCGATCGAAAGCCGCGCTTCGGACAAGACCATGAGCGAGTTTGAGACCGTGTTCACCGCGGGGCGGATCGGCTCCCTGTATTCCTCCATCGCAAATTCGCGGGTGTGGAAATTGAATCCGCTCGGCACGTTCGCGGCTGCCTGGGATGATTCGGGCCTGCACAATGAGACGTTCTGGCTCGGCTGGTCGGCCGTGGCGCGATGGGGCTGGCACCCAGGCGTGCCCGGCCCAGACCAGCATGCCGCGGAGTTCATGAACATCTACTACGGGCCGCGTGTGCAAGGGATGACGGAGCTCTACCGCGCCCTGCAATGGCAGGCGCGCTCCTGGCAAAGATCCTGGGACCGCGTGACCTCCCGCGTGCGCAAGCCGGGCTACGGCAACTCCGAAGGCCCTGGGATTGGAACCGAACGCCAGGA
>JBDIBK010000258.1:0-3085 GCA_039812845.1 Bryobacterales bacterium
GGGGCGGAGCGATTCGGCTGGGGCAAGAGCGGTGCAAGGCCGGGCATGGCCCAGGGCATGGCATGCACGATAGAAAAAGACGCGCGGCTGGCTTTTTTTGTCGAAGTGAAGGCGGGAGGACGGGATGTGAAATTACTGCGGGCGCTGATGGTGTTTGACCCTGGCGCCGTCTTGAATCCGGATAATTTGCGCAATCAAATCACGGGCAATGTGATTCAAGCTACGGGCCCGGCATTGTACGAGCGCATCCTGTGGGACGACACGCACTTGCGAACGCGGCGCCTCAGCCAATACAGAGTGCCGCGGTTCAGTGATGCGCCGGAGATTGAGGTGGAACTGATTGACCGGCGCGGTGTGCCCAGCGCGGGAGCGGGGGAATCCCCGAACACCGTCGTGGCCCCGGCGATCGCCGCCGCGATCCACCGGGCCACCGGGATCTGGCTCCGCGACCTGCCCCTGCTTCCGGCGCTCGCGAAGGCGATTGAGGCGAAGCCTCAGGGACCTCCGCGAGCGAACCGGTGAAGAGGCGTGGGCCGCGCTTTCGAAGCGTTACCGCACGTAAGACCGCAGCATCCAGGCAGTCTTTTCGTAGGCTTCCATGAGGCCGGTGAAGAAATCGGCAGTCCCAAAGTCGTGGGCGTCGTCGGCTTCTCCCACCTTCCTCCGCAAACTGCTGACAATGCGCTCATGGTCGTCCGCGAGTTCGGATACCATGGCCGTCGCAATCGGAATTCCGCTGGCTTCCTTGAGCGTCGCCAATTCCAGGTATTGGCCCATCGTGCCGGCGGCGGTGCCGCCCAGAGCCCGCGCCCTTTCGGCTACCGTGTCGATGTCGTTCGAAAGGGCCGTGTATAGCTTTTCAAATTCCGCGTGGAGCGAGAAGAAATGAGTGCCTTCCACGTTCCAATGATAGTTTCGGGCCTTGATGTAGAGCACGGTAAGATCCGCCAGCAGGCCATTCAGCGAATCCACCATCGTTTCCCGGTCCTTCGCGCTCATTCCGATCGCGATTTCTTCGAGATGGGTCTTGGATTTCGTAGTCATAATCGCTTATTCCTCCCTCAACATTGTTAGACGCGCGGGAAGCGGAAAGCGTTTGATCTATTTCCCAGCGAAAGGGTCGCCCCAGGTTTGGTGGAAAAAGAGTTCCTGGAGCGGTTTGCGCGTTCGCGGTTCCGATTCGCTCTTGCGTGCCCAATCCGGTTCCAGAGAGCCAGGTTCGCCCTCATAGCCGAGGGCCACCGCGGTCATGGGGTGGAACCCATCCGGGATGCCATAAATCTCGCGAATGCGGTCCGGCAGGATCCCCGCCATGTGGTGCAGCACCAAGCCTTCCGCGGAAGCTTGCGTGGTGAGATTTCCCATCGCCAGGCCGAGATCGTGCTCACACCACCGGTTCGGTTTCCCGTTGACGGTGAACTCGCTCTTCACGACTGTCAGCATCAGCACCGGCGCGTGCTTGGCCCACTCCTGGTTCGCCTCCGTGAGGCAGGAAAGCGCTTTGGCGTGCTCTTCCGGACGCTCGCTGGTGGCAACGAGGAAGCGCCATGGCTGCTCATTGAAACAGGATGCCGCCCAGCGCGCCGCTTCCATCAACTTGAGCATCAGTTCCTGGTGAACCGGTCTCGCGGAAAAGGCGCGCGGGCTCCAGCGGTCCCGGATCAAGGGAAATATCTCTACGCTCGTGTGGGCGCGTTTGATTGGATTTTTCAAGAAAGCCTGCCTATCGGGAAACGCGCATTCGCGAAGGAGCGGAGCCGGCGCAGCCGGTGCGGCGTGGCGTGGTTCATTGAAGCTTTCCGCGCGCCTCAACCTCGAAGACTTGCTCCACGTTTTCTCCGCGAATGCCGTAGACACGATCATGCAGATTCACCGCGACGCAAATGTGATTCGGCAGAATGCGCAGGCGGTCTCCAATCTGGAAATGCCGCGCGGAGGGAGGAAGATCAATATAGCCGTGCTCTTCGTTCATCTTCACGAATTTCGCTTCCGGTTCCTCGCGGAGCAGACCGAACGTGACCTCGCCGCCAGTGGACAATCGGTCCGACGAAAAGGTCTTGGAGCCGCCATCGACAATCATGCCGGAAGCGCGGCTGGTGCTCACCACCGTCACCAGGAGATGCGCGGCGCAATCTTCGAGCGTGGCCGCGCCGCTTTCCACGGTATTGCGGTCGTTGAATACGTAAGTGCCGGGCCGGATCTCATTTAGCACCGGGAGTTCGTGAGAATGGAACAGCGTGGGCGTGGAGCCGCCGCTAACCACTTCGAGCGGCAAGCCGGCCGCGCGCCAGAGCGTGGCGGTTTCCTCCAGCACGGCCGCCAGAGCGTGGAACGCCGCCATCCCTTCCGCATCGGTCGCCTTGACATGGCCGGGGTAGAAATTGAAGCCCGTGACCCGCAAGCCCGGCAACTTCGCAATCGCGGAAGCGAGCGTAACCAGCTTCCGGGGGTCCGTGAGGCCAACGCGGCCGAGACCGACGTCTTCTTCGACTAGCACGCCAATCTCCATGCCCGCTTTCGCGGCGGCGTTCGAAAGGCCCTGCGCGGCTTCCAGGCTGTCGAGAGCCACCGTCGTCCGCGTGTGGCGGGCCACTTCCAGAAGACGGTGCAGCTTGCCCTCGCCAATCACGGGATAGGCCACCAGCAGGTCTTCGGGTTGGGCGCGCAGCATCACTTCCGCTTCCCCCACCTTGGCAACCGTCAGGCCCACGGCGCCGCTCTCCAGTTGCATCCGCGCGATCACGGAACTCTTGTGCGTCTTGGTGTGGGGGCGCAACCGAAGCTGGTGCTCTTTGGCATACGCGGCAACGCGCGCCAAATTCCGTTCCAGAACATCCAGGTCAACGACAATCGCGGGGGTTTCGATCTCGGATACATGCATCAACGATATGATCCCAAATAGCGGACCTGCACGGTGGCGAGACGAAATGGAGAGGGCGGAAAGTGCAAATGCCAATCAAGAAAACCGGGAAACTCGACACAACCAAGGAAGTGAAGCGCCTGGCGCGCGAACGCGTGGGCGCCGTACCGCCTTCCAGGGTTGAGGACGAATCGAAGGAAAAGAAGAAAGTGAAGCACAAGAAGA
>JBDIBK010000259.1:0-3030 GCA_039812845.1 Bryobacterales bacterium
CTCTTGCCGTAACTGAGCAGGTCGTACAGCCCCAGGCCAATCTGCATCTTGGTGCGGTAGAACCAGCCCGCGTTGTAATACGGCAGGCAGAAGCGGAGCGGCTTCACCAGGTGCGGAGCCGTATGGAGGAGAGTTTCGCGCTCCCGCAGGTCCATCCGCACCAAGCCGAAATCGAGCATTTCGAGATAGCGCAGCCCGCCGTGGATCAATCGCGTGGATCCGGCCGTCGTTCCCGAACCGAAATCGTTCTTTTCGAGGAGGACGGTGCGCAAGCCGCGCCGGGCCGCGTCGCGGGCCACCCCGGCCCCGATGATGCCGCCACCCACGATAGCAAGGTCAAACAATCCGTCGGCCGCCACGCCTTTCGCCACAATCGTCCTCTAAGCTCCTGTTTTTCTACTATTTCAGAAAAGCGCCCGCTCTTGCGGGGCCAACCCCAACTCTGGCCCACACTCGCCTGGCAGCAGGCACAAATTCGGCATGCGGCGATGGGAAAAGTTTCTGTTTACAATTGTTTGCGCGCTTGTGGTGGCATTGGGGCCAGTATGCTACATTTGCAATTGGCTGGGAGTTCTGTGGATCCGCGCACAATCACGAGCCTTGAGATCCCCGCCGGCGTGGAACCGCCCCCTCTTTTCCCGCGAGCCGTTCTTCCGGAATTGGCAGGGCTTGCCGACGCTTTTCGCGAGGTTTCGGAAAACCGGTGCTGGGAATCTGAGCCGCGGGAGCCCGTAATTGTTCAACCTAAGGTCTAGAACTTCCGCATGAACGCACGGTCACTGTTTAGTATTTTTTCCAACGATCTCGCGATCGACCTTGGCACGGCCAATACGCTCGTTTTCATGAAGAACCGCGGCATTGTCGTCAACGAGCCGTCGATTGTCGCTATTAACAAGATCAGTGGCGAGATTGAGGCGGTCGGCAAGGAAGCCAAGGAAATGCTGGGCCGCACGCCGGGGAACATCGTCGCCATCCGCCCGATGAAAGACGGCGTGATCGCGGACTTCAAAGTCACGGAGCGGATGCTGAACTACTTCATCCAGAAGGCTCACGGACGCAAGATGCTGGTGCATCCGCGCATTGTGATCGGGGTGCCGAGCGAGATCACGCAGGTGGAGAAGCGGGCCGTGATGGATTCGGCCTACCGCGCGAAGGCGAGTGAAGTGATTCTGGTGGAGCAGGCGATGATGGCCGCCATCGGCGCGGGACTCCCGATCACCGAACCTTCCGGCAACATGGTGGTGGATATAGGCGGCGGCACCACCGACGTCGCGGTGATCTCTCTCTCCGGCATTGTCTATTCGAGGTCCGTTCGGGTGGCGGGCAACGAGATCGACGACGCGATCATGCAGTTCATGAAGCGGAAGTACAATCTGCTGATCGGCGAGCGGACGGCGGAGATGATCAAGATGGAAGTGGGTTCCGCCTACCCCCTCGACAAGCCCCTCACCCTGGAGATCAAGGGGCGGAACCTGATCGAGGGCGTCCCCAAGACGGTGACGATATGCGATTCAGAGATTCGCGAAGCGCTCTCCGAGTGCGTCGACACCATCATGAACGCGATCCGCGTGGCTTTGGAGCGCACGCCGCCGGAACTCAGCGCCGACATTAGCGACCGCGGAATTGTACTCACCGGCGGCGGCGCGCGCATCAAAAACCTAGACCGGCGCATTCGGGAAGAAACGGGCTTGCCCGTCTCCGTTGCCGAGGATCCGCTGGCGTCGGTGGTTCTTGGGACCGGGCGCATGCTGACCGATTTCAAGCTGCTGCGGCGCGTTGCCATCGACTAGGCGGGGCATCGAAATTCGCCGGCGGCGGAGCGTGGCATCGCGAACCGCTTCGATAAAATCGAGAGAGGAAACTGAGAGACCAATCCGCCGCCAGGCGGAAGCGGGACGACATGGAGACGCTGCTCACCCGGTACCGAGGCGTGCTTGTGCTGGTGCTGATCCTCGCGGCGCAACTGGTGATGCTGGGTGTTCAGGTGCGCAACCAGCAGGATATCCGGCTTGTCCGGGTGTGGGCGATTTCCGCGGTGACCCCTTTGGCGATGATTCTCGATGGAGCGAAATCCGCCGTGACGAATGCGGTGGAGGGGTATGTCGATCTGAGATCCGCCCGCAAGGACAACGTCGCGCTGAAATCGCAGGTGGATACGCTTCGGCGGCAGAATGAATTCCTCAAGGCGGAACTGGCAACCGCCGACCGCGCGGACCGTCTGCTCGAATTCAAGCAGCGGATCCCTTCCCGCACCATCGCCGCGCGCATCATCGGCACGAATGCAGCACCCTCCTCGCAGGTGGTCTTCGTGGACCGCGGTGCGAGCGACGGGCTGGTGAGCGGGATGGCCGTGATTAACGGAACCGGCGTGGTGGGGCGCGTGCTGGACGCCTACCCCAATACGGCCCAGGTGATGCTGATTACCGACCCGAGTTTCGCAATGGGCGTGATCTCCCAGAAGGGGCGCGTGGTGGGCACGCTGCGCGGCCTGGGCCAGCGGCGCTGCATGGTGGATTACGTCGAGAGCCATTTGGTGGTGGAAAAGGACGAATGGTTTTACAGCTCCGGGGACGACCGCGTCTTCCCGAGAGGGCTGCCGATCGGGCCGGTAGTGTCGGTGGCCCAAGGCAATGCGTTCCAGGATATCTATGTGGAGCCGGCCGCCATGCAGCGGGGGCTGGATGAAGTTTTGATCGTGCTGGAAGCCGTACACCAGACCGTGCCGCCGGTGGCGACGGAAGCCATCCCGCCGCTGGCACCGGCGCCTGAGAAGAGCCTGGAAGAGCTGCCCGAAGTGAGCATGGGAGAAACCTCCGCCGCGCCCCCCGCCGAGACGGCTGCCGGCGCGAATGGCACGGGTGCGCCGCCCGGCTCGAACGCCACGGGAACGGCCACCCCGGCACCCGCGCATACGCCACCGGCGCGAAGCCCCCTGGCAACGGATGCGGACCGGCTGCTCGACCGCTACCGGCGGATCGGCCAATCGCAGAATCATCCCTTCGGCGGCGGTACGGTAGGAACGCCGCCGCC
>JBDIBK010000260.1:0-3026 GCA_039812845.1 Bryobacterales bacterium
CCGCTTTTGCGCGGCCTCGGCGGGGGTGAGGGGCACTTCCGTAACTGGGCTCGCCTCGCGGAGGAAGGCCCCTGAATAGAACTCGCCGTTGCGGGCGTGATATCCGGTGAACTCGCGGCGCTCGGGCGCGGGAAGCCCTTCGGCCTCCAGGGCGTCGATGGCGCGTTGCACGGCAAGCGCGGTGGCGTCGTGGTCCGGGTGGCCGCCCTCGAACGGATGGGTGTAGACCACGGAGGGGGCGAACGCGCGGAGCCTCGCGGCGATTTCGGCAATGAGGCGGGGGATGTGCCGGGGAGCCTCGCGGTCCGGAATGGGCAGCATCTCCAACTGCGCTTCTTCGATGCCGAAAACGTGCATCGCCGCCACCAGTTCGGCCTTTCTGCGGGCCGCATAATCCTCGCGCGAGGCTGCCTCGGCCTGCCGCCAGAACCGCTCTTCGAACGGGCCGCCGTCGGTGGTGTGCAGGATGCGGCAGCGACTGGGATGCCGCATCAGTTCGTGCGCGCAGCCCAGGGTTTCGTCGTCGGGGTGGGCCACCACAATTAGCGTCTTTTGTTGCACGGGCGGAGTCCTATCTACTGGCGGTCTTCTGCAATCGAAAAGGGAACGATATGCGAATTGGAATCACCTGTTACCCGACGTACGGCGGCAGCGGCATCGTGGCCACCGAGCTAGGCATCGAACTGGCGCGGCGCGGGCATGACGTTCATTTCATCACCTACGCGAACCCGATCCGGCTGGATACGTCGGTGGGCGGAATCCACTATCACGAGGTGGAAGTGGCCACCTACCCCCTCTTCCAGTATCCCCCGTACACGCTGGCTTTGGCCTCGCGCATGGCCGAAGTGGCGGAGCGCTATTCGCTGGACATTCTGCATGTGCATTACGCGATTCCGCACTCGATCTCCGCGTTCCTGGCGCGGAGCATACTGGCCTCGCGCGGGATCGCGATCCCGATTGCGACCACGCTGCACGGCACCGACATCACGCTCGTGGGCACGGACCGTTCGTATCACCTGATCACGAAGTTCGCGATTGAACAATCCGACGGCATCACGGCCGTGAGCAAAGACCTCAGCGTGCGGATGAAAGAAGTCTTCGGCATTGAGAAGCCGGTGCGCGTGATCTACAACTCCGTGAATCTCGAACAGTATGCGATTCGCCCGCACCGGAACCCGGAGCCGCTGCTGGTGCACGTTTCGAATTTTCGCCCCGTGAAGCGGATTCAGGATTGCGTGCGCGTGCTGGCCCGCTTGCGCGAGCGTCTGCCGGCACGGCTGAAGATGGTGGGCGATGGGCCGGACCGCGGAGCGGCGGAACGGCTCGCGCAAGAGCTGGGTGTGGCGGACTATGTGGAGTTCCCCGGAAAGTGCAGCAACATTGCGAGCACGATTGGCGAAGCGGACCTGCTGCTGCTGCCGAGCGAACTCGAATCCTTCGGACTAGTGGCGCTGGAGGCCATCGCTTCCGGAGTGCCGGTGGTGGCAACCAAAGTGGGAGGCATCCCGGAGGTGCTCACGGAAGGGGTGGACGGGTTCCTCTGCGCGGTAGGGGATGTGGAAACCATGGCGGCGCGCGCGCACGAGATCCTCACGGATGCGGCGCTGCGGGAACGGTTTGTGAAGGCGGGGCGGCATACGGCCGAGAGCCGCTTCTCCACGGAGACCATCATTCCGCAGTATGAAGCGTTCTATGAAGAGTTGCTCGCGAAGGGGCGCTAACGGGAGGGAGTTCGTCGCGTAGAATGAATTGACTAGCGCCGTATGCGCGCAAGCCGGAATCGGAGGAGCAAGTGGATCTACTATCAACGATATTGAACGCGCAGGGCGGCAACATGGTCGCCAGCCTGGGCCAGCGCTTTGGCCTGTCTCAAGAGCAAACGGCGGCCGCGGTAAGCAGCCTGCTTCCCGCGCTGATGGGCGGCATGCAGCGGAACCTGAATCAGGAAGGCGGCCTCGACAGCCTTCTGGGCGCGCTCACCGGGGGCGGGCATCAGCGCTACGTGGAAGATCCGGACGCGCTGAGCGGAGACGCGCCCATTGAGGAAGGGAACGGGATTCTCGGCCACCTGCTGGGCAGCAAGGACGTCAGCCGGCAAGTGGCGAGCAGCGCCGCCGCGCGGACCGGCGTGGGGGCCGACATCCTGAAGAAGATGCTGCCGATTGTCGCAACCATGCTGATGGGCGCCGTGAGCAAGCAGACCGGGGGCGGCCAGATGGCGGCGGTGGCGGGCGGAGGCATCCTCGACCTGCTGACGCCGATGCTCGACCGCGATGGCGACGGCACGGCGCTTGACGATGTCGCCGGGATGATCGGCAACCTCTTCAAGAAGTGACGGCGGTGAGCGCACAATCGGCCCTCCAGTACCTGCTGTTCCGCATCTATCGCCGCGCGGTTCCCGAGAGCTTGCGGCGCGGGCGTTTCGGCGAGTTCGTTGAAACGCACGCGCCGCATGACTTCGTGTACAACCCGGAATACTTCCGCGATGTGATTGAGAACCACTCCGGCGAGGCGGCCGGGCCGATCGCCAAGAGTATCGTCCGAGACCTGGCGCCGCGCTCCGTGCTAGATGTCGGCTGCGGCGGCGGGCACCTGCTCGAAGCGCTTCAGAATCGCGGGTGCGAGGTGTTCGGGCTGGAGTTCGCGGCGACCGGGGTGGAAGCATGCAAGCGCCGCGGAGTTCCCGTGCGGCGCTTCGACCTGCGGCGCGAAACCTTCGAGGCGAAGCGGCGCTTTGACGTGGTCTGTTCGATTGAGGTGGCGGAGCACCTGCCCGAACACGCCGCCGACGGTTATGTGCGGCTTCTGGCCGAAGCCGGAGAGACTCTAGTTTTTTCCGCCGCGACCACAGGGCAGGGAGGCACGGACCATCTGAACGAACAGCCGCACGCCTACTGGGCGGAGAAGCTGGCCGCACACGGGTTTCGCCATGAGGACGCGATCTCGGACCGGTGGCGCGACGAGTGGGAGCGGGCGGGTTTGCAGCCCTGGTTCTGGCGGAACGTGATGGTGTTCAAGAGAGCGGG
>JBDIBK010000261.1:0-3016 GCA_039812845.1 Bryobacterales bacterium
CGATAGCTCACATTGTCCTTCCCGCCAAGGTTGACGTCGAAACGAAATCCGAACTGCTCAACATCCTGCTTGCGGGGAGCGTTGTAGACAAAATTGGCACCCACATTGTTCGTCTGTGTGGCCGGGTATAGCTCAATCAACCGGACGGCGACGGGGTCAAAGCGCCCGGCGGGAATGACGTTGTTTGGGAACGGCTTTCCCGTGGAAGGATCCATGATCGTCCGGTTCTTTTGCTGCTGCAGTTCGCGGAAATCGCCCGTCCGCATCAGGGCCGTTGGAAGCGTATTGTTCGCGGTATTGCTTTCCCGTACGCGAGTACCTTCATAATTGCCGAACCAAAAGATCTTGTTGCGCCCGTCGTAGAACTTGGGAATGAAGGCCGGGCCGCCCACCGAGAATCCATACTGGTTCCGTTTGAACGGCGCACGCGGTTTGCTCGGATCGTCGAAATAGTTCTTCGCGTCAAGTTTTTCATTCCGGAGAAAATGAAATGCGGACCCGTGCAGCTCATTGCTGCCGGATTTGGTCGTCACATTCACGACACTGCCCATGGCCCTGCCGAATTCCGCCGAATAGGCGTTCGTTTGCACCTTGAACTCTTGCACGGCGTCAATCGATGGCTTCACCATTTCCGATTGCCGTTGTGCTCCGGCAAGATCCACGGCGTTGTTATCGACGCCGTCGAGCATGTAGTTGTTCTGAGTAACCCGCATACCGCCGGAACTGAATCCGCCGTAGCGCGCCCCGGCTAGCGGCTGGACGGCCCCGGCGGAAAGAAGCGCGAGTTGGTTGTAATCCCTGCCGTTGAGCGGCATCTCCACAATGCGCCGATTCTCGATTACCTGCCCCTGGCTGGCCTCCACGGTATTCAGTTGAGCGGCGTCGGCGGTCACCTCCACCTGTTCGCTCACCGCGCCCACCTCGAGAACGAAATTGATCTCCGCCCGCTGATCCACCTGCAGGACCACGCCGGATTGCGTAATCGACTTGAAGCCCGGCTGCTCCACCAGAATCCGATATTCGCCCGGTTGCAGGAGGGGAACGGTATAGTAGCCGGCCTCGTTGGCGGCGGTGGGCCGCTCGGCGGCGGTGGCCGTATTGACCACGACCACCTTGGCCCCTGGAATGATTGCTCCTGAAGAATCCGTCACGCGGCCGGTCAGGCTGGCAGTTTGAGAGAAAAGGCTACCGGTCACCGATAAGGTTGCCAAAAGCAACAAGCAGACACTCGACAGTTTGCACAAACTCATGAAGTCCCCCTCGCGAATTATCAACTACTCATGAAGCAGTAGCTGATTCTTAACATGCGCAATGCTTTCGCACAAGCGAAAAAAGAGGGAACTTCTAGCAAGCTGAGTGTGCCGACAAGGCGAAGTGAGAGCGCACGGCCCAACGGTCACCGTGCAACGGCGGGGGGAAAACAAGTTCGGAGGGGCCTGCAAACCGCCGCCCGCAAGGCCTCAGGCGCGCACCATGGCCGGTTCCGGCGCGGGTTCGCTGCGGCCCCAGTTGCTCGCCACGCAGTATTCCACCACTTCCTTGTAATAGGATTCGAGCGACGGGAACGGGATGCGAACGCCCAGCAGCTTCTCCGTTTCGGAGTTGTCGAAGCGTTGCTGCATGGAGAGGTGCGGGAGGAACGAGAAGAGCGCGTCGAGCCACTGGTCAAGCGCCGACGGAATCCGGTGACGGATCTTGGCCAGAATTTGCTCAAACTCCTCAAAGGAGACCATGCGCGGCCGCCGGCGCAAACGCAGCGTGGGATGGTGGCTTTCGAAAACGTCGTAGGTGCTGTCGAGCAGCTTCGCCACGCTCCACGCACGGTTGGATCCGGCACAGACGTGATAGATCCGGCCCGGCTCGAAGCAGTGCTCGTAGAGATGGTGCAGCGCCTTGCCGGTCCAATCGGAGGCGGCCATATCGATGATCGCGGTGGGGTCGGCCGGAATCGCGGGCAGCGGATTCCAGGGAATCGCCTTGATCGTCTGATGGAAATAATTGAACTGGTGTACGCGCCCGGAACTTGAACCGATCAGGCTGCTGAGGCGGGCGATCGCGGCCGGGATGCGTGGCATGGCTTCCAGCACCAGCGCCTCGGCCTCGTTCTTCGTCTGCTGGTACGCGTTCACAAAGCCCGCGCGGCCGTCGAGAGGCTGCTCAAGGATGGTGCCCGGCGTCTTGCCCGCGGCGTAAATGGTGCTCACCTGCAGGAATCGCTCCAGGTGGCTGCACTCCGCGGCCAGGCCGAGCATCTCCCGCGTGCCGCCCACATTCGTTTGGCGGGATTCCTCGACGGAGATTCGGAACCGGATGTCGGCGGCCGAGTGGACGATCTGCGTGACGCGGTCCCGCAGCAGCGCGTGAATCCGTGCGGAAAGCCCGAGGCCGGGAAGCGACAGATCCGCCCGCAGCGCCAGAACCCCCGGCGTCGAAACGGACGCCGGATTGCGCGTCAGAACCACCAGTGGCCGCTCGGGGCATGCGCCGCGCAGCAATGGGATCAGAGCGTCGCCAACCAGGCCCGTGGCACCCGTAAGCAGTAGCGCTCCCCGTTCCAGGGCCTCCAATGCCGTCTCCACGCTCTCGACGCCGGACCGATTCGAGTTCAAACGGGCCACCTCTCTGGCTCAGATTGGGGGGATCGCGAAGGCCGCCTCGCGCGCGAACGACCTACTTCTCCCTTCAGCCGGCAATCCCCCGTAACATTGAGGGAGAGCCGCCGCTCGATTATCCTCAAAGATTAGGCGATGGAGAAAGTTGTCGTCACAACCCGAGACCTGCGGGAGGTGATTGTTCCCCCGGCCGGGACGACGCCCGAGCCCGTGGCGCAAAAGCCCCCGCTCTCACTGGGGTTGCGCCTTGCCACTTTGCCACTCGTGCTGGCGCTCCCGGTGCTCTGTCTGGTGGCCATTGCGGTCCGCCTGGCGATACGCAACCATCCCCCGAAACCGAAGCACGCCTGGGCGGCATGGCTCAATTCCCTGCTGATTGCCAGCGGTTTGCTGACAACGCTTCT
>JBDIBK010000262.1:0-2975 GCA_039812845.1 Bryobacterales bacterium
GCCACGGCCACCACCAGTTGGCCCACCCCGGCGCTCACGGTATCAATCGACACCACATAGCCGCCCTGGGCTTTGCCCGCGGTGTCCACCGGCTGAATAAGGAGCAGCTTGCGCCCCTCCAGCCGCGGATCCTTCCGCGTGGCCACCACCGTGCCGACGACTCGCGCGAGAATCATGAAGAGCTCCGCCTAAAGCCGCGTATTGGTGGCTTTCCCGATGGGCAGAATCTCTTCGAGGCTCTGATGCGGCCGCGCAATCACGTGTACGGAGAGCAGTTCGCCCACCCGCCGCGCCGCCGCCGCGCCCGCGTCCGTCGCCGCGCGCACCGCCGCAACGTCTCCGCGAACCATCACGGTCACCAGGCCGCCGCCCACTTTTTCCCAGCCTACCAACGTGACGTTGGCGGCCTTCACCATGGCATCCGCCGCTTCCACGAGCGGAACAAGGCCCTTGGTCTCAACCATTCCGAGTGCTTCACCCATGAACTCGATTCCTCCAATTTCATCGGGAGCGCGGACCGGCGCTGGCGTCCGCTCCCCTTTTCACGGCAACTCCGCGCGGCTACGAAAGGCCGCGCGCTCGAATCGCTTCTTCCACCAGCGCGATCAACTCCTCGCGGGTCACTTCGATTTTGTCAGATCCGCCGCGAGGCTGCACCTGGCCTTGCTGGCGCAGCAAATCTTCCATGGAAACTGGACAGCCCGGTTCCGCCCGAACCTGCGTTTGCACGCCGTAGCGCGAGCGCGAATCGAGCAGCTTGTCCACTTCCACCTGCGGCAGCGCCTTGGGGCCGCCGAGCAACTCGGCCACCAGCGAGATGCGCGCGAAGTGCTCCACGGTCTCCATGCGGAAATAGGCCTGAAACACGTCCTTGCCGTAGCAGACTGACCCGTGGTTCGCCATCAGCAGGGCGTCGTACTTCGGGATCAGAGGCAGCATCGGATCCGTGAGTTCGTCCGTCCCCGGCAACCCGTAGCCGGCCAGCGGCACGCAGCCCATGGAGATCACAACCTCCGGGAGCAGGGCGAGGCTGAGGCTTCGTCCCGCGGTCGCATAGCCCGTCGCCACCGGAGGATGCGCATGCACGACGCTCTTGATGTCGGGCCGCAGGTTGTAGATCGTCAGATGCATCATGATCTCGGAGGTCCGTTCTTTGCGCCCCTGGATCTTGTTCCCCTGCATGTCGACGATAATCAGATCGTCCACGTGCAGCATGCCCTTGCAGGTAGCGGTGGGCGTGCACAGGATGCGCTCCTCATCCAGACGGATGGAGATGTTGCCGTCGTTTGCCGCAACCCATCCTTTTTCAAAGACGAGCCGCCCAACCTGGACAATATCCTCGCGTAGCTCTCGTTCTGTCTTCTGCATCTGAAACTCAGATTGTATCATCGCGCGGAGGAACCGTCGGAGAGGGCCGCGGCCGCACGGTTTCTCTCTCGACACGGCGCCCATTTCCGGGCTGATCGGTGGGCCGCTCGCTGATGCATCGCGCCGATTTCGCGAGGTTCGCAAAGGTTTCGTACCATGGGAACGGACCTATGTCGAACCTTCGCATGTGCTCGCATTGCCGGGCATTCCTCCCGCCGAACGAAAAGACTTGCCCGTATTGCGGCAACCTGATGGACGCCAAGCCCAAGCCCGTGCATGGCGGCGACGACCGGCTGGCGGGGTTCGTGCTCAGTTCGCGTCTGGTGAGCTCCACCTTGATGCTGCTGAATTTCGGATTCTTTCTTCTCTGTGCCGTGATGACCTATAAGGCGACGGGCGAAGTGGGCATCTGGAGCTTTCCTGGGGAGGTGCTCAATTTTCTGGGAGCCAAGAGCCCGGCCATCCGGGTTTACGGCCAATGGTGGCGACTCGTTACCGCCGGCGTCCTGCACGGAGGACTGATCCACATTGGGATGAATCTGTGGGTGCTTTACGACGTCGGGCCGCTTGTCGAGGAGTTCTTCGGCTCGTACCGCATGGTGCTAATCTACGTCATCGGATCCGTAACCGGCTTTTACCTAAGCTACGTTTGGAATTGGCAATCGCTTAGCATCGGCGCTTCGGCGGGAATTTGCGCGCTGATCGGCGCGATGATTGCCTACGGGTTTCATTACAAGACGCCGATGGCCGGGGCGATCCGCGCCCATTTCATGCGCTGGGCGATTTACCTGATCGTCATTGGGCTGATGATCCCGGTGATCGACAATGCCGCCCACATCGGCGGGTTGGCGGGCGGCTTCGCGGTCGCTTACCTCACCGGCGCCAAATCGCTCTTTGACGATTGGAAGGAAACCATCATCAAGATTGCGTTCTACCTCACCTGCGCCGTGGTGGCTTACTCGTTCTTTCAGGTCTTTCAGAACCTCACGCGCGGCATGGGTGCCTGATTCACCGAGGGTTCCGGCTCAGCCGTGCCCCTCGGCGGAGTCGCCAGTGCGGCGCCGGGCTAGCCGCGCGGCTTCAAGACGTTGAGGCAGGCCTCCATGAAGGCGGGAAGATCGTCCGGCTTGCGCGAGGTCACCAGGTTTCTGTCGACCACCACTTCGGCGTCGGTGTAGTCCGCCCCGGCGTGGATCACATCGTCCTTGATCGCAAAGAAGCAGGTGGCCTTGCGGCCCTTCAGCATTCCGTGCGCGGAACAGAGCACCCAAGCGCCGTGGCAGATCGCGGCCACCAGTTTGCCCTCGTCGTCCATGTACTTCACGAAGCGGTTGGCCCGGTCATGCCGCCGGATGTAATCGGGAGCGATGCCGCCCGGCACCACCACGCCATCGTACTTGGTGACATCCAGTTCGTCGTAGCCGATGTCGGATTTGCAAGGGTATCCGAGCTTGCTTGGATACGTCTTTCCCGCTTCAGGCCCGGCCACGACAACTTCATAGCCGGCCTCCCGAAGACGGTAAAGCGGGTACCAGACTTCCATCTCCTGGTACATCTGTTCCGCGAGAATCACAATCGGTTTTGCCATACCTCTATTCTACGGAGAC
>JBDIBK010000263.1:0-2956 GCA_039812845.1 Bryobacterales bacterium
CCCCCGGCGAGGCTGGCGAATACGCGCCCGGCCTCGGTGAGGTTCTCCGCGCGGAAGAAAACCCAGCCGGCAGCCGTGAGCACCTGCATCATCGCCACGGCTGCTACGGTCATCGCCCATTCGGGCACGGGGGCGGCCCTCCAAAACCGCTCCAGCCGCGCCTGCAGCAGGCGGTAGGTCAGCATCAACGCCCCCCAATAGAGTCCCCACACCGCGAACGGAAGTGTGCTCCCATGCCAGAGGCCGCAGACAAGCATCGTAAGGAGCAATCCTCCATAAACCGGGAGCGCGGCGCGGCGGCGAATGCCCGGCAGCGTCAGATATACGTAGTCGCGCAGCCAATGGGAAAGCGTGATGTGCCAGCGCCGCCAGAACTCCGCGGGGTTGGTGGCGAGATAAGGCCAGTGGAAATTCCTGGGCAGCCGGAGGCCCAGCAGAAGCCCGCTGGCCAGCGCCATATCGGTGTAACCGGCGAAGTCGCAGTAGATCTGCATGGAATAGGCCAGCACCCCAAACAGGGCCAGCGCGCTCGTCGTCTCCGGCGCGGCGTAGAGGCTGTTCGCGACCAGAGCGGCATTGTCCGCGATCACCACCTTCTTGAAGACCCCATGCGTGAACAGCAGCGCCGCCTGCCAGAGGATGCTTGCGTCCGGCCTCACCTGGCGGGATTTTGGGAAGAAATCGTCGTGGCGAAGAATGGGGCCCGCGCTTAGCTTGGGAAAGAAGGAAAAGAACAGAAGAAATTGAAGCAGCGGCGGCCGCTCCGGGATGTCGCCGCGCGCGCAATCCACCATCCACGCGATGGCCTGCAGCGCGTAGAAGCTGAGCCCCAGGGGCATCGCCCAGGAGTCGGGATCCAGCCAGTTGCCGGTGCCGCCGCCCATCGGCAGCCATTGGCCCGCATACTTGAAGACGATCAGCGGCGCGAGCGACAACGCGATACCGATTCCGGTGGCGAGCCTCCGTCGCTCCCTGCCAGTGGCCGTGCGCGCGGCATTCCCGCAGTACCATGCCGCCGCGCTCACTCCCAGCAGCAGAAGCGGATACCACCATGCCGCCAGGCTGTAGAAGATATAGCTCGCCAGCACCAGCCACGCCGTCGCGCCGCGCTTGGGAAGCAGGGCGGCCACCGCCCACGCGGCAAGAAGGAATGCGACATAGGCAAAGGAATCAAAGACCATCGGAGAGGTCCGCTCCTTCGATGGCTTGCAGTATGGAACCGGTGAAGCGCGCGGCCCCCTTGTGGTTGAAGTGCACCGTATCCATGAAGTCCGTGCAATCCGTTGGGAGAGCGGGCAGCAGTTCCGCCCCCGGCGTCTCGTTCACGGTTGTGGCAATGGCACGTTCCAGCGCCAGGCGAAATGCCGCGGGATACTGCGCGTAATCGGGGTCGTAGTAAACCGCCGATGCCACGATCACCCGCGGAGCCATCTCGCGCAGCAAGCCGAGCACCCGGCGGAAGCGCCGCAATTCCCACGCGTCCACCGCCATCGGCACCCCGGCGCGTGCGTTGAGGCCCGCCAGAACACGCTCAAACTCGCCCAGTTGCGGGTGTGCGGAGGCGCGCAGCGCGGGCATTCGTTCCGCCAGCGTCCGGAGCGGCGCGGCATCGCACACGGAGAAGGAGTTTCCGTTTTCCGCCATCGGCTCACCGGTACGCATTCCCGCCAGATGCGCCCGCAGCGCTTCCGCTTGTCGCCGGTGCGCCAGGGGCGAGAGGATTGCACTGCGAAGTTCCCCGCCGTAGAGCATCGGGCGCAACAGAACCGGGCTTGCGTAATCGGCGTAGACCAGCGGCGTGGAAACGTGCGCCCGAAGCCGCCCGAGATCGGCAGCGGTCAGTATGGGTTTCGCCAGCGCAAGATCGTTCTCAAGAAAATCGAAATCCTTGCGTTCGCTGAACATCTCCGGCGCGGCGAGCAGGATGATCGCGTCCGGGCGCAGCCCTTGTTCCCGCGCCATCGCCGCCATCCGATCAATCAGAAACCAGTGCGCGCTGGGCACCCCGAGGTTGAGCGCGAAGTGCCGCCGCGCATTCGCGTTGAACGCGTTTACAAGAAATCCCTCGCCCGCGAGCGAGTTGCCGAATACCAGCACGTTGGCGTTTGGGTGCAGTTCGCACAGGCGCTTGCGGAAAAGCACCTGCGCGGAGCCGCTCTCGATGGAGATCAGCCCGGTGGCGGCGGGGCCCCAGAACCAGGCCACACCCGCAAGGCATGCCGCCAGCAGAGCGAGATTCAGGGTCCATCCGGGAGCGTGCCGCTTCGCCATGCGCGTGAATCTCAGAGTCTACCAGACGCCATTTCCGGCGGATTCGTCATCCACGCAGCGGCCCGCGGCCCGGCCTTCAGAGCGGCGAGAGAAAGCGCGTGGAAGTGCCCGTCCACCAGCCGGCACTCGCCGTGCGCCCGGAGCGGTTTTGCACCACACGCGGTTGGATGAGGATCAGAACTTCCGAGTCTTCCTTGACGTTCGTGGTCTGGCGGAAGAGCGCCCCAATGCCGGGCATCTGGCTGAGCCCCGCGAGGCCGCTCAGGTTCTGCGCTTCCTCCTTCCGAAGCAGGCCCGCTACGGCGATCAACTGGCCATTCTCCATCCGCAATCGGGTGGTGGTTTCGCGGTTCGACAGCACGGGAATGCCGTTCGAACTCTCACCGGTGAGCAGAGAGACGCTGACGCTGAGGTCCATCGTCACCGTGTTGCGCCAAACGACGGGCTTTGCCTTCACCTGGAAGCCGATTTGCTTGAAATCCACCTGCGGGAAGAAGACGGAAGAGCCCGGTTGCTGCGTCGGGCCGGACAGAAAACTCGATTTCAGAATCGGGTATTCCTGGCCGAGGCTCAGCGTGCTTTCCTTGCCGGAACTCCCGCGCACTTCCGCCCGGTAAATGGTCTTCGAATCGCTGCGGCTCATGAACGCGACGGCTTCCGACGAAGCGATCCCGATGCCCACCAG
>JBDIBK010000264.1:0-2840 GCA_039812845.1 Bryobacterales bacterium
GGCGGCTTCCACGGAGTCACGTTCGATATCGGCGACGAGCGCAGCTACGTTTCCATGAACCTGTGGAGCAGCGATCACAACACCATCGTCAGCATGTCCGGCACGATGGACCAGCTCGAACTCACGGCGCAAACGACCGCGCTCGTCGCCGGCCAAGTCAGAGGTTTGCAGCAGACCGTGAACGGCATGAACTTTGAACTCAATGCCGGTTTCTCCGCCGTCATCAAGAGCGCACCGCCCGCGCCAAAGGGGGAAAAGAAACAAGGCGCGGCGGCAGCGGAGCTCGAATCCGTGAAGGTCTATCTTGCGATGAGAAAGGCCATCCGCGCCGGCGACATGGCCACCATCCGAAAGCTGGCGCGCTATCCGCAGGATTTTGAGGGTGCGGATGGAGAGAAGTTCGTCAAACTGATGCAGGAAGAAGAACCGCTCGGCATCGAGGTGGCGGAAGCATCCGAATCCGGCGACACCGCAACGCTCACCGTCACCGGAACGCAGGCCGGAAAGGAGATCCGCCGCACCTTTCAGATGGAAAAGAAGGACGGCAAGTGGAGCACGAAGAACGACAACTGGCAGGCAAACTGACGCCTCCGTTGGGCACCTAAATTTGCTCCGCCCTCGCGTCGCGCAGCGGCGTCGGCATCGCAACGCGCCCGTCCGGCGATACGCTCACCCGCGGCTCGCCCGTAACTTGACGAAGTTGTATAGTTAGTACATCGATTTTCAAGGAGGGCTCTTAAAATGGCGGGTGGCGCAAACAAGAAGTTCATTGACCAGAAGCTGAACTTTCTGCGGGATAACATCATCGAAGTGGCAGTCGTCGTGACGAGCTTGGCGCCCATCGCGGCCGCGAACGTCGACGCCAACAAGAATATTCTGGCCCAGCGCGGCCGCATCGGGAACCGCGATGTCGCCGTCGCGCTGCAGGGGAATGTCGCGGCGGGCATTTACGACTTCGACCTCTTTAAGACGCCTCACCGCGCGCAGATCGCCGGCACCACCCTTCGCGCGGATATCTATCAGTTGAAGGAGTGGGGCACCAAGCAGCGAGACCAGCAGATCACCACCACCGGGACGACCTTCACCGTTGCGTACAAAAAACCGAAGTACGCGCATCCCATCACCGCCTACTGGGTCCCGTGGAGTTCCGGTTCCTGCTGGAGCGTGCAGCTCGGCAATGATGCGGATTTCTTCTTCACGCCCACTATGGACGGCTGCTCCCTGGCCATCAGTTCCGGCGCTTCGCCCATCGTCACCCACGGGAATTACAAGAAGCTCACGGACCCCACCAAGGCTTCGCAGGGCCGCACCCTGACGGAGATCACGGACCACCACACGACCACCCACGGGAGCGATGTCGCCCGCACTCTGCTCAAGAACCAGTACGTCGCTTCCGCCACGGATAAGACCGCCGGCCTCAACAACCTCGTCACCGTAGTGGGCTTCCGCGATACCACGGCCAACACGTGGAGCTTTTACTGGCAGCGCCGCCGCGTGAATGCCGCCGCGCCCTATGTGGGCATGGTTCTGCAGGACCGCGCCGTCGTGATCTAGCAGTCCGCAAATATCGGGTGATCCCAGGCCCCCTGGGCGGATGCAGCGCGAATTGCCGCTTCCCCGGTGGAGACGCCGCATGGCGCTCCCCAGCCGCGCCCGTTCCCCCGCCATCGCGGCAAACCGCGCGGGCAATATGCTAACCTGCCCCTTCGAGTCTCGTCCATGAATTCGCGCATCCGTTCCCTCCGGTTTCCATTCCTCCTCTGTGCCCTGCTCGCATGCTTCGCATTCCCGGCCGCTGGCGCCCTCAAGGTCGATGCCGAAATCCCCGGCGGCAACATCATCGTGGAGTCCGTCGCCGGCGATTCCATCCGGGTCCGCCAGGATCTGCGCGATACCCAGGGGCAGTGGTTCTATTGGGCTTTCCGGGTGCGCGGCGCGGCCGGCCGAACGCTGCATGTCGAATTCACCGATGGCGACGTCATCGGCGTGCGCGGCCCAGCCGTCAGCACGGATCGCGGGCGCACCTGGCAGTGGCTCGGCGCGGATGCCGTCGAAGGCGCAAGCTTCCGCTTTCGGGTTCCGCCCGCAGCGCGCGAAGTGCGCTTCTCGATGAACATTCCTTACTTCGAGTCCGACCTTCGCGCCTTTCTGAAGCGGCATGCCGGCAACCCGTCACTCGAAGTGGGAGTCCTCGCGCGGAGCCGCAAGGGCCGGCCCATCGAGCAGCTTCGCCTCGGCCGCCTCGATGGCCATGCCGCACACCGCGTTCTGCTCACCGCGCGCCACCACGCCTGTGAAAGCCTCGCCAGTTACAGCCTCGAAGGCATCCTGGAAACCATCCTCGGCCCCACGGACGAAGGCCGCTGGCTGCGGGAGAATGTCGAGTTCCTCGTCGTGCCCTTCATGGATAAGGATGGCGTGGAGGATGGGGACCAGGGCAAGAACCGCCGGCCGCATGACCATAACCGCGATTACAACGGCGAGAGCATCCACCCCTCCGTCGCCGCCCTGCGGAAACGGATTCCGGCCTGGTCGGAGGGACGGCTCGATTTCGCCCTCGACATGCATTGCCCCTACATTCGCGGCAAGGGAAATGAGGCCATCCTCTTCGTCGGCGTCCCGAACCAGGCAGTCTGGGGAGAGGTGGAACGCTTCTCCCGGCTCCTCGAATCCACCCGCGGCGGACCCCTCCCCTACCGCCGCGCCGACAATCTCGCCTTCGGCGTCTCCTGGAACAGGCCCGAATCCGGACGCCAGAAATCCTTCGACACCTGGGCCGCGGAGCAGCCCGGCATCCGCTTCGCCAGCACCATCGAAATCCCCTACGCCGAAGCCCTAGG
>JBDIBK010000265.1:0-2831 GCA_039812845.1 Bryobacterales bacterium
TTGTTGAACTGCCCGGAACCGCTCCAACCGCGGAACTCGGCGAGCTTCGTTCCGTCGGGCTCGTGGGTTCCATCGCACACTGGACAGACCCTGAGAATCGTCCGCCGGCACGCGTCTATTGGGTCCGTCTTGAAACGCTGCATCCGGATTTTCTCTCTCGCTAGAACGTTCCATGACTCGCCGGAACGATCCTCCACTTCTCCATTCCACCGCGTGCGTATAACCTCAAGATAGGCTTGCCGTCGGTTTCGCGCTGCCGTGGCTTCACGGTGAATGGGCGGGCGCCGCTCGCTTGAGGCAGCCGTCTTTGCCGTTTCGGGGAGTGTCTTTGGATGAATCGTAGGAGTTTCTTCGCGCTTCCGGCGGCCGCAAGTGCGGCGACGGCTGCGTTCGCACAGGCGTCTGCCGGCCGCGGGCCGATCGGAACCGCCTTTCTGGGCGCGAGCCACAGCCATGCTTCCGGCAAGCTGAAATTGGTTGCCGCGTCGCCGCTCTACCGCTTGGCGGCGGTATGGGACGAAGACGAAGGCGTCCGAAAAAAGCTCGCCGCTCAGGGCCTGCCTATCGTTGATCCCGAAAAGTTTCTGCGGGATGCGTCGGTGGAAGCCGTGATTGTCGAATCCGACGTTCCAGACCATCGGCGGCATGCAAAGATGGCGCTCGGCGCAGGCAAGCACGTCCATGTGGAAAAACCTCCCGCCACGGACATCGCGGGCTTCCGCGAACTGGTGGATCTGGCCGGGCGCAAGAAGCTCCACATGCAGCAGGGATACATGTGGAGGCACCACCCGGGGTTCAAGATCTTGCATCGTCTTGTAAAGGCTGGCGAGATCGGCGACGTCTATATGGTGACCGCCGTCATGGAAAAGACCCTAGGGCCGGAGCGCCGGCCCGAATGGGCGCGGTTTCGCGGCGGGCAGATGTTCGAACAGTGTTCCCACCTGATTGACCAGTTGGTGCGCCTGATGGGGCGTCCAGATCGCATCACCAGTTTCCTCAAGAAGAACGGGAAGTTTCCGGACAACCTCACCGACAATACCGCGGCCGTGTTTGAATTTCCGGGCGCGCTCGGCATCGTGCGCGGTTCTGCGCTGAATCCAGACGGCGGCCGCCAGCGCAGCTTCGTTGTTAACGGCACTCTCGGTACCCTCACCCTCGACCCCATCGAGCCCGGTTCGCTCTGGATTGACGCCCAAAAGCAGCCTCGCCGCGCCATTGAAACTCCAAAATACGTTCGCTTCGAGGACGACTTCAAAGAGTTCGCCGCCGCGATTCGCGACGGCGTGCCGCTGTCGGTCACTCCGATGGAGGAACTGATCGTGCAGGAAGCGGTGATCGAAGCATCCGGGATGAACTGATGCGAGAGGTGAACCGCGGACGATTCCCGGCCGGCGCTGGATTGCATTGGAAGTCTTCTCGTTCAAGCCATCGGGCGAACGGGTGGCTCGCGAGTCGGCCGAATTTCTGCGCCGTTTGGAGAGATCAAACACTTCGAGATAGGAGACTGCATTCATGAAGCGACGGAATTTTCTTGGCGCGTCGATTGCCGCGGCGGCCACGCCGCTTGTCAGGGCTCGGGCGGCGAGCGATCAGGTGAACCTGGCCATCGTCGGCGTCGGTGGCCGCGGGAGTTCGATGATCAATGAGTTCCGGCAGGTGCCCGGCGTGGCGATCAAGACCATTTGCGATGTGGACCAGGCCGCCATTGAGCGCGCCATGGCTGCGTTTCAAAAGCACAATCTGCCCAAGCCCCAGGCCGTCACGGACCTTCGGCGCGTGCTCGACGACAAGGAGATTGACGCCGTCTCGATTGCGACGCCGGACCATTGGCATGCCCCCGCCACGATTCTCGCCTGCGGCGCCGGCAAGGATGTGTACTGCGAGAAGCCCGCTTCGCACAACATTCGTGAAGGCCG
Organism: Bryobacterales bacterium; assembly: GCA_039812845.1. Lineage (GTDB taxonomy): Bacteria > Acidobacteriota > Terriglobia > Bryobacterales > Bryobacteraceae > JACTMJ01. Next base: position 1,917 of record JBDIBK010000265.1, read on the forward strand.
CCTGATGATCGACGCCGCGAGGTCCGCGAACCGCATCGTGCAGGTCGGCACGCAAAGCCGCAGCCGTCCCTCCACGATACGCGCCGTGGAATATGCGAGAAGCGGAAAGATCGGCAAGGTCTACATGGCGAAGGCCTGGAACGTGCAGCTCCGCGACAATATCGGCCACAAGGAAGACGGTCCGGTCCCTCCCGGCGTGGATTACGAGACGTGGCTGGGGGCGGCGCCGTGGATTCCCTTCAACGAAAATCGTTTTCACTACAAGTGGCACTGGCACTGGCATTTCGGGACCGGCGATGCGGGCAACGACGGCGCGCATCAGCTCGATATCGCCCGCTGGGCGCTCGGCGTCAGTTACCCGAAGTCCGCAAGCGGCTGGGGCCGCAAGGTCTTTTTCGACGACGATCAGCAAACGCCCGACAGCATGAACGTCACCTTCGACTATGGGGACAAAGCCCTGATCTGGGAAATGCGCATCTGGAATCCGTACGGCATGGACAGCACCGAAAACGGCGTCGCCGTGTACGGGACGGATGGCATGGTCCACATCGGCCGCTACAATCGCAAGTGGGGCTTCCGGGTATTCGACAAGAAGGGCAATCTGGTTCACGAAGACATCCCTTCGTCGCCCGAAAGCGTCACCGATCCAGGGCCGCACGAGACGAACTTCATCGAATGTGTCCGCTCACGAAAGCTGCCGAATGCCGATATCGGAATCGGGCACATCAGCGCGATCCACTCCCATCTCGCGAATATCGTCGCCCGCACGGGACGCAACCTGTGCTTTGACCAGGAGTCGGAAACCATCACCGGAGACCCTGACGCCAACCTGTATGTAAGCCGCAAATACCGCACGCATTGGAGCACACCGAAAATCCGCTAACCGGCTCCTGGGCACGGGGACGCTTTGCGCAA
>JBDIBK010000266.1:0-2804 GCA_039812845.1 Bryobacterales bacterium
GCCGCCGGGCAGCAGGCCCGTGAGCGTGCCGCGCCTCTCCGCCAGCGAGGAAAGCTCCAGCGCGTATGCTTTCCTGGCCTCGCGCCGTTCTTCCGGAACGCCATAAACGCCGCTGAAAAAATCGATGTTCTCTTCCACCGTGAGGTCGTCGTAGAGAGAGAACTTCTGGGACATGTAGCCGATGCTCAGCTTCACCCGTTCGGGTTCGCGCGCGACGTCGAAACCGGCCACCGTCGCCGTCCCTTGCGTGGGCGCGAGCAGGCCGCAAAGGATGCGTATGGTCGTGGATTTTCCCGCGCCGTTCGGCCCCAGGAACCCGAATATCTCCCCAGGCTGCACTTCGAGCGAAACATCGTCCACCGCGACAAACTTGCCGAACCGCTTCGAGAGATTGCGCGTGATCACGGAAGGTGCGCGGTTATTTCCGGTCATCGCGTCGCCTCCCCCAGGGCGTGGGCGTCCGCGAGTTCCGCCCTGCGCACTAATGCGATGAAAACGTCTTCGAGCGACGGCATCACGGGGCGCAGCGTCACGTCGCGATGGCCGGCCTCGCGGAGCGCTTCGGTCAACTGCCGCGCGCGGTTCCCGTTCTCCGTGAGGAACACGTGCAGCGCTCCCGCGGCGGCTTCGGCGCTCAGTACGCCCGGTTGCGTGAGCAGGAACGCGCGAGCGTCGCGAAGGCGGCCGCTGGTGATGGCGAAGCAGTTCTCCGCCATCTGTGCCCGAATCGCCCGCGGCCCGTCTTCGCGGATCAGGCGGCCCTTGTACATCAGCCCCACCCGATTGCACCGCTCGGCTTCGTCCAGATAGGCGGTGGACAGCAGCACCGTAAGGCCGCCGCGAACTAGCCGATAAAGGATGGTCCAGAAATCCCGGCGGGAGACCGGATCCACTCCGTTCGTGGGCTCGTCGAGAAAGAGCACATCCGGGCGGTGAAGCAGCGTGGACATCAGGGCCAGCTTCTGCTTCATGCCACCGGAGAGATTCCCGGCAAGGCGCTTCCGGAATGGCTCCATCCGGGTCATCCGGAGCAATTCCACCATAAGGTCTTCCCGCTCTTTTCCGGTGATTCCGAAAAGGTCCCCGTAGAAGAAGAGATTCTCCTCCACCGTCAGATCCGTATAGAGGCCGAAGCGCTGGGGCATATAGCCGATGCGGTCGCGCACGGCGTGCGCGTTTCGCGCGGGATTGATGCCATCCACCAGCGCCTCTCCGGCTTGGGGATCGATCAGGCCGCAGAAGAGCCGAAGCGTGGTGCTCTTGCCCGCGCCATCCGGGCCCACCAGGCCGTAGATCTCGCCGCGCGGGATGCGCAGGTCGATGCCATCCACGGCCACCAGCGAACCGAATCTTCGCGTGAGGCCTTTGGCTTCGATCATGCAGCTGGGTGCAGGCGTAGTCATGGCGGCGGAACCTGTTGGCTAGCGATTCGCCCCGTTGGGGAGCACAGGAATATAGGCGTCGGCGGGCATGTTGGCCTTCAAGATCCCTTCCGGATTGGCAAGGTCGATCTTCACCCGGTAGACGAGTTTCATCCGTTCCTCTTCCGTCTGAATTTGCTTCGGCGTGAACTCCGCTTCCGCGGCCAGAAAGCCGAGGCGGCCCTCAAAACGCCGTCCGGGGAAGGAATCGATCATCACTTCCACCGGCGCGCCGATTTGCACCCTGCCTTGATACTGCTGCCCGATGTACCCGCGCAGCCACGGATGCGCGAGATCGGCGATCGTGGCGATGGTCGTGCCGGCCGCAAGAACCTCGCCCGCTTCGGCCGATTTCACCAGCACCACCCCATCCACGGGGGAGACGGCCGTGGCATCCCGGAGTTGCGTTTCCACCACGGCCAGGCTCGCCCTCGCCTGCTCGATATCGGCCATGCGCGACGTCCGTTCCTGCCGCAGGCGGTCTGAATCGAAGCGCCCGGCCTCGGTGGCGTGCAGCGCCGCTTTGGCGCGGGCCACCTGCGCTCTCGCGGTTTCGATCGCTTCCGGGCGGGGACCCTCCACGACCAGTGCCAGCCGCTCCCGCGCCTGGCGCACGGCGGCCTGGGTCGACTCATGGGCCGCTTTGGCGCGGTCCCTGTCGGCGGCCGTGATGTCTTCGGTTGCAAACAGGGTCTGCGCCCGCTTCCAGTCCGCTTCCGCCCGGGCGGCTTCGGCTTCCGCTTGCTGGGCGAGGGCCCGCGCCTGTTCCTTCTCCTGCGCGCGCGAGCCGGCGATGAGTTCGCTGAGCTGGGCTTCCGCCGCGGCCAACTCCGCGCGCCGCTGCATCGTCGTTCCATCCAGGCTTTGCTGCTGGAAGTCGATCGCGCTTCCCAGTTGCTTCAGCCGCGATTCGGCTGCCGCCAGCGCCGCTTCGGCCATCCGCTTCTGGCTTTCGAGTTGTGCCGTATCGAGGCGGCCGATCACCTGCCCCGCTTTCACCAGATCGCCCTCCTTCACGGCCAGCACCGCAAGCTGTCCGGGCGTCTTGAAGCCGATGTTCACTTCCGTGAGTTCAATGTTCCCGGAAATCTTGATGGCGTCCGTGCGCTCTTGCCCTCGAAAGCCAAACCACCAGACGGCCGCCGCGACGGCGAGAAGAACGGCCAGGAGGATGGGGATGAGTTTTCGCTTCATTGCTCGGTTCCTTCCGATGGATTCTTTGCCGCCGCGCCGCTAGGGAATCGCGGAGCTGACGTCTCCCATGGCCTGGGCGAATTCGATGCGAGCCGCGTTGTACCGAAAGAGCGAATCGATGCTCGTGCCGCGCGCCTGTTCCACGCTCGTTTGGGCGCGTGTGATTTCAAGGCTGCTGGCGACTCCCGC
>JBDIBK010000267.1:0-2775 GCA_039812845.1 Bryobacterales bacterium
GCAGGGGAAGATGTCTGGCTTGGGCGTTCGAGTGATTTTTTGTGAGGTCGAGAGTCATGGGCCGCGATCGGACAAATGAAGAGGCTTGTCTCGCCGGGGTGCCTCCGGAAGACAGACAGACGGCAATCGAAGGTATTGAGGCCGGCATGAAGCAGAAAGAAGTGCAATTGATGTGCGCGCAGGCACGCTTCCTTCGGGACCTGCGGTGCCCGGAAGACGTCGGCCCGCGGCCTGGCTTTGCGCTGCGGGTAATGGCCCGGATCGAATCGGAAAAGCCGTCGAGCGTCTGGGATCTCTTCGTCTCCCCGGCCCTCTCGAAGAAGCTGGCCTTTGCTTCCCTGGCCCTGATGGCGATGCTGGCTGGATTTGTGGTGGCGCGGTCCGCCGAACAGACCATGATGACCATGGAAACACAGCGCGTCCTGATGGAGCCGGAACATCCAGGGAACCTGGGGAAAGATCCGGCACGGGACCGGCAGAATATGCTCGTTACGCTGGCGAATTATCAGGGAGCCGAATAGTGTCGGGCAACCACTACTCCTGGAGCAACCCTCGCGTGTTGCTCACCTTTTCGCTGATCTTCCTGTGCGGCGCTCTAGTGGGCGCCATCGCCATCACGTTTACCCAATCCCAGACGTTCGTGGCGTCATCCCCCCAGGAACTGAGCCGCGAACTGACGCTCTCCCGTCTGACCACCGAACTGGACCTGACCCCCGATCAGCAGGAACGGCTGCGCGTGGTGCTGGACGACTATTTCCAGTACTACCACGCCCTGCAGGATCAGCTTGACGAAGTGAAGGCCTCCGGCCGCGAAAAGATCACGGAGCTGCTCACCGACAAGCAGAAGTCCAAGTTCGAAAAGATGCTCAAGCAGGCGTTGGCGGAAAGCCGCTAGCCCGCCTCCTCTCCCGGAAGGACGCCACACTCCGTGGCGCGATTTCCTCCGATCTCCCCGAATTCCCTTCCCTGCGCGTGGGTGCCGGCGGAAGCCAGTTTCCACCATCGACCCCAACAAAAAGAAGTCCAATTCCGGGCCAGTGGATCCAATACGGTATGTCTAACACCGAAACCAACCCCGCAACGCTTGCCGAGGGCAGCAAGGCTCCGGAGATCAAACTGGAAACCGACGACGGCGGCACGTTCAAGCTCTCTTCGCTCAAGGGCAAGAAGGTGGTTCTCTACTTCTACCCAAAGGCGGATACACCCGGCTGCACCACGGAATCCTGCCAGTTCCGCGACACGAAGAGCGCCTTTGAAAAGCTCGGCGTCGAAGTAATCGGGATCTCGCCGGACGAACCGGGGGCGCAGGCCAAGTTCAAGAGCAAGTTCGAGCTCACCTTCCCCCTGCTGGCCGACACGGAGAAGAGCGCCGCGAGAGCTTATGGCGTCTGGGTGGAGAAGAACATGTACGGCAAGAAGAGCATGGGGATCGAACGATCCACGTTCGTGATTGGCGAAGACGGAAAAATCCTCAAGGTCTACCGCAAGGTGAAGGCGGATGGGCACGCGGAGCAGGTGCTTGCGGATATCCAGGCAATGGCGTAGCGGCGCAGTTCCGCGGGAGAGGCCGCGGCGCGGGTTTCCGGCGCGCCATGCCTCTCCCTGGCCAAGGGATGCGGTTGCGAAGCTCTACCGTTGGCGGTGCTGATACTTCGCAATGGCGACGGCTTCGCGCAGCATCTGATGGGTGTAGCCCCACTCGTTGTCGTACCAGCTCATCACCTTGACGAGATCGCCATCCACGACTTGCGTCGTGCCCAGATCCACGATGGACGCCTGCGTGCGCCCGACGATATCGGACGAGACGATCGGATCGTCGGTGGCATCGAGAATCCCCCGATAGCGCTCCGATTTCGATTCTTCGCGGAAAATCGCGTTTACTTCCTCCACGCTGGTCGCACGGCTGGCGAGCAGAACGATGTCGGCGAGCGAGCCCACCGGAACCGGCGCTCTCACGGCGACGCCGTCAAACTTCCCTTTCAGTTCAGGCAGGGCCAGCGTGGCCGCTTTCGCCGCGCCGGTCGAGGTGGGAACCAGATTCGCCGCAGCCGCGCGGCCACGGCGGAACTGCTTGTTCGGCCCGTCGACGATGGCCTGGCTGGAGGTGTAGGCGTGAACGGTGGTCATGATCGCCTTCCGAATGCCGATTCTCCGGTTCATCACTTCCATGACGGGCGCGATGCAATTCGTGGTGCAACTGGCGCAGGAGATGATCTGCTTGCCTTCGCCCGTGGCGGTGTTCACGCCGTGAACCACGGTGCCGATATCGTCTCCCTTGGCGGGGGCGGACAGGATCACGGTTTGAGCGCCGGCGTCGAGGTGCTTCACGAGGTCTTCGCGCTTGCGAAAGGCTCCCGTGCATTCGAAGACCAGCGCCACGCCAAGTTTTTTCCAGGGGAGCCGGGCGGGGTCCCGTTCGCTAAAGAGCGGGATCGCGCGCCCGTCGACGTGCAAGCCGTCGCCCGACGCTTCCACCTTTCGTTGGTAACGGCCGTAGACGGTATCGAAGTTCAGAAGATACGCCAGGTTGTCGGCGGGGATAAGGTCGTTCACGGCAACCAGGTTCAACCCGCTTTCGTCGAGAACCTGCTTCATCGCCGCCCGGCCGATTCTGCCGAGGCCGTTGATCGCTACATTCATGCCAGATGCCTCCTCGCATCGGACAGCCGCGCGGCGTCGCGGATCGGGCTCTTAGTGATGTGCGATCGGAAGGACGTCGGCGCTGTCTCGCGCAATGATCTGAGCGGGGGACCGCAAGGTCCGTTTCAGCGGGAG
>JBDIBK010000268.1:0-2729 GCA_039812845.1 Bryobacterales bacterium
CGATTCCCTTGGGTTTGACGGTCAGTTCTACTATTACATCGCGCGCGATTTTGCCAATGAGCGCGGCACCAGCGCCTACGTGGATTTTCCAGCGATGCGCTGGATGCGCGCGCTGATTCCGGGCGGCGCGGCGCTGCTGGCATTCGGAGATCCCAGTCGGGTGCTCTATACGTACATCGGGATGGTGTGGGGCCTGTGCGCATTCGGCATCTGGCTGGCCGCGAAGATCTGCCGCGATTGGGGTTACCCGGCCATTGCCGGACTAAGCTTCCTGGCCGTCCCGGCGGTGCTGGTGAGCCTGGATCGCATGATGACGGATATCGCCCTGGTGGTGGTGCTTCTGGCGCTGGTTCATGCCATGCGGAGAGAGAGGCCCGGGTGGGCATATACCGCGCTGGTCTTTGCTCCGCTGGCGAGGGAGACGGGGCTTGCCCTCAGCGGCGGGTGGGTGCTTTGCCAGGCGTGGCGGCGCGATTGGAAGGCCGTGCTTTTCGGGTGCCTGACAGCGCTGCCGTTTCTGGGATGGCTTGCCTGCGTGATCGCGAAATTCGGGGGCGGTGGGGCGTTCTTTCTGGGGCCGCCCTTCAGCGGCATTGCCCACCGATTGCTTACGCCCGCGATTTACGATGTTTCCTCGGCGGGCCTTTGGGTGGCAGCGATCACCGACTACCTCGGCGCTCTGGGGATTGCCGCTTCGTTCGTTCTCGCCGTGGCGTTGTTTGTGCGGGGAGAGCGTTCGATGCTGATCTTCTGCGCCCTGGCGTACACGCTTGGCATCGCGCTTTTCACGAAGGAAGACATGTGGGGAGAGGCCTACAGCTACGTTCGCACGGGAGGGCCCGTCGCGCTGATGCTCGCCTTGTTTGGCGCGGAGCGGAGGCGCTGGTGGCTGGCGATTCCGATGCTGCTCGCATTGCCGCGCATCCTGGCCCAGTATGGGCTGGTGAGCTGGGCCGCGTTTCGCGGGTGGATGTGAGCGGCGGCCGATCCGCGGAGGGGCTCGGCATTCACGCCGGCTCTACGGATAGGGTTCGCTGTAAGCGTAAAACGATGGACGCCGGTTGCGCAGATCCCAGGCATAGCTCAGGCGAATTTCCGTGCCGCCGGGGGTGGCGGCGATCCATTGCAGACCCGCGTCGAATTGGGTGCGCCGCGCACCGTAACGGCGGCCGGCGTCCCGGACCCAGGCCGCGTCGAGAAAGGGAGCTACGGAAAGCGTGACGATGCCCAACCGCAGGAGCGTCTTGTTGACTTCGAGATTCGCCGCGAGATAGCGATCTCCGTATAGCGCGCTGCCCTTGTGGCCATGGCTGGTGCCGATGTGCCCCCGGAGCGGGATTCCGCCATCGCGCTCCATCCCAATGGCGAAGAGTTCCGGGGACGGCGGCTTCCCGCGCAGAGCGCCGGCCGCCACGCGGAGGCTGGTGCGCCCATCCTCGCCGCTCGATGCCGGAGACCAGACAAGCTTGAGCGCGCCCTGCGTCCGGTAGATGTTGGATTCGCTTGCGAGAAAGCGCTCGAAGGACCCGCTCGCGCTGGCCGCCGCTACAATGCGGCGGAGCGGGTTGCGGTAAACATCGCTTTCAAGGGAATGCCCGTAGCGGACGGACGTGCCGCCGGGAGGGCCTGGCAGCTCCGCAGCCGCCGAGGGGCGGAAGGCGATCGCGTCCGCGAAAGAGCGGTTCGTGAGCGAGAGCCGGTTCGTCCACGTGGTGCGCGGCCCGACTACGGCGGAGAGCGCCACACCAGCCTCCGCGCGTCGATATCGAAAGGCCCGATCCACCTGCCGGCTCTCCGGTTCCAGCATCTGCCAGTATTCGTGACGCGCGTCGCCGTCGGCACTCCAACGCCAGCCGGCGCGGCCCGCGAGCGGCATTGCCGTCTCCATCCAGATCCGCCGCTTGCGGGCATCCCAGCGCAGCATGGAATTCCAGCTCCATGCCCGGTGGCCGAGGTTCGGCAAGTGAAGATGCACCGTTTGATAGCCCAAACCTCGCGCCAGCATCAACAGAGAGGCGACGCGGTTTCTTCCGAAGGACGGGCTCTCCACGCACTGGAGCGGCGCGCGGTAGCGGTCGTCGTCCGCGGCTTCGAGCCGGATGCGGCCGCTGCCGCAGACGCCAAGCAGCTCAGTGACGCTTTCGGCGCGAAGCACTTCGTTGCGGGTGAGGATGGATGCGGCGGCAAACGGAACGGCGTCACTCGCGAGGCTCGTGCGGAGGATGCCGTTGAGGCCGGTATCGGCCGGTGCATCTTCGAGCCTGGGCTTGCCGATCGGATTCCACAAGGCGAGAGTGGCCTCCACGTTGCCGTCGAGGAGGTAGAGCGTGCCGAGGAACTCGCTGACGTAAGGATCCGCCGATCCGAGACTGCGGGCGCGGTGGAGCAGCCGCTTCGCGTCGGCGTTGCGAGTTTCGAGGAACGCAATTCCGGCGAGTTCGGTGGGGAAGCGCGGGTCCTGGGGATGAAGGCGCGCGCCCGCCTGGAGAGTGGCTTTCGCACCGGCGAGATCGCCCGCGTTCGCGGCATGGAGCGCACTCTTCAGCGCGGCGTCGGCGGCGGGGTTATTCGGGTGCGGGGCGGGCTGGCCAAAGGCCGAAAGCACGGCCAGCCAGGCAACCAGAGTCCACGCCAAAACGCCCGAAGGGGAGGGTCGCGCGAGGGTCATGGCCGCGGCAGCGCGAGGAGCGTCCAGCGCTGGGAGGCGGCCCACTGCGCTTCAAACTCCG
>JBDIBK010000269.1:0-2675 GCA_039812845.1 Bryobacterales bacterium
GCCATCGGGCGGGCGGGGATTGCGAACCTCGAACGCGACGGCGATTCGAAAGACCTGCAGCCGCTCTTTGAGCAGATTGTGCGGACCATTCCCGCACCCACCGGCGACCCCGATTCAAACCTCCAGGTTCTAGTGGCGAACCTCGACTACAACGACTACCTCGGCCGCATGGCCATCGGCCGCGTCTTCTCCGGAGCGCTGCGCCACGGAGACGAGGTTTCGATTGCCAAACTCGACGGCAGCTTCGAGAGAACTAAGATCACCAAGATGTATTCGTTCGAAGGGCTGAACCGCATCGACGAGGCGCTTGGGCTCACAGGCGACATTCTCGCCATCGCGGGCGTCGAGGGCATCCAGATTGGGGAGACGATCACCTCGGCGGAAGACCCAAAGCCCCTGCCGCCCATTCGGATCGACGAACCGACGATCGCGATGACCTTCAGCGTCAACAATTCGCCTTTCGCCGGGCGCGAGGGCGTCCATGTGACCTCCCGCAAGCTGCGGGAGCGGCTCGATAAGGAACTGCTCACGAACGTCTCGATTCGCGTCGAAGATACAGGCAGCCCGGAGAGCTTCAAGGTGCTGGGGCGCGGGGAATTGCAGCTTGCGATTCTGATTGAATCCATGCGCCGGGAAGGCTACGAACTGCAGGCGGCCAAACCGGAGATCGTCACGAAAATGGAAGACGGCGTCCGCAAGGAGCCGATCGAGATGCTGCTGATCGACCTGCCGGAATCCTATGTGGGCGTAATCATCGAGAAGATGGGCCAGCGCAAGGGCAAGATGTCCAAGATGGTGAACAACGGCACGGGGCGCGCGCGCATCGAGTTCCTGGTGCCGTCGCGCGGGCTGATCGGGCTGCGCAACGACGTGCTTACCGACACGCGCGGCACGGCGATCATGAACTCGCTGTTCCATGGCTGGATCGAGTGGCAGGGCGAGATTCCGATCCGGCCCACGGGCTCCCTGATCTCGGACCGCGCCGGCAAAGCCACCGCCTACGCGATGTGGAACCTGCAGGAGCGCGGCGAGCTGTTCATTGAGCCGGGCACGGAAGTCTACGAAGGCATGATTGTGGGCGAGAACGCCCGGGACGCCGACCTCAACGTGAACATCGTCAAGGAGAAGAAGCTGACGAATATGCGCGCCTCTTCCGCCGACGAAGCGATTCGGCTGGTGCCTCCGAAACTCCTCAACCTGGAGCAGGCCATCGAGTTCATCCGGGAGGACGAACTGGTGGAGATCACCCCAAAATCGATCCGTCTGCGCAAGAAGATTCTGAAGGCGAACCAACGCTAGGCGGCGCGATCAACCCGGATACTTCCACTCGCCCCGGTAGGCTCTGGCGAGCAGCTTGTTCGCCTCGGGATCGCCGGGGACGACCTCTTTCGCGCCGTCCCACTTCACGCTACGGCCCAGCTTCAGCGAGAGGTTGCCGAGCAGCGAGATCACAGTGGCCTGGTGGCCATATTCGATATCGCAGACTGGGCGGCGATTCGTTTCGATGGCGGTGAGGAAATCCGCCCACAGCTCCCGGATGTTCTGGCGATCCGGCAGGTTGAGCTGCGGCTCCATGTGGACCGTCTGCGCTTTCGGGTTCACGGGGTAGAAGGTGAACCCATCCTGCCAGCCGATGTGCATTGTGCCTTCGGTTCCGTAAAAGTAGGCTCCGAGCGCGTGCTTTTCCGCGTTGTTCCCGGCGAAGCGCCGGTGCTCCCATTCGAGGATAAAGTCCGTGAACTGGTATGTCGCGGTCTGGGCGTCCGGCGCGTTCATCATGGTGCGGTCAACGAAGCGCCCGCCCGCGGAATAGGCGCTCTTGGGAGTCTTCTCCTCACTCCACCACAGCACCTGATCGAACCAGTGAATGCCCCAATCGGCAATCACGCCGTTCGCGTAGTCGAGATGCATGCGGAAGCCCTTCGGGTGAAGCGCCTTGTTGTAGGGATGGAGAGGCGCGGGGCCGCACCACATGTCCCAATCGAGCCCGGCCGGCGCTTCGCTATTCGGCGTCGGCTCCCCGCCGCGCCCGCCGGAATGGACGAAACAGCGCACCATGTGGATCTTGCCCGCTTTGCCGGCCTGGAGGAACTTGATCGCTTCGATATTGTGCGGAGAGACGCGCCGGTGCGTGCCCACCTGCACGACGCGGTTCGCCGATCGGGCGGCACTGACCATGGCGCGCCCTTCCCGAATCGTGTGGCTGATGGGCTTCTCGACGTAGACATGCGCGCCCGCCTCCACGGCTGCAATCGTAACCAGGGGATGCCAATGGTCTGGAGTGGCGACGATGACGATCTCCGGCTTTTCCCTGGCAATCAGCTCGCGGAAATCTTTGTAGCGGCGTGGGGTGTCGCCGGTGAGTTGATTCACCTTGGCGACGGTGGCGTCGAGGGCCTGGCTGTCGACGTCGCAAACGCCGACAATCCTGCTTCGCTTCGCGGCCATCGCTTCACCCAGGATATTGCCGCCCCACCAGCCCGCTCCGACGAGCGCGGTGGTGTATGTCTTGCCGGCCTGTGCCAGAGCGAGACCGGGGCCGGCAACCGCGGAGAGCGCGGCGGAGGAGGAGAGAAACTGGCGTCGGTTCATCGGATGGATTCGCCTTTCGAAGCGCGGTGCGCCCTTGTGCGCTACCGTATCATAGCTCCGCCGCTCGCGAGGCCTGAAACGGG
>JBDIBK010000270.1:0-2668 GCA_039812845.1 Bryobacterales bacterium
ACGCAGCGATGGCGGGGAAGCATATCGCTCCCCCGCCATCGTTGCCGCATTGCGCGTGCTCGCGCGTTACTGATACTTCACGGATTTCGAATCGATCGCACTCACCGAGAAGACTCCCAGGTCAATCCCCGGCGCTTCAAAAAAGCCCGGGGTGATCGCGCCTCCGACACTGAGTGTTCCCGACGGCAGCAAGGCATTGCCGCCGTTATCCGAAGCCACCATGGCATTCAGAATGTATGCGGGAACCGTGAAATTGCCGAGCGACGGATCGGCGTAGCAATAGAACGCGGAACTCACTTTCTTGGGAACGGAGTAGGACATCCCGGTAATGAACACCACGCCCGATTGCGCCTGCCCCGCGGTCCACGTCACATTCAGCGGCTGGGAGCGGGCAACATCGCCAATGGCGGCCCGGTTGCTCCAGTCGATGAAGGTGGGGACCGTCTTGGTGAAGCTGAAAGCGCCCACATCCGCGCCGCCCGCTCCGTTGCCCACCGTATAAACGCCGGGCGTCAGGTAAATCGACTGCGGATTCAGCACGTTCCCCAGCATCCCGAAGTAGTGGCCCGTCTCGCCCGCGGCTTTCGGCAGATCCTTCTGGCCGTTCGGCCCGGCGACGGAGATGGACGCACCCGCGTCGAGACCGCGAATTGTGTACGCAGCCATCGGGTCTGGAGGCTCCTCCGCGTTCCCGCCGTCAAAATCGGTGCGATAGTTGAACACGACGCAGCTATTGGCCGAGAGCGACCCTTCCCCGAGGGAAGAACCGCCAGCCAGCAGTCCCAGACCATTCAGTTCCACAAACGAGGCGAAACCGGATTCCACGGACGTGTCGAAGCCCAGGACCTGCATTCGGGTTCGCGACAGTCCCACCATGCCGGTCTTCAGGTTCCCTTTCGTGATCAGTTGGTCAAGCCGGTTGGAATCCAGCCCGAAAGCGCCGTCGCAGGTTGTGCCGCCATTCTTGATCGCCATTGTCGTGAAGTTGCTGGCAACGCCGTTCAGCGTCGTCACCACCGGCACGAAGCAGCCTTCGACATTCTGGGGCACGACGAAGTTCACCTGGTCAACCCCGGCGCAGCAGCCGGAACGGCCGGCATACTCGACATTCGCCTGTACGCCGCCCACATAGACGCGAACCTGGTCCCGGGGCAGCAGATCGCCGGGAAGCGGAAGATTGCGGTCGTCACCGTTTAGCGATGCACCCAATCCGGTCGCCCAGAGAATGGCCACCTGCCCGGCGTGCGCCGCCTGGTTGATGGCGTTGTCCGGCTGGCTCGACGGGCTGATGTAGTTCTGGATCACGGATTGCCCGGAGCCGGATGAACTGCGGGAAAAGACACCCGCCATCCGCGCCACCACGGGGAATGTGATGGCATTGCTCGCCTGTCCGTTGTACGTCAGCACCAGCGTGGCCGTTCCGGCCGGGACGTTCGAAGGGAGAATGCCGGAGACCTGCGAATTCAGCACAAAAATCATCGGGCAGTCATAATTCTGTCCGTTGACGCTGACGCGCACCGACACCCCGCCCAGCGTCGTGGGGAGCGGAAACTGGCTCACGTTGACCGCCGTCGTCGGACCCACGTCCACGCCGAAAACCGTGAACAGACTTCCCTGGGCGATCGCCGCATTGGGGGCGCCGTCCACGGCGAAACTGGCGGCATTCACAATCGAGCCCTGCTGCAACTGGGGTGCCGCCGAAGCGCCCACAATCAGCGTGAAAAAACCTAGGGCAATCAGAAGAAATTTCTTGTGCATAAAAACGATAAATGTTCCTCAATTTCGTTAGCGAAAGCGCTGCGCGCTGAGGCTCAGTCACGCACAGTTGTTGCGGATCTTGGGAGAGAATTCATTCAAATGCCGCCGGGCCGGCAATGGTGCTACGATAGGCGGCGATGAACCGCCGACGTTTCCTGCAGGCCGCGATCGCCGCGCCCGCCGCTGCAGCTTCACTGGACTCCTGCGCGCTGAATCGGGATCCCCGCCCCAACGTGCTGTTTGTCATCAGCGACGATCAATCGCAGCCCCATACCAGCGCGTACGGTTCGAAGTTCGTTTCCACCCCCGGATTCGACCGCATCGCGTCCGAAGGCGTGCTCTTCAGGAACGCGTTTGTGTCGACGCCCTCCTGCTGCCCTTCCCGCGGATCGGTGCTCGCCGGTCTGGACTTCTTCCTGCTCAAGGAAGCCTCGATGAACCACACCGTCTGGCCGTCGGGAAAGATCCCCTTGTACACAGACATGCTCAGCGATTACGGCTACCACGTCGGCTTCACCGGCAAGGGCTGGGGGCCGGGAAACTGGCAGGTTTCCGGGCGCGCGGTCTCCCCGGCGGGGCGGGAATATAACACCGCGAAAGCGGCAGCTCCCGGCCGGGACCTGTCCACCGTCGATTATGCCGGGAACTTCGAGCTCTTTCTGGAATCCCGGCCGCCGGATACGCCCTTCTGTTTTTGGGTGGGGTTCCAGGAGCCGCACCGCCCCTTTGAGGAGGGCGCCGGAGCCCGCCATGGGAAGAATCCCGCCTCGGTCGAAGTGCCGGGATTTCTGCCCGACGTGCCCGAAGTTCGCCAGGATATTGCCGACTACGCCTATGAGATTGAATACGCCGACAAGCATTTGCAGCGCATCCTCGGCCTGCTTGAGCAGCGCGGTGAGTTGAATAATAC
>JBDIBK010000271.1:0-2664 GCA_039812845.1 Bryobacterales bacterium
GCTTTCGATGCCGGAGCAGCCCGACCTGCCGCCGCTCCCCACTCCCGGAGGCCAGGGCGGTTTCTCGTTCCGGCAAGTCTTTCTTTCCGTTGGTCTCCTCATTGGAGTGATTGCGGTTTGCGCCGTGGCGTATATGATCTGGGAAGATTCCCAGACCCGGGATCGGAGTGTTTCGAGCGCCACGGAAGCCACCCAGACCACGGAAAGCCCGTCCGTCCCGGTGGCCCAAGTGAAACCGGAAGTTGCTCCGGAATCGACGGCGGAACAAAGCGCCGTGGAGCCGGGCCCTTCCGATTCCTCGCTTGCGGGGACCTCCCTGCCAGCGGAAACGGGACTTGCCACACCGCCCGCCACGCCCGCCGCTCTCCCTGAGACTCCACCGGCTACAGCCGCTGCCCCCGCTTCCGGGGAAGCATCCCCTGTCCCCACGGTGCTCGGTAGCGGCGAGCGCGAACTTCGGCTTTCCGCAAGCGCCCTGACCTGGGTGCGAGTGCGCGATGGAGAGAAGACGGTATACGTTGGCACGATCGACGCCGGGCAATCGCGGGTGATCCGGGTGGGCGCGAACGCCCAGATCCTGACGGGCAACGCCGGGGGGTTGAGCGTGGTTTGGCAGGGGAGCGATGTGGGCAAGATTGGACCCGTCGGCCAAGTGCGAACGGTGACGTTGACGCCAGAGGGCGCGAGCATTCAGGCCCCGGCTCCGAAGACGCCCCCGGAAGGCCGCGGCACTACAGGATCTTCGGGAACGGCCGGCCCTTCCGGGACGACCGGCACTGCTGGCGCAACGCGCTCTTCCGGCGTGACAGGCTCCTCCGGCGTGGAACGTTAGCGGGGAAAACCCTCTTTTGGCGGATCGATGCTGGGGGAATCCTCCGGCTTCGCGGGAAAGCGCTGTTGCAGCCAGGGGGCAAGCGCGCGCAAGCGGAAGGGGCGTTTCGCGGCCCGTCCGCGAGACCTTGCCTGGCGGGCGATCCGCAAGAGGCGCTGGCGATGCTCCGTCTCCATTGCCAGGAGTTCGCGCCGCCGGTGGGTTTTGACGTTGCGGTCAAGTTTGCTCCAGAACCGCAGAAAGTATTGCGTCCCGGACGCCAGAGCAAAGCCCACCATCAGCCACATCATCGCAAGGGCCGGCCATCGCAGGGCTTCGTGCTGGATACCGAGAATGAGCAGCACCACCGCGAGAATCTGGGAAACCATCTTCGATTTCCCGAGTTCGCTGGCCTGAATCGTGAAGCCCTCCGCCGCCGCGATGGAGCGCAACCCGGTTACCGCGAATTCTCTGCCAACCACGACAATCACCATCCAGGCGGGCACTACGCGAACCTGGACCAGGGCGATGAGAGCGGCTGAGATCAGCAGCTTGTCCGCGATCGGGTCGAGCAGCGTACCCACAGTGGTCACCTGCTTCCAGCGCCGGGCGAGGTAACCATCGAGAAGATCCGTGAGGCCCGCAATCAGGAACACCGCCAAAGCCGCATTCTCATTGGAGAGTCCATAGCCCCACAGGGAAATCCCCAGGTCTTCCTGCACCAGAAGCGCCACGAGCAGGGGGACAAAAAAGATGCGCAGGATTGTAAGGAAGTTTGGGATTGTCGCCTTGCGCACGGAGAGATCGTGCTCGGCGGAACGGGGCTTCGCGCTCTGTGCCGGGATGTGGGAGCTCTCAGCCATAGGGAATCTCGAATCCTATTCCCGTTGCCGGCGGGAATGGCGTCACCGCCATCAGTGTAAGCGATTCCCGGCGCTGGTTGTATGCCGCATGCAGACCCATCGACCGCCGTTGGGTGACGGAGGCCGTTATGGTGCCGGGTGCCGCTCCACCGGCAGCCCGATTTCCGCACTCTCGCCGGTCAAGTACGGAGCCAGCAGCCGGACCACCGAAGCCGGCGCAATCGCCTCAATGTCGCACCCATCCGGGGTGTACTCCCGGTGGAGCACCTGCGCGGTGACATGCACCGTGTTCACCTGCTGAGCGGCATCATGCGGGAAATGGAAGTGAACCCGCCGCAGGGGATCGTAGGGAAGCATCCGGTCAAGCCGCGCGAGCAGTTCGGCCAGGCCCGTGCCTTCCAGGGCGGAAACGGTGAGGCAATGCTGGATCCCCGGTTCCGCGGCGAAGCGCCGCTCCAGAATGACGCCGCCATCCGGGAGGAGATCGGTCTTGTTGAGCACCAGGATTTGCGGAATATCGCCGGCGTCGATCTCCTTCAGGACTTCGTTCACGTGGGTCACATGGGCCGCCGCATGCTCCGAGGAGGCGTCCACGACGTGCACCAGGATGCTGGAGCCCGAGGCTTCCTCGAGCGTGGCCCGAAAGGCCTTGACCAGGCTGACGGGCAGGTTCCGAATGAACCCCACCGTGTCGCTCAGCAGCACCTTGCGGCGGGAGGGGAGCGTGAGGGCCCGCACGGTGGGGTCCAGCGTGGCGAAGAGGCGGCTGTCGGCCAGAACGCCGGCTTCGGTGAGTGCATTGAACAAGGTGGATTTGCCCGCGTTCGTGTAACCCACCAGCGCCGCGGTTGCAAGAGGTACCGAAGCGCGTTTGGCGCGCTGCACTCCACGGCCGCGCCGGACGGCTTCGAGGTCCGCTTCGAGCTTCCGCATGCGCCGGGCGATCTTCCGGCGGTCCGTTTCCAACTGGGTTTCCCCAGGGCCGCGGGT
>JBDIBK010000272.1:0-2631 GCA_039812845.1 Bryobacterales bacterium
CGCTTCGTGCGCGCCATCGCGTCCACGATCTGCCGCCCCTCGCGGATGGAGTAGGCCAGCGGCTTCTCAACATACACATCCTTGCCCGCTTCCGCGGCCAGCACCGCGATCGTCGCGTGCCAGTGGTCCGGCGTCGCGACGAAGATTGCATCGATCTCCTTGCGGTCAAGCAGGCGGCGAAAATCCTGCACCGCCTCCCCGGCCCCCAGCCGGGCGGCTGCCGCTTGCGCGTTCGGCAGGTAGACATCGGCGGTGGCTGCGAAGTGGGCGTGCGGGTTCTCCTTCGCGAACCCCGCCACATAACGCCCGCGTCCGCCACAGCCAATCAGTGCCAGATTCACCCGCTCGTTCGCGCCGCTCACCTGGGACGAAGCGAGAGCCGTCGCAAGAAAATGCCTTCGCCGCATTGGCCCATTCTATACGGATCGGCGCGCGCGCATTTTGCGCCGTCAGGCCCCGCATTCACGTCCGCCGAACGGCATCACAGTCTCCGCTTCGAAGCTCCCCATCCATAACCGAGTCGCGCTAGCGCCGGCGAAAGAGGCGGCGCAAGGGGGCCGTGCTGCTCACGCCCACCAGCAGGGCAACGCTGCTTTCCCGCTCCCCGGTGCTTCGGTGCGTGCGCTGCGTGAAAGCCCCGCACTCGAACGCCAGTGTCCGGCTGGGCCGGAAGGTGAACCCCGCATAGATGCGATTCTTCTCAAACTGTCCGTCTTCTTTCCGTCCATAGTGAAAGAAGAGTTCGTCGTAGATCCCAAGCGAAAGCACGGTCCTCCCGCCGGCGCCCCGCCGGAGCGGAATGTCGCTCCGCAGCATATACCGCAGTCGTTGCTGGCGATACCAGCTTCGCTCCAGCCCATCCACTGCCCCGCTGCCAATAAAGCGGTGGTCTGCGCGGATGCGATGCCGAAGCGGAATCCTCCCCAGCGGCCGCGTGATCGTGATCTGCTCCTGAATCCGGTGTTCCGGATACGAAGCCAGGTTCCAGTGCAACCCACCCGGACGCGTCATGAAATATGCGTAGGCTCCCGTAATCTGAATGCCCGGCGAGACCTGATAGTTCACACCGGGGCTCGCCAGCCATTGCACCCAGTTTGCCTCGTTCATCTGCCGCCAGCTTCCGTCGACGTGCAGCCCCCATTTGCCCTGGATTTCGTGATCTCCGCGATAGCTGAACCACTCGGATTGATTGTGGTTCGGTGTAGGCAGCACTTGCGAAACTGCGCTTCCAGCGGCCGCGAAGAGCATCGTCAGCGCCACAACTGCCGATCCGATTCGCCTCCATCGGGGGCACTCGCCCAATCGAATGGCCGGCACGCGCGGCCCCTTCGCCGCGCACCCGTGGGAACGAACCATTCGCTTTGAAGTAGCCATTGCTTAACGAAGCCGCCAGCGGTCTTTTTCAAATTCGGCAGTCGCTTCGTCCCACGTGCCGAACTTCGCGGCCATTTGTCCGCCGTCCACCAGCAGCGTCGCGCCCGTGATGTAGGACGCCTCGTCGGAGGCCAAGAACGCCACCGCCTTGGCCACCTCTCCCGCTTCCCCTCCCCGGCCCAGAGGCACATGGCGAAAATAGCTCTTCATCACCGTTTCGCTGTCGAAGGCGCCCTTCGTGAGTTGCGTGCGAATCAGCCCTGGGTTCACCGCATTCACCCGGATCTGCCACGGACCCAGTTCGTTCGCGGCCGTATGCAGCACGCCCAGCACCCCCGCCTTGCTGGCGTTGTACGCGGTCAGATTGGGCTCTCCATCGTAGGAATTCGTCGAAGCCGTCAGCACGATCGAGCCTCGCCGCCGCGCCTTCATCTTCTCCGCCGCCAACTGCACCGTGCGAAACAGCCCTGTCAGATTCAAGCTGATCGTCCGCTCCCAGATCGCCGCCGTAATCTCGCCGAGCGGCGCTTCGATGGCCGTGCCCGCGTTCGCCGCGACAATATCCAGTTCCGGAATGGCGTCGAACGCCGCCCGCAGCGAATCGGGGTCCGTCACATCGGCAACAACGCCCTCCGCGCCGAAACCAGCCGCTACGCGCGCCGGCTCCGCCCGCTCCAGATCGGCAATCCAAACGCGTGCCCCGCATGCCGCGAGTTCGCGCGAAATTGCCAGCCCGATCCCATTCGCGCCGCCCGTAACCAGCGCCGTCTTCCCGTCCAGATTTGCAGGCACTTTCATACTCTAGCGCCTCCGACCCGACGCGGTCACGCCGGGCTTTCCCACTGGGCTTCCTGCCGGGGCGGGCCGCGCTTCGCTAAACTGGATTTCACGGTGCGCCTTCCCGCCGTCGGCGTTCGGCGCGCCCCTGTACGCAATGGAACTGAAGCTCATCCCCCTCGCAATTCCCCAGGGCGCGAATCTGATCCTGGGCCAGTCGCACTTCATCAAGACCGTCGAGGATGTCTATGAAGCGGTCGTGAACACGAACTCCGCCATCCGCTTTGGCGTCGCGTTCAACGAAGCCTCCGGCCCTTGCCTCATCCGGCACGACGGGAACGACGACGCCCTTCGCGAAGCCGCCGTCGCCGCGGCCGAAGCGATCGGGGCGGGCCACATTTTCGTGCTCTTTCTCCGCGAAGGGTTTCCCATCAACCTCACCGGCCGTCTCAAGGATGTTCCCGAAGTCGTGCGCCTCTT
>JBDIBK010000273.1:0-2582 GCA_039812845.1 Bryobacterales bacterium
ACGTAGCTGTCGATGTTGAAAACCACCGGAAGCTCGTCGTCGAGCGAAACCAGATAGCTGAGGCCGCCCACGTCCGCGAGCAATCCCTTGCGGTTCAGCTCGTTCGCCAGAGTAATCCGGTCAATGCGTTCCCCGCGCTCATAGAGCTCGCGCATGGCCGTGAAGATGCGCTGGTGCTTCTCGATGCTGAAGTCTTCGGAACGCAGCAATCCGCCGGCCTGGATGAAGGTGGCGTCATTGATCAGGACGCTTCCCAGCACCAGTTTCTCCACTTCTACGGCGGCGGGCAGCCCTTTCTCGTATGTGATGTTCTGGGACGGCATGGAACGAGAGAACCTCTTGAGTGTCGTCCAGAATGCGCCGCCGATTCAAGGGGGTGCCAAAACAGAAAGGCGGCTCGATGATTCCTGTGGAAAACGTTCGCTCCAGAGGGCTGTGGAAAGGGAATCTTGCGCAACTGCCACACAAGCAAAGGCCTTACTGCATTGCCTCGCGGCGCTCTCCTCATGATTTCCACATTCCCGGTGGAATTCTTGTGGAAAACTTTCTTTACAACTTTTTTGCCGAGACCGATTTCCTTCCGTTACCATGGCGATTATGGGGCATGGCGGTGACGCTGGTCTCGCTGCGGGCGATAGGCCGTTGAATCAATTGGCGCTGCGGAGCAATGCCTCCTCGGTCGCCAGTGAGTTGCTTGCCCGCGGACGCCACCGCCTGGGATCGCTGGCTCTCGCCATCGCCGTCGCGATTGTGCTTTTGCACGTGGCGTACCGGGTTCTCTTCCCCAATGACCTTCTGAACGCGCCGCCGCTGGCCGCCGACACCCTACTCGCGAGTCTCTTCGTGTTCTTCGCCGCCTCCATTTTGCTCTGGAGGCTCTGTTGGTCCACGATCGGGTCCAATGCCTTGGTGCTGCATCTGGGGCTCGCTTATCACGTGATTGGCGCGTGCGTGGTGACGCTGCTGGGGACCGCTCCGAAGCTCAGCCAGACTTCGGTGGGCGCGTATGGCTACACCGATGCCTGGATTGTTGTGGTGGCGCTGATGCTGCCCGTTCGTCCCTGGAAAATTGCGATCAGTTGCGGCCTGTGCGCCATCGCGCTGCCCTTCGTTGTGTGGGCGAATGAGTTCCTTTGGCAGGCTTCCGCGCCGCCCCGGGAGCTGCTGATCATGAATTTCCTGTCGACGCTCGTGACCTCGGGAATCGTGGTCTTCCTCTCCTCGCTCAGTTACGACATGCGGGTGCAGCTTACCGAGGCGAAGCGGCTGGGGGCGTACCAGTTGCTCCGGCGGATCGGCCAGGGCGGGATGGGCGAAGTCTGGGTGGCCAAGCACAGCCTGCTGGCGAGAGCCACCGCAGTGAAGATTGTGAGCGCGGAGCATCTGGCTACCGGAACGAAAGGCAACGACGCTCCCTTGATGCGGTTTGAGCGCGAGGCGCGCGCCACAGCCGGGTTGCGGTCTCCGCACACGGTGACGGTTTTTGATTTCGGCGCCACCAGGGACGGACAGCTCTACTACGCGATGGAGTATCTCGAAGGCCTGGACTTGCGGGACCTGGTGCGGCGTTTCGGCCCGCTGCCCGCGGGACGGGCCGTCTTCCTGCTCACCCAGGCATGCGATTCGCTGCGGGAAGCGCATCGCCAGGGGATTGTTCATCGCGACATCAAACCCAGCAACTTGTTCCTGTGCCGGCTTGGCGACAATTACGATTTTCTCAAGGTACTGGATTTTGGCCTGGCGCGCGATCTGACCGCCTCCGGCACCTCGGTTCAGCTCACGCAGGAAGGTTCCACGGCGGGAACACCGGCGTTCATGGCACCGGAGATCGCTCTGGGCACTTCCCCGGCGGAAGCGACCTCTGACCTCTATTCCCTGGGCTGCGTGGCCTATTGGCTCCTCACCGGCACGGACGTCTTTGAAGGGAAAGCGCCCATGCAGGTGATGTTCGCGCACGCGAAGGAGAAACCCACGCCACCCTCCATGCGAACGGAATCCCCCATCCCCGGCGATCTTGAGCGCATTGTGCTCTGGTGCCTCGAAAAGGAACCGGAAGATCGGCCACAAACCGCCGGGGAGCTGATGCGCGCGCTCGCCAAGCTCGAATCGTTTCCAGCCTGGCGGAACGAAGACGCGGAACGCTGGTGGAAATCGCACATGCCGGACGTCAAGAGCGCCGACGCGCTGCTCTCCCCGGAACTGACACCGACGATGAAATTCGTCCGGCCCGGCGAGGGACACGCGCTGCACTAGAGATGTGCCGCGCCGCGTTATCCGGCCGCGGTTCCATCGCGCTCCGCCTCCGCGCTCAACCGCTTGTGCTCCCGGAACAGCATCCACACCAGCCCCAGCCAAACCACGGTGAAGCCAAGATTCACGCTGGCAAAGCCCTGGATGCTCAGTCCAATCGCGGTGCCCAGTTTCACCACGCCCGCCTGCAGCATGTCGCCCGTCCGCCAGAAAAAGGTTTCAATCGCGGCCTTCGCTTTATACTTCGCTTCCCGTGAGGTGAGCAGGTACAGGGCGTTTCGGGTGGTGTTCTGGATGGAATAGTCGGTGGCGTTCTCAAGGATCTTGGCGAT
>JBDIBK010000274.1:0-2578 GCA_039812845.1 Bryobacterales bacterium
CCCTGGCGGACGCTCCGTATGGCACGATAGCCGAATCCGTTGAGGGCCGTGGTGATCGTTTGGCCTTGAGGATCGAGGACGCTGGGTTTTAAGTAAACGTGTACTCGTGCTTTCATAACCATCGTTATTGTAACGTGGCCACCAGTCAAAACAGAGGATGTGGGGTGTCCCGGAGACGATAACGTATCCTGATGAAGGGCGCAGGCCCGAAGAACAGCCAGATCCCCGGAAGCCGATGAACGCAAATTCGCCAAGCATTCTCATGCTGTCTCCGCGCCAGTGCAGCCCCGCCACCAGTGGCGCCAAGCTGCGCGAGCTGTATCTGGCTCGCTCTTTGGGCGAGTGGGGGGAATTGTTCCTCGCCGGCTTCGCGGATGAGCGCGTCGGCGAGCCGGGGCACGCGGATCTGCAATTTTGCCGGAAGTATCGCTACGTCCCCAAGCCTCCCGCCTACCGGCCGATGCAGGTGATCCGGGGTGTGGTTGGCAAGTGGCCGCTTCCCATCCTGAATTACACTTCCCCCGCGCTGGTGGAGGCCGCGAAGGATTTCGCTCGGGAACGCAATTTCGATCTGATCCAGCTTGAGAGCATCCACATGCTGCGCTGCGAGCGGGCATTGCGGGCGAGAGGCGTTCCGGCCCCGGTCGTTTACAACTGGCACAATATCGAATCGGAACTGATGTTCCGGTACGCGGAGACCGTTCGATCTCCGGCCCGGAGAATCTATGCCTCGCTCACCGCGCGCAAGCTCCAGAGGATCGAAAGAGAAATCCTCAGAGACGCGCTGGGGCACGTGGTGTGCAGTGAGCGGGAGCGCGAAATGCTCTCTAAGGTGGCGCCTAAAGCCCGCATCGCCGTCATTGAAAACGGCGTGGATTGCGATGCCTTCGCCCCGGATCCGCCGGCGAGTGAAGCCGTGCCCCGCAGCATCGTCTTTGTCGGTTCGATGGATTACTTTCCCAACGCGGAAGGTGCCGTCTGGTTCGCCAGGGAGATCTGGCCCAAAGTGCGGGAACGGCTGCCGGATCTGGAATTTGTCATCGTGGGTGCCCGGCCCGCACCGGCGGTTCTCGCCTTGCGGGAGTTGCCCGGCGTGGCCGTAACCGGAACGGTTGATTCCGTGAAGCCGTATTACCGGAGGGCGCTGGCTGCGGTGGTGCCGCTCAAGACGGGTGGCGGCACGCGCCTCAAGATTCTCGAAGCGATGGCTGCGGGCTCACCGGTGGTTTCCACCCCTCTGGGTGCGGAAGGCTTGGCGATTAAACCTGACATTGACTACCTGTCCGCCGACGGCAATTCGCACGAACTTTGGGTCCGGCATCTGGTCAGCTTGGCTTCGAATCCCGAATTGCGCACGCAACTCATCGGGCGCGGTCTTCGCACCGTGCGCGCCCGCTATGATTGGCGATCTTTAGGGAAGCAGTTGGTGGAAACCTACCGGGCATGGCTGGAGCGCCCATGAACAAGCGCTTGCGTCTGCTCGCCATCATTGAAGCCACTTCCATCACCGGCCCCGCCAAGAACCTGATTGAGTTCGCGGAGTGGTCGGGTGCGGAAGGAATCGACACCGTCATCGCCACCTTCGTCCGGGGCGCGGGTTCGAATGTGTTTCTTGACCGTGTCTGCGCGGCGGGCGTTCCTCTCCGAAAGATCCCGGAATCGCGCGCCTTCGATTGGAGCGTGGTGAAGGCGCTGCGGGAGACCGTCGCATCCGTTCAGCCGGATATCATCCAAACCCACGCGGTAAAGTCTCACTTCCTCGCGCGCCTTGCGGGCCTGCCGCGCCTCGCGCCTTGGGTGGCCTTCCACCATGGCTACACCTTCACCAGTTGGAAAACCCGCCTCTACAACGAACTCGACCGCTTCAGTCTCCCGGCCGCCGGTATGGTGCTTACGGTGAGCGATCCCTTTCGCGAGGAATTGGCGGCAAAGGGAGTGGACCGCCGCCGACTGCACGTGATCCACAACGCGATCCGCCCCGGCTGGGCGCAAGACGCCCGCGCGGAGCAAGCGGCGCGAAGCCTGCGCGAACAATGGCAGATTCCAGAAGGCCGGCCCGTCGCCCTCATCGTGGGCCGCCTCTCGCGGGAGAAGGACCATATCTGTCTGCTGCGTGCCGTCCGCGCCGTGCTCGGCCGGCGGGAGGTTCATCTGGTTGTCGTGGGCGACGGTCCGGAACGAATCCCCATCGAGGCTGCCATCCGGGAACTGGGGCTCGGCGGATTTGTCACCCTCACCGGGCAGCAGCCAAGCGCGGAGCCGTTCTATGGAATCGCGTCGGTCGCCGTACTGTCGTCCCTAACGGAAGGTTCGCCAAACGCGTTGCTCGAAGCAATGGCCGCGGGCGTGCCTGCGGTGGCAACCAGGGTGGGAGGGATTCCCGAGATCGTTACCCACGGGGAAAGCGCGCTTCTGGTCCCTCCGGGCGACGCCAATGCGCTCGCCACGGCGATCGCGCGTATCCTGTGGGAAGACGCCAGCCTCGGAAAGGCGCTTGCCGGCCGCGCGCGGTCTCTTGTGCTGGAGCGGCACACGCCAAAAGCGCGCGTGAACGCCCTCTGCGGCCTTTACCGTTCCA
>JBDIBK010000275.1:0-2559 GCA_039812845.1 Bryobacterales bacterium
GCCCCTGCCCTTTCACAGCAAGGCCATCCTTCCCAGGAGTTTGCGCAATGCATCGAGATTGTTCCGCCACGTGCCGCCCCTTGTCGATCGCTTCGCGGGCTTCGAAAGCGCCCTCCGCGCCGCATGCGCCGGCAGGCGCTATGACGTGGCCGTCATCGAGCATTTCTGGTGCGCGACGTATGCGAAGGCCCTGCGGCCCCTCTGCGGCCGTCTTGTAATTGATCTCCACAACATCGAGTCCGTCTGGCATGAACGGTCCGCGAACGAGGGTGGCCCGGTGGCCCGCGCCATTCACAACCGCTTCGCAAAGGCCGCGGCGGCGCTAGAAGCGGATCTGTTGCCGCGCTTCGATCTTGCAATCGTAACCTCAAAAGCGGATTCCCGCTTCGTCGAGAACCGTTTCCCCGGCCTGCCGGTTGCAGTTGTAAAAAATACGATCCCGATGCAGCCGACGCCCTCCGTCTTGCGAGAAGATGAAATCGTCTTTAGCGGCTACATGGAGTACGTCCCGAATCAAACCGCGGTGCTCGATTTTGCCTCAAAAATTTGGCCTTCCATTGCGACGCGCCGCCAAAATACGCATTGGAAAGTAGTGGGCAAATCGGCTGCCGCGCTTTCCGAAGCGCTGGCGAGTGTTCCCCGCACGCGCCTTGTGTCGGACCCGGAGGATGCGATGATAGAGATAGCGTCCGCGTCCGTGGCGGTGGTGCCCTTGCGCGTCGGTTCCGGAACCCGTCTGAAGATTGTGGAAGCCTGGGCGGTTGGAACGCCCGTCGTATCCACCACTCTGGGCGCGGAGGGGCTGGAGTGCGAGCCAGGGCGCGACCTGCTCATTGCCGATGAGCCCGAAGAGTTTGCGAAGAAAGTGGTAGCGCTGTTGGAAGATCCCGGCTGGGCCGCGGAGATTGGCGCAAACGGTAGAAAGCGATTTGAAGCCGCGTATACCTGGCGGACAGCCTGGGACGAACTGGCGGCATGTGGTTTATGAACGTCGGATCCGAACGCAATGGCAATAGCGGGGGGGCAGCATGCGGATTGCTGTAGATGCCCACGCCATTGGCAACCGGCAGACGGGGAATGAAGTCTACGTCCGCAACTTGCTCCAGCGCTTCGTCAAGCTGGAGCCCCGCAACGATTATCTGGCGTATGTTTCGGCGAAGCGCGACGGCGGGGATATTCCGGAACGAGTCAAGACCCGGCGGGTGTCGGCCAACCCATTTGTGCGCCTTGGCTTTCAGTTAGGCGCGCAGTTGCGCCAAGACCGCCCGGACCTCATCCACGTTCAATACACGGCGCCTCTGCGCTGTCCCGTTCCCATTGTGGTCACGGTTCACGACGTGAGCTTCCTGCATCATCCGGACTTTTTCTCTCCGTTCCGGCAGCGGCAACTGGCCATCACCGTCGAGCGCACCGTACGGCGAGCGGCACGCATCGTCACCTGCAGCGATTTTTCTCGCCAGGCGATCGCCTCGGCCTACCATCTGGACCCGGACTCCATCCATGTGGCGCACAATGGCGTCGCTCCGGGCTTTAAGCCCGTCAGCCAGCGCCAGGCGAAAGCGATTGTGCGGGACCGCTTCGGCATTTCCGCTCCGTTTCTGCTGTGCGTGGGGAATCTCCAGCGCCGGAAGAATCAGTCCGGCCTGATTCACGCCTACGAATCGCTCATCCAGGCGCATCCGGAGTTTGCGCAGGATCTCGTTTTCGTCGGCAAGGATACCAGCCAGTCGTCGGAGATCCGTGACCTTGCCCGCAAGTCCCCGCTGCGGCAGCGGATCCACTTCGTCGGGTTCGTCGCGGACGAAATCCTGCCCGCGTTCTACAACGCCGCGGACCTCTTTGTCTTTCCCAGCTTTTACGAAGGCTTCGGAATTCCGCTGCTCGAAGCCATGGCCTGCGGACGTCCAATCGCCTGTTCGGATCGCACGGCCATGCCGGAGGTCACCGGCAAGACGGCGGTTCACTTTGACCCGGCCTGCACCCGATCCATCGCGCAGGCTCTGTACGATATGCTTGCGAATCTCGATCTCTGCCAGAAGCTGGGCGAAGCGGCCCTTTACCGCTCGCGTGCCTTTAGTTGGGATGCGACGGCATCCGCTGTATTGGACGTTTACCGGGAAGTGGCCGGCGTTCCCTCTCGCGCCCTCGAAAGCGCCGCGCCCCGCGCCCTGGCTTCCGGTTCGTAATGCGAATCGCGCTCATCAGCCCACTGCCCCCCGCCCGGAGCGGAATCGCCGATTACAGCGCCGCCCTGGCGGAAGCGATGGCCGCCATTGCCTCGGTCGATGTCCTTTCTTCCGCCGCCGATGTGCCCGATCTCTCCCGCTACGATGCGGTTCTGTATCAGATCGGCAACAACGGCGATCACGATTTCGTCTACCGGAAAGCGCTCTCGCATCCCGGCATCGTGGTGCTCCACGAAGCCAATCTCCACCACCTCATCGCGGATATCACCATCAAGCGGGGAGATTGGGATGGCTATATGCGCGCGGTTGAATTCGACGGCGGAGCCGCTGCGCTCGAATACGCGCGCGCCGTCCGGCGTCTCGAAGTGGGTCC